>JAHEKP010000062.1 GCA_024638285.1 Cryomorphaceae bacterium
TACTTGCCATCATTGGGGTTAATTCTAATCCGAGCGGGGCGGCCAATAGACCTGCAGCAATAGGAATGGCGATGAGATTATATCCAAAAGCCCACAATAAATTGCCTCGAATGGTTTGCATCGTTAGGGTGCTCAGTTTGAAATAGTGTGCCATCTGGGGCAATCCTTCTCGAGTCAATACCACAGCAGCACTTTCTTGCGCTACGGCAGTTCCGTGGGCTAGTGAAATGCCAACGTCCGCGGCATTTAAAGCAATACTGTCATTGATACCGTCGCCGAGCATTAAGGTGCGGCCGCGCTTCTGATAGGATCGTACCAGATCTACTTTGTCGTGTGGTTGCAATCCGCCGTGGTACTTGACTATGCCCAAAGCTGCAGCTGTTTTTGCAACCGCTTCTTCAACATCTCCCGATGCGATAATGGGGGTAATACCACGTTGCTTCAGTTGATTGATTAAAAGCGGTGCATCAGGGTGGAGTGTGTCTTCAAAAGATACTAAGGCAATAAGGCCGTCTTCTTTAAAGCAGAGCGTATGTGTAAATGGCGCGCTTGGAGGGGGTGTGCCTGTGATTTCAGCGAAAAAAGGTCCCGATCCTATATAGTACATGTGTCCATCAATCTTCCCTTGAATTCCTTTACCTGGTATGGCTTTGAACCGCTTCACCTGAGGTAATCCATCTATGTTTCCAAAGTAAGTGGCTAAGGAATGATTGAGCGGATGTGTTCCCTTTTCATTTAATGAGACTACGATTGAACGTGCCGCCTTATCCTCCCAATCGATCGCTGTAACCACGGGTTTCCCTAGGGTGAGTGTACCGGTTTTATCTAGGAGCGCAAATTTTATTTCGCCGGCCAATTGCAAAGCAGCAGCATCTTTGATCAACAATCCGTTCTTACTTCCTATTCCGGTTGCCGCTACTACGGCTAAAGGTGTTGCCAATCCTAGTGCGCATGGACATGCGATGACTAATACATCAATGGCATACACTATTGCTTTCTGCGAGTCAAATGAAAAATACCACAGCGCCCCAGTAAGTAAACTCAAACCTAAAATTGTGGGAACAAAAATCTTAGAAATACGATCGGTTAATGCTTCAATAGGGGCAGCGGTGCCCTGAGCATCCACAACAGCATCGATGATGCCGCCCAAAGCACTACTTCGTCCAGTATGGGTCACGCGTACCAGCAAGCCTTCATGGCCGTTCATTGTACCCGCCCAAACTTTTGATCCAATTCCTTTTTCCACAGGTATAGGTTCCCCTGTAAATGTGCTTTCATCGATGGTGCTTCTACCTTCAACAACCATCCCATCCACTGGCACGCGTTGTGCGGGTGGAATCCAGACCAATTGGTCCAATTCCAGAGATTCAACCGCTACCGTTTGCTGCATACCTGCATCCACTAAAACGGCTTCGTTGGGCTGTATGGACAAAAGCGCAGTTAAAGCTTTACTGTTCGACAACTTTCCACGGTCTTCCAAAAGCTTACCGATAAGTATAAAATAAATAATCAAGCCGGCACTTTCGAAATAGACCTGTTCGTACCTGCCCATACCCCATCCTGTTATGGAATACCCGTAAGCAACTAAGGAGCCTAAACTCACTAAAGTATCCATATTCGTACTCCCAATTTTAGCGAGTGCAAATGCCTTCGTGTGAATGTTCCTTCCGAAGTAGATACTGAGTACGGTAGCAAGTAAAAATTGCAGTACAATGCTCCAGCTTGCATGCAGGTGCATCATTCCTATAATGAATAAAGGAAGGGCAAGCGCGGAAGCAATAAACAGTTCATTTCGTTTACGGTCTACTTCTTCTTTTTGATTTTTTATCCGCGTACGTGGACTGATGTAGTTCGTAGTGAGTTGGTATCCTGCTGCTGCGAAGCTTTTTTGGAGTGCAGGAACATTTAATAGGTCGGTGTCTATGGTAGCTTTAAAGCTGCCGCTGGCATAGCGCACTTGTATGTTTTCTATACCAGCTGTGCTTTCTGCAATGCTTTGTGCACTGTGCGCACAACCTGCGCAGGTCATTCCTGTTAAAGCCCACTGTATTTGCTCTTTTGCCATAGTTCAAAGGTAGGTATTGCCGATGGTAAAAAGTATCTTTGGCGTATTGCATAATTTGTTAAGATCTCCATGAACCCACTCATAGATTTTCCGTCAACAGCTCACGAAGCTTTAGCTTTTAATAGCATTAAGCCTGAACATTTCTTACCAGCATTGGAGCATTGGATCCAGGTTTCTAAGGAACGCCAAGCAGCCATTGTTGCCAATTCCGAACGGCCCACTTTTGATAATACCGTGGCCGCATTAGAGTTTTCTTCATTGGAATTAAATAAAGTGAGCAGCTGTTTTTTCAACCTCAATAGTGCGGAAACGAACGATGCGATTCAGGAAATTGCCCGCGAATTTTCACCAAAATTGACGGCATTTAGTAGCGAGACGCTATTAAACGAACCCTTATTCCTTCGCATTCAAAGCGTTTACGAATCTGGGCAAGCACCGGACTCAACAGAAGCAAAGCGGTTACTAAATGAAACGTACGAAAGTTTTGTACGCAACGGTGCTGCTTTAGTAGGTGAGGATCGGGAACGATTAACGGCTTTAAATGAAGAATTAAGTACGTTGTCATTGACTTTCGGGGAGCATGTCTTAGCAGAAACAAAAGCCTTTCAGTACCATACCGCTCTCCTTGAAGATTTGCAAGGACTTCCGGAAGATGTCATTGAATCAGCGTCTCAACTGGGCCAGCAGCAAGGTAAAGAGGGTTACCTATTGGGTCTAGATATGCCCACGTACATGGCTGTTATGAAATATGCCGATCGTACGGAATTGCGCGCCCATTTTTACCGTGCCTATGGTTCGCGTGCCGCGAAGGAAAACGAAAATAATAATGAACATGTGATCAAAGAGTTGGTCAATAAGCGCATGGAGCGGGCACAATTGCTCGGGTTTGATTCTCATGCCCAGCTGACCTTGAGTAAGCGCATGGCGAAAACGCCAGGTACCGTTTTGAATTTTTTGGATCATCTATTGGAGGTGGCTAAACCGGCTGCAGCGTTAGATATAAAGTCTGTTGCGGACTTTGCCGCCGCACAGGGTGCTGAATTACCCCTTCAATCTTGGGATTTTAGTTATTGGTCAGAAAAGTTGAAGATGGAGCGCCTTTCTCTCGATGACCAAGCGTTGAAGCCTTATTTCAAGCTTGAAAATGTTCTGGAGGGCGCCTTTACTGTGGCAGGCCGTTTGTTTGGACTTCGTTTCGTGCACCATGCTACGCTGCCTGTTTACCATGAGGATGTGGATGCTTACGAAGTTTTTGATGCCGATGGTAATTTCTTGAGTCTGTTTTATGCGGACTTTTTCCCTAGAGCGGGTAAACGTGCCGGTGCCTGGATGACCAGTTATCAGAGTATGTATACCAAAGAGGGTACAGAAGTACGTCCTCATATTAGTATAGTTTGCAACTTCACAAAGCCCACTGCTTCAAAGCCTTCACTTCTTACCTTTAATGAGGTCACCACTTTATTTCATGAATTTGGACATGCCTTACACGGAATGATGGCACGTGGCACCTATCCGTCGCTTACAGGAACCAGCGTGTATTGGGATTTTGTGGAGCTCCCTTCACAAATCATGGAGAATTGGTGCTACCAGCCTGAAGCGTTGGCGTTATTTGCAAAGCATTATGACACCGGTGCGCTCTTACCCACAGCATACATAGATAAGATTAAAGAAAGTCAGACCTTCTTGGAAGGCTATATGACCTTACGACAGCTCAACTTTGGCTATTTAGATATGAGTTGGCACGATAGAAAAGAAGTATTTCATGGTGATGTGGCTTCACATGAAAAGGCTGCGACTGAGCACACTTCGTTATTTCCGGAAGTTGCAGGGACGCTTTCTAGTACCGCTTTCAGCCACATTTTTCAGGGTGGATACAGTGCAGGATACTACAGTTACAAATGGGCTGAGGTATTGGATGCGGATGCTTTTGAGCGATTCGAAGAAGAAGGCTTGTTCAACCCACAAGTGGCAGCAGATTTTGCAATCGTCTTACAAAGTGGAGGTACTGTAGCGCCGGATGAATTGTATCGAAACTTTAGAGGCCGTGATCCAGAGGTAGACGCGTTATTAAAGCGTGCAGGGATTTCTGCTTAAAGGAGACTCCGCACCTTATGTTGGAAACGCCAATACAAGGCAATTGCAGCAAGTAGTAATCCAATCGCTAGCCCAATCCATACACCTAATGGACCTATGGCCATGACCACCCCAAGGTAGTAGCAGAGTGGTACGGCAATGACCCAATACGCAATAAATGCAATAACGGTTGGAATATTTACGTCTTGAACGCCACGCAGGGCTCCCAGGGTTGTGGCTTGCAGTCCATCCGGCAATTGGAAAATCCCTGCTGCAATCATCAATACAGCAGTGTATTGTAAAACTTCGGGGTCCGAGCTGTAAAATTCGGGAATGATATTGCGCAGTGCAATCAGGAGTCCCATAGTTAAGACCATCATGGCTAAAGTCAAATGAAATAAGCTTTGTCCTGCCAAACGAAGCATGGGTATGTCTTTTTTACCCAATTGGTTTCCTACTCGAATAGTGGCTGCGGCACCTAATCCACTTACCATCATGTAACTTACAGAGGCAATATTAAGCGCGATCTGGTGTGCCGCTTGTTGCACAGGACCTATCATTCCCACAATGACTCCACTCATTGCAAAAGCACCAGCCTCAAATACGTATTGTAAACCACTGGGCACGCCAATGACTAAAATGGCACGAATGCTCTTCCAGGAAATTTGACTGCTGCGCCAATAGCTCCAATAGCTTGCAAATTTTTTATGTTTACGGATGTATAGGGCCATGCCTGCCAACATAAGAAAACGCGTACTTAAGGTCGCAAGCGCTGCTCCTGCAAGCCCCAACTCAGGGAACGGTCCCCATCCTGTGATTAAGGGGTAGTTTAATAAGATATTCAGCACATTCGCGACGAGGCTCACACGCATGGCTGCTTTAGTATCGCTTAGGCCTTCTGCAAATTGCTTGAATGCGAAAAAGCTCATCATTGGCACGATCGAAAGGCCGACCAAATGGATGTACGGAAGAGAAGCTTCGACCACCCTGATATCTTGACCTAAAAGGTGCGCGAATTGAGCGAAAACTGCCAGTACACCGTATACAATTAGACCTAATACAGAATTTAAGACGAGCCCGTTTTTAAAGTATTTCACTGCCTCGGCCGGGTCTTCTTTTCCATCGGCACCTGCGATTAGTGGGGTCAGTCCGTAGGCGACCCCTATAGCGAATACCATAGGGATGATGAGTATAGAAACGGCAAGCGAAATGGCGGCTAACGGGATGGTACCGAGAAATTTCCCCACCATGATGGAGTCGGCAACAGAAACTAGAATTTGACCCAATTGACCGATCATGACCGGATAGGCCAATTTCAAGCTAATCCCGTATTGGGATTTATATGTGTTCCATTGAAAGGACACTCAGTCTTAGAGATTGTAGCGCTCTACCTCACGAGTATAAAACAACTCTGCCTCCGTAATCAAGCCTTCTAGAATTTTAGTCAAATCTCCTTCACTCTCATCACCGATATCGTCTAACCATTTCACTTCATCATTCTCAAGATTAAGAATGAATGAGGGGAATTCAGTATGAACGATGTAAACCGCTTCAGGTTGATCGGTATTGTCTGCAACTAAGAATTTAGGAAAGTCCATTTGTATCCGTTTTGTAGGGCAAAAGTACGTCTATTTACGTGCGAACGTACTTACATCCGTTGCACTAATTTCTAAACTGCCTAAAATGTGCAGGCGTTCGATGACATTTCTAAATTCCCTAATGTTTCCCGTCCAGTCATAGCCTTGTAAAGCAGTGATGGCCTGATTACTGATGGTCTTAGCGGGCACTCCGTAATCATCGGCTATTTGCTGTAAGAAGTGTTGCGCCAATAAGGGAATATCATCTCTACGATCATTCAAGCCAGGTACTTCAATAAGAATGACACTCAATCGGTGGTACAAATCCTCGCGAAACTTTCCTGCCGCTATTTCATTTCTCAAATCTTTATTCGTCGCAGCTAGCACGCGAACATCTACCTTAATGCTTCGATCTCCTCCAACTGGCGTGATTTGATGTTCCTGCAGCGCACGCAATACTTTTGCCTGTGCACTGAGGCTCATGTCGCCAATCTCATCAAGGAAAAGGGTGCCGCCGTGCGCCAATTCAAATTTCCCTTTTCGATCTTTTTGGGCTCCTGTAAAGGCACCTTTTTTGTGACCAAAAAGTTCACTCTCTATTAATTCAGCCGGTATGGCAGCACAATTCACTTCTACCATCATATTCTTTGAACGAGCGCTTTGCTCGTGCATTTGATGGGCGACCAATTCTTTTCCGGAACCGTTGGGTCCTGTAATCAATACACGCGCCTCTGACGGTGCGACTTTTTCAATGAGTCCGCGCAGCTCAAGCATCCCGTTGCTCTCGCCAATCATGGTGTACCTCTTGCTTACCTTCTTTTTTAGCGTTTTTACCTCTTGCACTAAGATCTTCTTTTCTAGTGCATGGCGAACGGTACTCAGTAATCTGTTTAAGTCAGGGGGCTTAGGTAAATAATCGAAGGCACCTTTTTTTAAGCAATCCACAGCAGTATTGATATCTCCATGTCCACTGATCATAATAACGGGTACTTCCGGATTTATAGCCATCATGCGCTCTAAAACTTCCACGCCGTCCATATGAGGCATTTTGATGTCGCAGAAAACCAGATCCCAAGCACCGTCTCCAAAAACTTCAATGGCTTGTTTACCATTGGCAGCTTCCTGGACGTCGTTCGACGCATCTTCTTCTAGGAGTATTTTCTTCAGTACGCGACGAATGGCTTCTTCGTCTTCAATTAACAATATTCTACTCATACTCAATTCTTATAGTGCACCGGAGGTGGTGTCATCATTTTCTGATGCAATATTCTCGCCAGCGCCCACAATTCCATCACCAAATTGCTTAACGCGTTCCGGTCCTTGCCAAACGGTACGCTGTGGGAAAGGAATAATGATTTTATTTTCACGGAATTCACGGTCAATTTCAAAGCGTAATTCGCTCTTAATTTTTTCAACGTGAAATAGATTCCGGGTGTAAAAGTTCAACTCAAAAATCAGTGCGCTATCGCCAAATTCTTTTAAAATCACCAAAGGTTCTTGTCCGGGTTCAGATTCTGGATGATCCAAGGCAACTTGTTTTAATAGTGTTGCAACCTGATGGGTGTCGCTCCCAAATGCCACGCTTACATTGATAGAGAAACGGGTAGTTTCTTCACTATGGGTAAGATTTACCACAATTTCATTCGTCAACTTACTATTGGGTACAATGATTAAGATATCATCACGTGTCCGGACGGTTGTGGTACGCAGTCCTACTGCTTCCACCTTACCAAACTGGTCTTGAAGTTTGATAATGTCACCAACGGAAAGTGTCCGTTCCATCAAAATAATTACTCCCGAACTTAAATCTTTGAAAGCGTCTTGTAAACCTAGACCTAAACCAACGAAAAGTGCTGTAGATGCTGCTAAAAGAGTGGTGACCTTTACGCCAACAGTTTCTAGTGCCATGACCATGACTACGGTGTAAATCAGGTATTTAGAGATTTGAAGAATCGTGTACCGACGTCCCTCATCATAATTCACGCCCATTCTACCTCTCATGAATACACGACCCATTGTCCAGATGCCAAAGCGCGCCGAAAGGAAAAGAAAAACCACTTGAAATACTCCTTTCACAGATAGTCTTACGGAGTCGTAGCCCCATATTTTATAGCTCAGAATTGAATCTATAAAGGCACTTAAATTCTCTAGTATTTCAGCCATTTGAATAATTCTTTCCAGGTTACTTTTTTACCATACATTAAAATACCAACGCGGTAGATTTTACCAGCGAGTCCCACTACTGCAAAAAAGGTGGACACTAAAATAGCACCACTTAAAAATACCTCCCATAGCGGAATGCCAAACGGTAGTCGGATCATCATTGTAATGGGAGAAGTCAATGGAATCATGCTCATCCAGAAGGCCAAAGCGCCGTTCGGTTCTTGAATAACATTCATTGCCGTAATGATCGCAAGAATCATGGGAATGGTAACAGGTAACATAAATTGTTGCGAGTCTGCCTCCTGATCAACGGCACTACCCACAGCTGCAAATAGGGCACTATAAAGGAAATACCCTCCAAAGAAGTAAAAGGCAAAACCCACTATTACCGTAGTGAAATCTACAGAGCGCAGCATGTCAAGCACTTCAAGCCCAACCATTTCTGCAGCGGGATTGCCGTCAGCGCCTGCGGCAGCTTGCTCCGCAAATAGCTCGGGAAATAAGAATGTACTGATCACAGTGTATAGTATTCCAGAAAGTCCGATCCAAATAATGAATTGGACCACTCCAACCAAGCCAATACCTAAAATCTTACCCATCATAAGTTGGTACGGACGAACGCTGGAGATGATGACCTCTACTATACGACTACTTTTTTCTTCCATTACGCCGCGCATGACTTGCACAGAGTAGAAGAAGATGAAGAAATAAATGAGCATACCGGTAATGTAGCCAAGTGCCATTTTTATAGGTACGGCACTCTGCTCATCAGTGCCTTCTTCACCAAGCGTAAAGCTTTTGATTGAAACATTCGTTTTAATCTGCGCAACAACAGCGGGGTCCACACCGTTTTTAAGAAGCTTCGCTTTGTTGATTTGCTCCTCCAGTAAATAGTCTAAGTACCCTTGCATCTCCATTGATGGGTCTTCCTTGCCATAAAGTAGGATGTTGTTTTTGATGAAATCTGGGTCCCAACTTTCTCCGGAAGGAATGTAGAGTAGGGCATCGTATTTCGAATCACGCAACAGTTCTTTTGCCAATTCTAAATCGTTTTCTCTTGGGTCTAAATACTCTAACTGATATTGCTCTTTTCCTTCGTGGGGCAATAACAGTGAAGGTTCATCGAGAACAATAATTTCTTTCGCGTCTTCAGGCATTGAAGCTAGAAGCCCGGGAACGATCATTAGTGCAGCAAATGCCAATGGACCAATTAAAGTGACTAATAAGAAGGTTTTCTTACGCACTCGTGAAAGGAATTCACGCTGTATGATGAGAAATATAGGGTTACTCATGTTTCCAAGGTTTAGGTCCATTCTTAACGATTTCAATGAAAATATCACTCACCGTAGGAAGGACTTCTTCGAAGGCGACTAACACTTCTTTTTCGCTTAAAGCGATGACCATTTCTTTTGGAAACGTAGCAGATTTTAACACTGTGCGGTATCCCATGTGGTCTTCTTTTTGAGAAAGCACCTTGTGCCCGCCCCAATCATCGATCAACGTCCTTGTAGTAAATGCAAACGTGCCGTCTTTATAATGTTTACGGATGTCTAAAAGATTCCCTTCAATCATCACCTTTCCATTGTCAATCAAACCAATGTGGTTGCAAATTTCCTCTACGCTCTCCATGCGGTGCGTAGAAAAAATAACGGTCGCTCCGTTTTCATTGAGGCGTTGAATCTCGCCTTTGATTAGGTTGGTGTTGATTGGGTCAAAACCGGTGAAAGGTTCATCAAAAATCAGCAGCTCTGGCTCGTGTAAAACCGTAGTCACGAACTGGACTTTCTGTGCCATTCCCTTACTGAGGTCTTCTACTTTTTTATCCCACCATCCGCTCATTTCTAGGCGTTCAAACCAATCTTTCGCTCTATTCTTGGCTTCGCTCGTTGTGAGGCCTTTCAGTCGGGCTAAATAGAGTACCTGCTCACCGACCTTCATCTTCTTATACAATCCACGCTCTTCTGGTAAATAACCTATCCGGGCAATATCCTTAGGTTGTAAGAGCTCATTGCCAAAATACACCTCACCTTGATCGGGCGCAGTAATTTGATTCATAATTCGGATGAATGACGTTTTGCCCGCCCCGTTAGGACCAAGCAATCCGTAAATACTTCCCTTAGGTATGAAGAGGTCTACGTCATCCAGCGCACGTTTTGAGCTGTATTCTTTGGTGACCTTTTTGGCAGTTATCATGGCTGTTATTTCTAGGATATAAAAAACTCCCACCGGTGAGGTGGGAGTGTAAATTACAAAACCTAATTAAGAGAACATCTCTTTCACCCGGTCAAAAAAGCCTTTGTCCGATTTACCAGGATTAGGCTCGAAATTTTCATTGCCTTTGAGTTTTTCAATGGTCTTCTTTTCGTCGCTGTTGAGGTTTTTAGGAACCCAAACGTTTACGTGAATAAGCTGATCCCCCTTGCCATAGCCTTGAACGCTAGGAAGTCCTTTGTTCTTTAGTCGAAGGATTTTACCAGGTTGTGTACCGGCATCGATGCCGATTTTTACCACACCACTCACGGTTGGAATTTCTACTTGTGTCCCTAGAGCTGCGTCTGGAAAACTCAAGTTCAATTCGTAGTGCAGATTCTCGCCATCTCTGGTGAGGTGGTCGTGCTGAATTTCTTCAATTAATACGATCAAATCACCAGCAACACCACCCAGTACTTCATTACCTTTTCCACCAACGCGCAACTGCATGCCGTCTTGAACACCGGCTGGAATCTTAACGCTTACCACTTCTTCTTTACGATCTAAACCGTCGCTTCCCACACCAGAAGGTTTTTGGTCCACAATCTTTCCGCTACCGCTACATGCAGAACAGGTGGCCGCAGTGCGCATTTGTCCCAAAATCGTATTCGTCACTTGTTGCACCTGACCAGCGCCATTACACGTGCTACACGTTTTAAAGGTTACACCGTCAGCGATTTTGGCGCGACGAATCTTCATTTTCTTTTCTACGCCTTCTGCAATTTCTTCGAGCGTTAATTTCACTTTTACACGAAGATTGGAGCCTTTGGCTTGTCGACGCTGACCGCCGCCGCCAAAACCGCCGAAACCGCTAAAGCCTCCGCCACCGCCACCGCCGCCACCGAAGATGTCACCAAACATGTCGAAGATGTCGTTCATGTTGCCACCGAACCCGCCGCCGCCGGCACCTGCGCCGAAAGCTTGGTGCCCAAATTGGTCGTACTTACGACGTTTTTCATCGTTGCCGAGCACATCATATGCTTCCGCGGCCTCTTTGAATTTATCTTCAGCTTCTTTATTATCTGGATTGCGGTCAGGATGGTACTTTAAAGCCACTTTACGGTAGGCTTTTTTGATTTCGTCTTGACTTGAACTTTTGGAGACGCCCAGTATATCGTAATAATCTCTTTTTGCCATTTTATGCTTCTTTACCCACGACTACCTTTGCGTAGCGCAATACTTGCTCACCAATTTTATAGCCTTTTTCAACTTCATCGATCACCTTACCGGCAAGCTCAGGAGTCGGTGCTGGGATTTGTGTGATGGCTTCCATTTCTTCAACATCAAAGCCTTTACCTATGGTGCTTTCCATTGCAATCAGTCCTTTGTTCTTGAGCGTTTCACCCAATTTGTGTTGAATCAGCTTTAATCCCTCCAATACCGCTTCGTTTTCTGGAGTGGCTACTGTGTTTTTTAAGGCCCTGTCAAAATCGTCCAAAACTGGCAACAAAGCGGCTAAAGTGTCCTTGTTGGCACTGTCCATCATTTGAAGGCGCTCTTTGGCTGTTCGTTTTCTGAAATTCTCGAATTCAGCATACAAACGTAGATTTTGATCTTTTAGATCCTGTACTTCGTCTTTAAGTTGTTCAACGGGATCAATTTCAACTGTTTGTTTTTCAGGTGATTCCGTATCTGGTACTTGCGCTTCCTCATTTGTGTGCGTTGCGCCTTCTTGATTCAGTTCCTCTTCTTTATGTGCTTCCTTTTCAGACATCTTTGGGGTAGTTTTTTACTCTTACTTCCTTAATGAAGCAAAATGTTAGCCAAGTTCCCTTTCGCTGACAACGTGTCAGCGAAAGGGAATACGTAGGCAAAATTTTAGGCATAGAAAAGGCGCGGCGTCGCGCCGCGCCTTTTCTATGCCCTTAGGTTGTTTATTTTTTCAGTGTAGCCAAGGTGTTTTCCAGCGCTTGACCGCGTAAATTTTTCTTAATGACAATGCCATCACCATCGATCAAATACGTTGCAGGTATGCTGTTAACGCCATAAAGTCCTGCAGCCGCATTTCTCCAGCCTTGCAGGTCGCTTACGTGGTTCTCCCAAACAAGACCGTCTTTTTCTATACCGTTCATCCAAGCGGCTTTATTTTGGTCAAGACTCACTGAGAATACAGTAAATCCATTACCATTTTTAAATGCAGCGTCTTTGTAAGCTTTGTAAGTGCGAACAACATTTGGATTTTCCATCCTACAAGGACGGCACCATGATGCCCAAAAGTCAATCAATACTATTTGGCCTTTGAGATCACTCAAATTGCGAACATTTCCTTGTGGATCCCGCATGGCAATATCTGGAGCCTTATCGCCGATACCAACTGCCGCCATTTGATCCGCAGCGAATTCGACAGGGCGTGCGAACTCGTAAATGGTTTGAGATGAAGTCGTAATTAGCCCTAAGATTACTAACGTAGAACCTGTGAGTAGTAGTTTAAGTGATTTCATGTATTTCAGCGTTTATAATCGAACAATATCTGCTCCCAAAGCTTGCAGACGGCCATCAATATCTTGATAACCGCGATCGATTTGGTTAATGTTATGTATGGTGGATGTTCCCTCTGCGCTTAAGGCTGCAATCAACAAACTTACACCTGCGCGAATGTCCGGAGAGGTCATAGTTGTGGCGCGCAGTGGAGATTGTTTGTCCAATCCAATTACCGTTGCTCTATGTGGATCACAAAGTATGATTTGAGCGCCCATGTCAATAAGCTTATCTGTGAAGAATAGGCGGCTTTCGAACATCTTTTGATGAATGAGAACAGATCCTCTTGCTTGTGTAGCAGTCACTAAAATAATACTTAAAAGATCTGGGGTAAAACCTGGCCAAGGTGCATCGGCGATGGTCATGATAGAGCCATCAATAAAACTTTCAATTTCATAATGGTCGTGCGCCGGAACGAATAAATCATCACCGCGTAATTCTGTGTGAATCCCTAATCTTCTAAATACAGTGGGGATGATGCCTAAATCCGGATAGCTTACGTCTTTAATGGTGATTTCTGAGCCCGTCATAGCAGCCATGCCAATCCAAGAGCCTATTTCAATCATATCTGGTAAAATACGATGAACGGTACCCCCCAAATCCGAAACGCCCTCAATGTGAAGCATGTTCGAACCAATGCCATCGATTTTCGCACCCATGCGAACTAGCATCTTACAGAGTTGCTGCAAATACGGCTCACAAGCTGCATTGTAAATGGTCGTTTTGCCTTTTGCCATTACTGCTGCCATGACGACATTGGCCGTCCCCGTAACCGAAGCTTCATCGAGAAGCATATAGGTCCCCTTGAGTTGTGAGGCATCTACGCTGTAAAAGCTATCCTTAGCGTCGTATTCAAATTTGGCACCTAATTTTTCGAAACCTAAAAAGTGCGTATCGAGCCTTCTTCGACCAATTTTATCACCGCCCGGTTTTGGGATAAAGGCTTTACCAAAACGCGCCAAAAGCGGGCCGACTATCATAATGGAGCCACGCAGACTGGCGCCTTTCTGCTTGAATGTTTCCGAGGTTAGATAATCTAGGTTGACGTGCTCAGCCTTAAACGTGTAATCGCCGATTCCGTTCTTTTTGACGTAAACGCCCAAATCGCCCAGAAGATCAATGAGTTTGTTGACATCTACAATATCGGGAATGTTCGTAATGCGCACCTCTTCCGGGGTGAGCAATACTGCGCAAAGAATTTGTAACGTTTCGTTTTTAGCTCCTTGCGGAGTTATGGCTCCTTTTAACTTTTTGCCACCCGTAATTTTAAATGTACCCATGTAATTTTAGAATCTTCTTTTCTTCTTCTTATTAGTATTGTGGTTGCCTTTCTTGCGAACAACAGAAGTATTGCGTTCTGCCGGAGAGATGTTGAATGATTTTGCATGAGGTAAATCAATCCCTTCAGTTTTCAGTTTGCCCTCAGAGATTTCATCGAGATCCGCTAAAATTGTGCTATCTGATACGGTGTCTTTATTGTATTTAAGATAGTTGCGTTTCATGGCGTACGCAATGCCATAGATAAGCGCTTCTTTTTCCTCACCATTCTCTAGTTCGATTGCGTGCTTTACCATGGTTTTTACTACGCCGCCGTAATGACGGAATTTGCGCGATTTTTGAGGATAAGGTACTTCATCCGGTAGACCCACGAAACTTTCAGCAGTAGGAATAGGATAGGGGCTTTCAACGTCCAATTTGAAATCAGACATTATGAATAGGTGATCCCATAATTTGTGTGTATAATCTGGCGCATCTCGAATCGCGGGATTCAAGTTTCCAATCACATCAATGATGCTTTGTGCAACTTTATTCCGGTGCTCTCCATCTTCTATAGTGAGACAATAATCCACCATACGCTGCACATTGCGCCCGTATTCTGGAATCTTTAATGTTGTACGTTCAGTATTGTATTCCATGCTTTCAAATAAGTAAATTCTTTTGTTATACAGCCCGGACCTTTGCAAATTTTAGCAACAATCTTTTTTCACCTGCATTATCAAATGTGATGATGGCTTTAGCATCCGCTCCCGTACCTTCAAGGTCTTTAACTGTTCCCAGTCCAAACCTTCCGTGGACTACGCGCATTCCTGTTATGAGCTCCTCCGGTTTTAAATGATCTCCGCTCGCCTCAACACTGCCGCTTGAGGCACTTACTTTTTTAAGAGGTTTGCCACGCAATGTAGGTTGAGTAGCTGCTCTCCCAATGTCTGGACCTAGGGCACTTCTCCCTGTTTTGCTTTCGGTTTTTTTTGATCCCCAGTTTTTGTTGGTGCCTTTATAAACCGTATGTCCTTTCTGATTTCCTCCATAACTCCCGCCAAAGGCGCTATCTAATGCAGGTGAACTAAAGCTAGTTGGAGCAAACTCCGGAATATGGATGTCTAAATATTGCTCGTCTATTTCATCAATGAAGCGCGAAGGTTCGCAATCGATCAATTTTCCCCAACGATATCTCGTATGAGCATAGGTAATGTGCGCTCGTTTTTCCGCTCGGGTCAAAGCTACGTAGAATAATCGGCGCTCCTCCTCTAATTCACTTCTACTTCCCATGCTCATCATACTTGGGAATAAATTTTCTTCTAGCCCTACCATGTAGACGTAAGGGAATTCCAAACCTTTGGCTAAATGTATGGTCATCATACTGACCTTAGGCTGTCCATCATCTACCTCGTTATCTCTGTCTGTTAAGAGTGCGACGTCGGATAGGAAGTTAGAAAGGGACGGATCTCCATCGACCAATTCTTTTTGCTGCTCACTAAAATCCTTAATTCCATTGAGTAACTCCTGTACGTTTTCGTAGCGCGTTACACCTTCAGGCGTTTTATCTTCCCCCAGTACTTTGACTAAACCAACACTTTTAGCCACGTGAGCGACAGTATCAAAGGCATCGTGATCTTTTGCAAAAATCACGAAGCTGTTTATTAAAGTAGTGAAATCGACAATCTTACGCACCGCTGCCGCACCAACGCCACTGCTGATGGTGCCTAGTTTTTCGCAGGTTTCCCACAAAGACCACTGCTGCTGTTCAGCGGCAACGGCGAGCTTCGCTAAAGTAGTTGCGCCAATTCCACGCGTTGGATAATTGATCACCCTTCTAAAGGCTTCTTCATCCTTTGGATTAATCACTAAACGCAAGTAGGAAAGCACATCTTTGATTTCTTTGCGCTGGTAAAAACTTAAGCCACCGTAGATTTTATAGGGAATGTTTTTCTTTCTGAGTGCGTCTTCAAAACTGCGGCTTTGCGCATTGGTACGGTATAAAATACAGAAATCATCGTGCTTCGCTCCATCATTCATGGCGGTTTGCCAGATGTTGGTCGCTACGTAATTCCCTTCGTCTGAATCTGAAATACTCTTGTGTACTACAATTTTATCACCGCTGCCATTTTGAGTCCATACGTTCTTTTCAATCTGCTCCTTGTTTTTTGCAATAATGCTATTAGCAGCCTGCACGATGGTATTTGTAGAGCGGTAATTTTGCTCCAATTTAAAGAGCTGTGTGTTCGGGTAATCCTTCTGGAAATTTAGAATGTTTCGAATGTTTGCACCGCGGAATGCATAGATCGACTGGGCATCATCCCCGACGATACAAATATTCTCATATTTCGCAGCCAGTGCCTTGACTATGAGGTATTGACTGTGATTGGTATCCTGGTACTCGTCTACTAAAATGTATTTGAATCTGTTTTGATATTTCGCGAGTACTTCAGGGAATTTATAAAGTAACTCATTGGTTTTCAATAGTAGATCATCGAAATCCATCGCGCCGGCTCGAAAACAGCGTTCCGTGTAGGCTTGGTAAATTTCACCGAACATAGGCATCTTCGCAGCACTGTCCTGCGCTTGTAATTCGCCGTTTTGGAAATACGCCTTAGGGGTTAACAGGTTGTTTTTTAATGATGAAATTCTAGAAGAGACACTTTTCGCCTTATAAATGTCTTTATCCAGTTGTTTCTCCTTTATTATGGTAGTGATCAATTTCTTGCTGTCATCCGCATCGTAAATGGTAAAGTTTGTCGGATACCCCAAGCGTTCCGCTTCTATTCTGAGGATCTTTGCAAAAACGCTGTGAAAAGTACCCATCCATAAATTCTTTGCTTCACCATTACCCACAATCTTCCCAATACGCTCTTTCATCTCTCGAGCGGCTTTATTTGTGAAGGTTAATGAAAGAATGTTGAATGCGTCCACCCCTTTATCCAGCAGGTAGGCAATTCTGTAGGTCAGTACTCTGGTTTTACCCGAGCCTGCGCCAGCAATTACCATGACGGGACCGTCAATCTTTTCCACAGCAACTCGCTGTGCGTCATTTAGTTCTTTAAGAAAATGTGCCAATTAGGGGAAGCTTTACCGTTCGACAAGATGCACAAAGTTACACCTATTTAACGCCTTTACAACCCTTAAAATCGGACCAATTACTACCCGGCTGCAGCCCACTATTCGCCAATAATCACAAATAATTCAGAATGAGCCAATTATTTTATCCACACCCGGTTTGGTTGTGGAAATATTTACCCTACATTTGCAGTCCCCAAAAAATGGGGTAACTGATTATTGGAATAAACTAGAAATCAAAAGGTACGTATGCCAACGATTCAACAGCTTGTAAGAAAAGGTCGCAAACAGATCAAACAAAAGAGTAAATCTGCTGCGCTGGATTCCTGCCCACAACGCAGGGGTGTATGTACTCGTGTCTACACAACGACGCCGAAAAAACCAAATTCGGCAATGCGTAAAGTGGCCAGGGTACGTCTAAGTAATGGAAACGAAGTTAACGCCTACATCGGAGGTGAAGGTCACAACCTGCAAGAGCACAGTATTGTACTGGTTCGCGGTGGTCGTGTAAAAGATCTTCCGGGTGTGCGTTACCACATTGTACGTGGTGCACTTGATACAGCGGGTGTAAGCGGAAGAACGCAGCGTCGTTCTAAGTATGGTGCTAAGAGACCAAAGAAATAAACTACTGTAGACTTTAAGAACTCATGAGAAAAGCAAGAGCTAAAAAACGTCCGTTACTTCCGGATCCAAGGTTTAACGATACGCTCGTAACACGTTTTGTAAATAACTTGATGTTAGACGGAAAGAAGTCTATCGCTTTCAACATTTTCTATGACGCAATTGATATTGTATCGGAAAAGACTGAAGGAAATGGTTTAGAAACATGGAAAGAAGCACTGAATAATGTAATGCCTCACGTAGAAGTACGTAGTCGTCGCGTTGGTGGTGCAAACTTCCAGATCCCTATGCAGGTTCGTCCTGAACGTAAGGTTACTTTAGGAATGAAGTGGTTGATCCTCGCAACGCGCAAGCGTAATGAGCGTTCGATGGCTCAGAAATTAGCTGCGGAAATCATCGCTGCTTCGAAAGAAGAAGGTGCTGCAGTTAAGAAGCGTACGGAAGTTCACCGTATGGCTGAAGCGAACAAAGCATTTTCACACTTTAGATTCTAATTGACACTATATCATGGCAAAAGGAAATAGAGATTTAACGTTCACTAGAAACATTGGTATCGCTGCGCACATTGATGCTGGTAAAACAACCACTACTGAACGTATTTTATATTACACAGGTGTGAGCCACAAAATCGGTGAGGTGCATGATGGTGCTGCAACGATGGACTGGATGGAGCAAGAGCAAGAGCGTGGTATCACTATTACTTCTGCTGCAACACACTGTCAGTGGCGCTACCGCGATCAGGATTATGCGATCAACATTATTGATACACCAGGACACGTTGACTTTACAGTTGAAGTAGAGCGTTCATTGCGTGTATTAGATGGTGTGGTTGCCTTGTTCTCAGCGGTTGATGGTGTTGAGCCACAATCTGAAACAGTTTGGCGTCAAGCTGATAAATACCGTGTTCCACGTTTAGGTTTCGTGAACAAGATGGATCGTCAAGGTTCAGACTTCTTCATGGTTTGTAATCAGGTTAGAGAAATGCTAGGAGGAAATCCTGTAGCACTTCAAGTTCCTATCGGTGACGAGCTAGATTTTAGAGGTGTTGTTGATTTAATCAGCAAACAAGCTATCGTATGGAACGAAGAGGATAACGGTATGACTTACGAGACTATCGAGATCCCAGCTGACTTAGTTGATGTTGTAAACGAAAAGCGCGGAGAATTAATCGAAGCGGTTGCGGAGTACGACGAAACGTTGATGGAGAAATTCTTCGAAGACGAAGATAGCATTACTGAAGATGAAATTATCGCAGCACTTCGTGCAGCGACTATTGATATGAGCATCATACCTATGATGTGTGGTTCTGCATTTAAGAACAAAGGGGTTCAGGCAATGCTTGATGCAGTAATGCGTTACCTGCCATCTCCTATGGATGTTGAAGCAATTGAAGGTACGAATCCGGATACAGGTAACCCTGATTTCCGTAAGCCTTCTGTAAACGAGCCGTTTTCTGCTCTTGCATTCAAAATTGCTACAGATCCCTTCGTAGGTCGTTTGTGTTTCTTCCGCGTGTATTCAGGAGCACTAGATGCGGGTTCTTACGTTAAGAACACGCGTTCTGGAAAAAAAGAGCGTATCTCACGTATCTTCCAAATGCACTCTAACAAGCAACAACCTATCGATCAAATCACTGCTGGTGATATTGGTGCTGGTGTTGGATTTAAGGACATTCGTACGGGTGATACGTTGTGTGATGAAAAATCGCCAATCGTGCTCGAATCTATGACCTTCCCTGAACCAGTAATTGGTATTGCCGTTGAGCCTAAATCAAAGGCCGATGTAGATAAGATGGGTACAGCTTTGGCTAAATTATCAGAAGAGGATCCAACGTTCCGCGTTCAAACGGATGAGGCGTCAGGACAAACCATTATCTCTGGTATGGGTGAGCTTCACTTGGACATCTTGATTGACCGTATGCGTCGTGAATTCAAAGTAGAGGTAAACGTAGGTGAACCACAGGTTGAATATAAAGAAGCTCTTAAGGAAGCAGCTAGTCACCGCGAGGTTTACAAGAAGCAAACGGGTGGTCGTGGTAAGTTTGCGGACATCGTATTTGAAATCTCTCCTGTAGACGAAAGTTTCGAAGGTGAAGGTCTTCAGTTTGTCAACGAAATCAAGGGTGGTAATGTTCCTAGAGAATTTATCCCATCCATTGAGAACGGTTTTAAGGCAGCAATGGTAAATGGTCCGTTAGCAGGCTTTAAAGTGGATAGCTACAAAATTGTACTTAAGGACGGTTCTTTCCACCCTGTGGATTCTGACCAATTATCTTTTGAATTAGCTGCTAAGATTGGTTTTAAGGAAAGTGCTAAAAAAGCATCTCCGGTGATCATGGAGCCTATTATGAAGATGGAGGTGGTAACTCCCGAAGAGTATATGGGTGATATCGTTGGTGATTTGAACCGTCGTCGTGGTCAGGTAAATGACATGTCTGATCGTAACAATGCTAAGGTTATCAAGGCGAATGTGCCGTTATCAGAAATGTTTGGTTACGTAACAACATTACGTACGTTGAGTTCTGGTCGTGCCGCTTCTACTATGGAGTTCTCGCACTATGCTGAAACCCCAAGCAATATCTCTGAAAAAGTAATTGAAGAAACAAAAGCTTAATAATAGACGATAATGAGTCAAAAAATTCGCATCAAGCTTAAGTCTTACGACCACAATTTAGTAGATAAGTCTGCTGAAAAGATCGTGAAGACTGTGAAGAGTACTGGCGCTGTTGTTAATGGTCCTATTCCATTGCCTACAAACAAGCGTATTTACACTGTGCTCCGCTCACCGCACGTTAATAAGAAATCACGCGAGCAGTTCCAACTTAGCAATTACAAGCGTTTGTTGGATATCTACTCATCATCATCAAAGACTATTGATGCATTGATGAAGTTAGAGTTGCCTAGTGGTGTTGAAGTAGAAATCAAGGTCTAACAGTAGACTAAATTTAAATTCCAGAAGAGATGCCAGGATTAATTGGTAAAAAAGTCGGAATGACCAGCATTTTCAGCCCAGAGGGTAAGAACTTGCCATGTACTGTCCTAGAGGTAGGTCCATGTGTAGTTACTCAGGTGAAAACTGAAGATGTCGATGGTTACAATGCAATCCAACTTGGTTGGGGAGAGGCGAAAGAGAAAAACGTTTCGAAAGCATTGCAAGGACACGTGCAGAAAGCAAGCACCTCTGTTAAAAAGAAATTTGTTGAATTCACTGACTTCGAAGGTGGATTGGAACTAGGACAAGTCTTGACAGCTGACTTATTCGAAGAAGGCGACTACGTTGATGTAGTAGGTACTTCTAAGGGTAAAGGTTTTCAAGGTGTTGTGAAGCGTCACGGCTTCGCCGGTGTTGGTCAAGCAACGCACGGTCAACACAACCGTCTACGTGCACCAGGTTCTATTGGTGCGGGTTCAGATCCTTCGAGAGTATTCAAAGGAATGCGCATGGCTGGCCGTATGGGAGGTAAGCGCGCTAAGGTTCAAAACCTTGTTGTTTTGAAAGTGGATGCTGAAAAGAATTTGCTAGTAGTTAAGGGTTCTGTTCCAGGAGCTAAGAATTCAACTGTAATTATCGAGAAATAATGGAATTGAAGGTATTAGACATAAACGGAAAAGAGACCAAAAAGAGCGTTACGTTAGACGCAAGTATTTTTGGTATTGAGCCTAACGATCATAGCATTTATTTAGATGTTAAGCAGTTCTTGGCGAATGCTCGCCAGGGTACGCACAAATCTAAAGAGCGTGCTGAAGTTAATCGTACGACGAAGAAACACCACAAGCAGAAAGGAACTGGTGGTGCACGTGCAGGTTCATTGAAGTCGCCTGTTCAACGCGGTGGTGGTACTGTTTTTGGTCCACGTCCTCGTAACTACGGCTTTAAGTTGAATAAGAAAGTGAAGCAATTGGCTCGTAAATCTGCCTTATCGATGAAAGTTAAATCTGAGAATTTGAAGGTCGTAGAGAACTTCACTTTTGAAGTGCCGAAGACGACGAGCTTCATCAATGTTATGGTAGCTTTAGGTTTGAATAAGAAAAAATCGCTATTCATAGTTGGTGACTACGATAAAAACCTATATTTGTCATCCCGCAATTTACAAGGGGTTAAAGTTGTAAATTACTCAGAAATAAGCACTTACGATATAATGAACGCTTCAGAAGTTGTTTTGTCAGAGGGTGCTGTTGAGAAGATTACATCGATTTTAAGCTAAGAGAGCCATGAATATTTTGATTAAACCAATCATTACTGAAAAAGCAACAGCTCAAAGCGAAGACGAAAACGTCTATGCTTTCGAGGTGGCTCGATCTGCTAATAAGGTTGAGATAAAAAAAGCTGTAGAAGAGTTCTACGGTGTTAGTGTAGAAAGTGTACGCACTGCTATTGTTCCTGCAAAATTCCAGACGAAGTATACGAAGGCTGGTCTAGTGAGAGGACGTAAATCTGCTTATAAAAAAGCAATGGTTAAGGTAGCTGGTGGAGAGACCATCGATTTATACGGTAATATTTAATTACAATGGGTGTAAAGAAATTAAAACCAATTACTCCTGGACAGCGTTTTCGCGTAGTCAACGACTTTGAGCAAGTTACGGCAGCGAAACCTGAAAAGAGCCTTGTAAAAGGTAAGACCAAGAGTGGTGGCCGAAACAATAGCGGACGCATGACAATGCGTTACGTAGGTGGAGGACACAAGCAAAAAGTACGTACAGTTGATTTCAAACGAGATAAGTTTGGTATCCCTGCAACAGTTAAAGCGATCGAATATGATCCGTTACGTTCAGCCTACCTTATGTTGTTGGTGTATGCGGATGGCGAGAAGCGTTATTCAGTTGCTGTAAATGGTGTTAAAGTAGGTGATAAACTAGTCAGCGGACAGGGCAGTGCTCCTGAAGCTGGTAACGCATTGTTCCTTTCGGACATTCCGTTAGGTACGATCATCTCCAACATTGAAATGCGTCCTGGACAAGGAGCAATCATTGCACGTTCAGCAGGTACATTCGCGCAGCTTTTAGCTCGTGAGGGTAAGTATGCTATCATTAAGATGCCTTCAGGTGAGACTCGTATGATTCTTACTACATGTATGGCAACTGTAGGTACTGTGAGTAACTCAGAGCACATGTTACAGGTTAGTGGTAAAGCTGGTCGTAGCAGATGGCAAGGACGCCGTCCTCGCGTTCGTGGTGTAGTAATGAATCCAGTTGATCACCCAATGGGTGGTGGTGAAGGCCGTGCTTCTGGAGGTCACCCGCGTTCTCGCAATGGTATTCCAGCGAAGGGTTACAAGACTCGTACGCCTAAGAAGGCTACGAACAAGTATATCATCGAACGTAGAAAGAAATAATCTGAAAGTATATGGCACGTTCGCTTAAAAAAGGACCTTACATCCACTACAAGTTAGAGAAGAAAGTACTCGCTAATGTGGAGAGCGGTAAAAACACTGTGATCAAGACTTGGTCACGTGCATCTATGATTTCACCAGATTTCGTAGGTCAGACTATTGGAGTTCACAACGGTAAGACATTCATCCCCGTTTATGTAACTGAGAACATGGTAGGACACAAGCTTGGTGAATTCTCTCCAACCCGCAACTTCCGTGGTCACGGAAAAAATAAGAAGTAATAAGAGATGGGAGCTAGAAAGAAACATGCAGCTGAGGCGCTGAAGACAGCGAAGAAAGCTATTGCAATTGCTAAGCTTAATGATTGCCCAACTTCTCCTCGCAAAATGCGTTTGGTTGCAGACCAAATCCGTGGCGTAGAGGTAGAGAAGGCATTGGCCATTCTTAAGTACAGCCCAAAGGAGGCATCGAATCGTTTAGAGAAATTGTTGTTGAGCGCTATCGCAAACTGGCAAGCTAAAAACGAAGGAGCAGATCTAGAGGAAGCTGGTTTGATAGTTAAAGAGATTAGTGTAGATAGTGGTCGTATGCTTAAGCGTATTCAGGCTGCTCCACAAGGTCGTGCGCACCGCATTCGCAAGCGTAGCAACCACGTGACACTCATCGTTGGTAGTAAAGAATCTTAAAAAGGGAAGAATGGGACAAAAAACCAACCCTATTGGTAATAGATTAGGAATCATCCGTGGCTGGGATAGTCAGTGGTACGGGGGTCGTAACTATGGTGATAAAATCGCCGAGGATGCCAAGATTAGAAATTACATGTACGCTCGTCTTGCTAAGGCAAGTATCAGTCGTATCATCATTGAGCGTACTTTACGTTTGGTAACAGTGACCATCACTACGGCTCGTCCAGGTGTGATCATTGGTAAAGGTGGTCAAGAGGTTGATAAGCTAAAAGAGGAGTTGAAAAAACTTACTGGTAAGGAAGTTCAGATCAATATCTACGAAATTAAGCGTCCAGAATTGGATGCGAAGCTTGTAGCTGATTCTATAGCTCGTCAGATTGAGGGTCGTGTTAGTCACCGTCGCGCAATCAAAATGGCAATTTCTGCAGCGATGCGCATGGGTGCTGAGGGAATCAAAGTATTGATTTCAGGCCGTGTGAACGGAGCTGAAATGGCTCGTTCTGAAATGTATAAGGATGGCCGTACCCCGTTAAGTACTTTCCGTGCAGATATCGATTACCATTTAAGTGAAGCACATACAACTTACGGCCGTTTAGGTATTAAGGTGTGGATTATGAAAGGTGAAGTTTATGGCAAACGCGATCTAAGCAACCAGTTGGGTTCTACGAAGCCAGGTGGTGCGAGAGGTGGACGTGCTAAGCGTACTAACCGTAAATAACTTTTAGAGATGTTACAGCCAAAACGCACAAAACACAGAAAAGTCTTTAAAGGCAAAATGAAAGGCAACTCGCAGCGTGGTGCACAACTCGTATACGGCGCTTACGGTTTAAAGTCTTTAGATTCAAAATGGATCACAGCACGTCAGATAGAAGCTGCTCGTATCGCTGCTACGCGTTACATGAAGCGTGAAGGTCAGATGTGGATTCGTATTTTCCCGGACAAACCAATAACAAAAAAGCCGTTAGAGGTTCGTATGGGTAAAGGAAAAGGTGGTGTTGAATATTACGCTGCTGTTGTTAAGCCAGGACGCATCATGTTCGAAATCGACGGGATTCCTTTCGATATCGCTCAAGAGGCTTTACGTCTTGCAGCACAGAAGTTACCAGTTCGCACCAAGTTCGTAGTACGTAGAGATTTACAAGAGTAAAAGTCATGAAGTACACAGAGATGAAAGAATTGGCGACTGCTGAATTAGCAGAGCGTTTGGCTGAGGAGAAGGCCAACTATATGAGTATGAAGCTAACACATAGCTTAAGCCCATTAGAAAACCCTATGCAAATAAAAATTGCTAGAAAAAATATTGCTCGTTTGAGCACTGAATTGAGTACTCGCTCAACTGAAGAATAAGAGTATCATGGAAAACACAAGAAACTTGCGTAAAGAGCGCGTCGGCGTAGTAGCGAGCAACAAGATGGATAAGTCTGTTGTCGTGAAGGTTGAGCGCAAAGTAAAGCACCCGAAGTATGGGAAGTTTGTGAAGTTTACGAGCAAATTTCACGCTCACGACGAAACAAATGACTGCAACATGGGTGATACTGTAAGAATTATGGAAACTCGTCCATTATCCAAGACTAAAAATTGGAGAGTGGTTGAAGTTATCGAAAGAGCTAAATAATCATGGTACAGACAGAATCAAGATTAAGAGTAG
>JAHEKP010000080.1 GCA_024638285.1 Cryomorphaceae bacterium
TACGGAAGTGGCCGATCGATCAACCTAGTGGTGAGTGACCGCGGTTGGACCGCATTTAAATATGCAGGAATTGAAGCCGAAATTCGCAAGATTACCGTTCCTGCATACGGTCGACAAATCCATGACCTAGAAGGCAATCAAAGCTATTTCCCCTACAGTATTGAAGGTAAAGCCATTCACAGCATTAGTCGCTCTGAATTGAACCAGACCTTAGTGGAATTAGCAGAAGAAAATCCAGCCATTACGGTTCAATTTGAACATTTCTGTACCCACATTGACTTTGAGCTTGGAGAAGTAACCTTTGATTATAAAGGCCATACCGTTCGAGAACGTGCCGACCTCATTATCGGAGCAGATGGGACAGGTTCTGCGGTTCGTGGAGCGATGATGAAACAGCCTCGTTTCAATTTTACACAAGAGTATATTGATAGTGGATACAAAGAAGTCCACATACCGGCGGCGAAGGACGGCAGTCCTCAATTGAACTTGGATGCCTTACACATCTGGCCCCGCCGAGAATTTATGCTCATGGGATTAGCCAATACGGACAATGGGTTTACTGGAACCGTTTTCGCGCCCTACTCCGGGGAATTCGGTCTGGACCAATTAAAAACAGGCAAGGACGGCTTACGCTACTTTGAAAAGTACTTTAAAAATGCCATTCCGCTCATACCTAATTTAGAAGAACAGTGGGAAAATAATCCCACTTCTGCCCTAGCAATCATCCGCTGTAAACCCTATCACTGGGGTACTAAAACAGCCCTTATTGGAGATGCCGCACACGCCACTGTTCCGTTCTACGGTGAAGGCATGAACGGTTCACTAGAAGATGCACGTGTATTTTGTGAATTGCTCGATGAATTGGGTCACGAAAATCTTCCAATGGTGTTGGAGCGCTACACGGAATTGCGCGTTCCTGCAGGAAATGCTTTGGTGGATTTAAGTCTGAGGAACTTCATTGAAATGAGAGATTTAGTGGCGGATCCTGAATTCCAATTGCGTAAACGCATTGAACAAAAGGTGCAAAAAAACCACCCGGATAAATGGACTCCGCTCTACACCTTAGTCAAGTTCACTAACATTCCTTACCACGACGCAATGGCCGAAGGTGAGCGTCACGACAGAATCATGGCTAAAGTGCTTGCTACTGAAAACATTGAGGAACGTTGGGACAGTGACGAAGTAGAACAAATGGTGTTGGAATTGCTCGAAACTACGGTGTAAACACCCCGCCTGTATTGATCCAAAGGACGCGTCCTTTGAATGAATTTCGATTGAAATAGGCCCAGACTTTCGCATTGTACACCGCATCGATTGCAAAGCCATACTCCTTCTCAAACGCTGTGTTTTGTGCTTTCAAGTGCGTGGGTATTTTTCCAAAACCACCAAAATGCACTTCATCTTCCCAATGCAAATCAATGGATTTTTGCCGGGCATATTGGGTTGTTCGAGCCTGCTCTTGATGCGCGCCTTTGACCGCGCTGATCACATGTACTTTTGTTGACGAACCTTGAGGCATCGCTGCTAGTATTCCAAAAACCGTAGTTCCCGTTCCACTTGCAATCAACAAATGATCCGGCTTGTGCTCCAATTCCGTCCAGATCTCAGCGCAACCTTCTAAAGCGTGTCTTCCAGCGCCGCCTTCTGGCAACACTTGGGCCGATTCTCCGCCCCACTCCTGCAACTGCCGCACCGTGGGTAGCCAATTCTTCTCGCGCAGCACTTTGTATTCAGAACGCGGTATAAAATGAAGGATCATCCCCATCTTTTCACAATACTTCAATGTGGTACTATGCTCCGGGCTAAGTTCCTCACCACGCACCACAGCAATACCTTTGATACCTGCATGAGCGAAAGCAAAGGCCGCCGCACGAAGATGATTAGAGTGTGCCCCACCAAAAGTTAAAACCGGTCTCGACGGATCCACCTCGCGAAAAAAGCCCTTTAGTTTTCGCCATTTATTGCCGGAAACATCGGGATGAATGAGATCATCACGTTTCATCCAAAGACTACCGGAAGAAAAATGCAACAACTTTTCAGTAGGTGAAGGTGTTAGAAAGGGAAATGAGGATAGGTCCATGAAACAAAGCTAATGAGACTTACCTTTGAATGACCAAAAAAAGCGGCATGTTCAAAAAAGAATTGGACCCGGAGGACTTTTACAAAACCCCAGAGGGGTATATCGTTTTCACGGAAAAATACCATTTGAAACGCGGCTATTGTTGCCAAAGCGGGTGCAAACATTGCCCGTACGGTTACGATAAAAAAACACACAGTATTAAAGGAACCTAAGTAGATGATGACCCCATTTCAAGAAGAAATTACCCAGGGCCTGCCGGCGAAACTTCCGGCAAAACGCAGCGTACCTGGAGACGTGAATAGAGCACCGAAGAGAAAGGATATTCTCACCGCTAAAGAGAAGAAATTGGCTCTGGAAAATGCACTACGTTATTTTCCAGTAGAATGGCACGAGACATTAGCCGTAGAATTTTTAGAGGAATTGAAAACGTATGGTCGCATTTACATGTACCGATTCAAGCCTTCTTACGAAATGAAGGCACGTCCCCTTTCAGATTATCCTGCGAAAACACCCCAAGCAGCTGCCATTATGTTGATGATTCAGAACAATCTGGATCCAGCAGTAGCACAGCACCCTGAGGAACTCATCACCTATGGAGGGAACGGCGGGGTATTTCAGAATTGGGCTCAGTATGTACTGACCATGAAATACCTCAGCGAGATGACTGAGCAGCAGACCCTACACATGTACAGCGGACACCCTATGGGCTTATTTCCGTCGTCGCAAGATGCGCCACGTGTAGTGGTGACCAACGGAATGATGATTCCGAACTACAGCCAACCCGATCATTGGGAAAAATTCAATGCACTGGGCGTTACGCAATACGGTCAAATGACTGCTGGCTCATACATGTACATAGGACCGCAAGGCATTGTACATGGCACCACTATTACGGTTTTGAATGCTGCACGGATGAAATCTGGGGGCGGACCTGAAGGTAAATTGTTTGTCACTGCTGGACTCGGTGGAATGTCTGGGGCGCAGCCTAAAGCAGGAAATATTGCAGGCGTGGTAAGTATTACTGCAGAAATCAATGCCAAAGCAGCCTATAAACGTCACGAGCAAGGTTGGGTGGATGAAATCACAACCAGCGCAGATGAAGCCATTGATATGGCATTGACCTTTCAAACAGCCAAACGTGCACGCAGCATTGCCTATTTAGGCAACATCGTAGACCTGTGGGAGCGCATGGTGGAACGCAATGTTCACGTCGATTTAGGTTCCGATCAGACCTCCTTACACAATCCTTGGGCGGGCGGCTATTATCCGCAAGGAATGAGTTACGAAGACGCCAATACGATGATGGCAGAAGATCCAGCGGCATTTAAAGTAAAAATTCAAGAAACCTTGAAACGGCATGTAAAAGCAGTGAATGCGCTGGTCGAAAAAGGAATGTACTTCTTTGATTACGGCAATGCTTTTTTACTGGAGAGCTCGCGCGCAGGTGCAGAGATTATGGATGAAGAAGGTGAATTATTTCGCTACCCCTCCTATGTACAAGACATTATGGGACCGATGTGTTTCGATTACGGATTTGGTCCATTCCGTTGGGTATGTGCCAGCGGAAAGAGTGAGGATCTGGATCGAACCGATTTAATCGCAGAGAACGTCTTAGAACAACTCAAGGAAAAAGCACCGGCTGAGATTCGTCAACAAATGGACGACAACATTCGCTGGATCAGAGGCGCCAAAGCAAATAAATTAGTGGTTGGCTCACAGGCGCGCATTCTTTACGCAGATAGTGAAGGACGTATTGAGATCGCACGTGCGTTTAATAGAGCCATCGCTGCAGGAGAAATAGGCCCGGTAGTTTTAGGTCGTGACCACCATGATGTTAGTGGAACCGACAGCCCGTACCGGGAAACTTCAAACATTTACGACGGTTCAAGCTTCACCGCAGATATGGCCATCCAAAACGTCATAGGCGACAGCTTTAGAGGCGCGACTTGGGTCAGCATCCATAATGGCGGTGGTGTTGGTTGGGGCGAAGTCATAAACGGCGGATTCGGCATGTTGCTTGACGGTACGGATGAGGCAGAGCGCAAACTAGAAAACATGCTGCTCTACGATGTAAATAATGGTATCGCGCGAAGATCGTGGGCTAGAAATAAAGAAGCTATATTCGCCATCGAACGAGAAATGGAACGCACCCCGAATCTAAAGGTGACTGTACCGAAACTCGTAGATGAAAATGTATTGAACAACCTAGATTTTTAAGATGAAAAAGTTTTTTTTGGCCGCAATCGGTCTAAGCATGCTCGCGAGTTGTCAGCAACCAGCAGCAGTTGAAAACACAGAAAAAGGAATCCGTCTGGCCTATGTTCGTATTGACTCTTTACAGAGCCAGTACAACTATTTCCAGGAATTAGTGAGCGAATTACAAGCTGAAGAAGAAGAGATTGTGATCGAATTACAACGTCGTCAACAGTCGCTTCAAGAAAACATTGAACTCTACCAGCAGGAGGCACCCAAAATGACTGCACGTCAGCGCGAAGCGAATGAAGCTGATTTGCGCCGTGTGCAGCAAAACTACCTTCAAGTCGAGCAAGCTGCTCAGGGTCAAATGATGAAGCGCCAAAATGATTTAACGGTAATGATGCGCGAAGACATGAATACCGCCATTGAAGTACTCAAAGAAGAGCTGAACCTCGACTTCATACTTCTTTATGAAGAGGGTGGTCAGATCATATATGCGAACGAGGAGTTTGATATAACTGAGCGCATGGTAAACATGTTGAATGAAAACCGTGAAAACCCTTCCGAAGAAGAAGCGACAGAAGC
>JAHEKP010000084.1 GCA_024638285.1 Cryomorphaceae bacterium
CCTCCCATAGCTTCTATTCCTTCAAAGGCACCCATGAGACCTATTAATTGGCCTAAGAATCCCAGTGCAAGGGCAAGTAAACCCAATTCTTTCACGCCTTTTTTCAAGACGACCGAAATGACGAGCGCAATAAAAATCAAAGTGAGCATACCCATAAAGAGTGGTCCGCCCATGTAGAAATAGTCTAACATAACAATGTGTTTAAATTCATTTCAAAGGTGCTAAAATTTTCGCACCGAAATAGGTCTTCGTCTGCAGAACAAATTAGAAGTGTTGCCAATTAGCCACAGTTACAAAGGAGTGCTTGATACTGTAAAATAAAAAAGCCCGTTGCTTTCGCAACGGGCTTCTTAAATAACTTTTCCGGTTTATTTCAAACCTTCTTCTATCATCTTGTTGAATTCATCCAATTTAGGAAGAACAACGATACGAGTACGGCGATTCGCAGCGCGACCTTCTCGAGTATCGTTAGATGCTACAGGAATGTACTCACCACGACCAGCAGCAGTCATGCGCTCTGCAGCAATACCGTGCTCCGTCTGTAGTACACGAACAATGTTCGTTGCACGGCGAACTGAAAGCTCCCAGTTGTCTTTAACGCATTCTGTAGCAATTGGGTCCGTATCAGTATGTCCTTCAACCAAGATCTCTAAACCTGGTTTAGCGTTCATGATTTTAGCAACTTTACCAAGAACATTCTTAGCGTCTTTGCTTACATAATCTGAACCTGGACGGAACATCAACTTATCACTTAAGTTAACGTAAACCACACCTTTCTCAACGCTGATTTGAACATCTTCATCATTCATATCGCCTAAAGCGCCTTTCAGTGAAGTTACCAATGCAAATGTTACACTGTCCTTGCGGTTCATTGCGTCTTGAAGACGAGTAATGGCCAATTCTTTCTCGTTGATGCTCTCAAGAGTTTTCTCCATGTTCTGAGCATTGGTCGCGCTCATCGCTGTAAGATCCCCTACTTGTTTCATCAAGCTCGAAGACGATGCACGAAGTGCAGCCAATTCTTTAGCCTGAGCTTCCTTAGCTGCAGTAGCTGCTGCTAATTCCATTTTAGTGTTGCTCAATTTGTCGGCAGTAGTGTTCTGCAACGTCTCTAGCTCCACGTATTTTTGCTTGCTCACACAGCTTGTCAAAGACAAAGCGGCTGCCAAAGCCAATACAAATACCTTTTTCATTTTATCTCTTTTGGTTTCCACGCAAAAATAACAACTTATATGAGCAAACAAGGGGTAAAACACGGGAATTCATTAACTTCCCTCCACTAAAACGAAAAAAACATGAAAAAAATCCTGTTTACCGCAGTATTGGCGCTCTTTTCAGTAGTCGCCTTCGCTCAAGAAAAACCGCAAAACACTGAAAAACACGCATGTACTGAGAAATGTGATCACGGTAAAACAGCAGCGAAATCGGAGATGAAAGCCTGCTGTAGCGCCGCGAAAGCTGAAGGTAAAGAATGTGATCATTGTGTATCAAAAAAGTCAGCGACAGCAATGGTTCCAACGAAAAAATCATGTTGTTCCGAAGGGAAGTCTGAAGGAAAATCTTGCACAAGCAAAGAAAAGAAGGTAGAGACTGCAGCCGTAACACCTGCAAAAGCGTGTTGCGCTGAGAAGAAGGCGGGATGCACAGATAGTGGTAAAGAATAGGCCTACGGCCGAAAAATCAAAAAAGCCCGCGGCTCGGATGAGCCGCGGGCTTTTTTATTCTTCTTAGTGTACTTTTCCAGCTAAATAATCGTCAATAAACGCTCGTAAGGTCGTCTCCACATCAAGGTTTTTTGCGATAATCGTCTTATCCGGCCCCAGAACTAACTTTTTCGGAGTAGTAGGTATGTAATAGTACCACAGGAAATTAGGTCGTTCAAAATCCGATTCATACCCATTGATCCAATCGAGATCATTTTCTGCAATATATTTTTTCCATCCAGTGAATTCATTCTCAAGCGTAATGGCAACTATTTCTACACCCTTGTCTTTGTATTCATCGTAAAACGCTTTCAAACGCGGTGTTTCTTTCCTACAATGACCGCATTCACTATCCCAGAAATAGAGAATTGTAATAGGGCTCTGAACTTCAGACAGCTTCATACGTCCTTCGTTCTGAGTGTCAAAAGCGAAGTCTTTGGCCTTGTTTCCAACTAATTCAGTGGAGAGACCTTCGGATTTCTCTTTGATTTTTGCAAGGTTTTCTTTGCTCATCCAATCCGCATATCCAGTATTGTAAAACGTTTGAGCTAGCCAAACAAACACTTTGTCCTCGCCCATATAATTAGATGTCTCATAATGATAGGTAGCACTGCTGATAAAGACTTTTTTAACCTGTTCATCCATTGGGCTATTCAATAGATTATTCAAATGCTTGATCACTGAATCAGGATTATGTCCTAAAACTTGTTCGAAATAAACTTTCCTATTCTTCTCGAAGAAAGGATTGATTAGAGTGCTCTTAGAATTGAGGTTAGTGTACTCCCAAAAATGTGAACGGAGCCAATACACGTTTGTATCTGGATTTATCGGATAGATTTGTGGCAATAAGAAATCTTTCAATGCAGCATCTTTTAAATCCAAGAGGTAACGTTCTACGGCTGATTGCTCCGGTTTGGAGCTCAACAAAGACTTAAAACCATCAAATTCTTCGATGCCGGGTCCATCCAGTGATACCTTTGTAAGGTCGTTATAATCCGCATTGATTGTCAAATTACCGTTAGAGATAACCATATCAAAGGTGTGTTCACCGTCAATATAAAGGATAAATATTCCTCGCTCCTCTTGTTCCCATACTGCATCAAAACATCCATTCTTAACAGGGATATCCTGTTTTACAGCGAGGCCTTTCCCTTTTAAATAGGCAACCTTTACACTCGCTAGTGTATCAGGTGCATTTGTTATGCACCCGCTAATCATGGGATTAGATTGCCCAATCAAGATGGAGGAAACTAAAAATCCTGCCACTACAAATAGTTTACGCATTGTCATTAGGTAAGGTTATTTAAGATTGCTAAAATTACGGGAGATTAAAGCGACTCCAAAGGCGTACTCAACTTTTCATGCACGCCCTCAAACCATTGGATCAATTGGGCCGTAAGATTGGATTGTGACCGATTCACCAGTAACCGCCCATCGACCTCCACAATAGGCGTCAACTCTCCCATAGACCCGGTTCCAAAGGCTTCATCCGCCGAATACAGTTCCGTTAATGAGATATTACGCTCCTCTACCACAATACCATTAGCACGAGCTAGTTCCATGACTAATCCGCGTGTAATGCCGTGAAGACAAGCATCAGCAGTGGGCGTTAGTAACGTCCGATTTTTCACCATGAAAATATTCGTGCCGTTCATCTCGGAAATAAACCCAAGGTTGTCCAACATTAATGCAGAATCCACACCGGCGTGGTTGGCTTGAATTTTAGCGAGGATATTATTAATAAGGTTGTTGTGATGAATTTTGGAATCAACATGCATGGGGCTGTTGCGACGAATGGCACTCGTAATGATTCTAATACCTTTTTCATTGTCGTACACTGGAGGTTTCCATTCTGCCAGAACAATCAAAGTCGGGCCACTTTGGTTTAATCTAGGGTCCATACCTGAGGTAATTTTCTCCCCTCGAGTCAGCGTCAATCGGATGTGTGTGTCATTTGTCATTCCATTGGCCTCTAGCGTCGCCTTGATGGCCGATTTTATACTGGCCCGCGTTGGAATGGATTCAAAAGCCATGGCCCGCGCAGAATCCTCTAATCGGTCCAAATGACGCTCCAAACAGAATACCCCATTGTCGTATACGCGCATTCCTTCCCAAACTGCATCTCCGCCTTGAACAACGCTATCGAAAACGGAAACCTTGGCATCTGCACGCTCCACTAATCTGTGGCCTAGCCACACCTTTATGTTTTTATTTCTAGGATCAAATTGTTGTAGCATGGTTAAAATTTAAATCGGTTTGAAAATAAGGAAAGGTAGGCAGGTAAAGCAGCTTCAACTACTTTTTCGTGTGAGGGAATCAACGGTTCTGGCAGCATTTTTGGTTGACCGAAGCCTGTACTTTTATGCACGTTGCCGTACCAATATTGCGCCCAAGGCCCATCGTATGATTTTGGCCCTGCAGACCATTGAAGCATTTCTGGGCGCCAGGCTAACCCAAGTGCTTCGCAAATTCTAGGTAATGTACGCGCTGGATCCGCAAGCATTTCATCTGAATCAACAATAATTTTTGTACCCGGCAACCTAGCTACCTTTTGCCACTGCTCCCATTCTTGATCTAAACCGATGTCCTCGATAGTAACATCAGGAATAACCTTTGCAAAACTCTGAACGACTTTACGCGGATGTCGAATCCAAAAAACAAATGCACTCTGCTCCGCCCAGTCCCAAGGCTCATCTACCATGTGATGCGCCATGTTCTTGAGATAAATCTCATCGTTTTTTTTGGCTAATTTTTGAACTGCACCCGAGATATCCGGTAGATCAGTAGGCCACTTTTTTAGCGTTTCGAATCGCCCGGGATGGTTCAAACCCTTTTTTTGCAGGAACTTCCCGTACATCGGCTCATCAAATACAGCACAACCCGGACGTTGGGCGAAACTGTACATTAAAGCCGTGCTTATGTTTCTAGGACCTGATATAGCGTGAATGATCTTACTCATGCCTTCAAGTTAGCATAAACCCACTGGATTTTTTGCCTAGCGGCAAAAGAACCCGTTCAGCGGCCCTTGTACCCAAAGACAAGCCGTGAGCTGCTCACGCAGCTCCGTGCCTTTT
>JAHEKP010000067.1 GCA_024638285.1 Cryomorphaceae bacterium
ATGAAAAAACATGTATTCCTAGGAGCTGCGGCTGCGCTAGTTTTAAGCTCCTGTAACCCAAAAGAAGAAATGCACACAGACGAAGCTCACAATGACTTTCAGTGGCAAGTAGACCGCTTTGCAGATATCAAAGTATTGCGATACCAAATCCCTTCTTGGGATGATCTTAAGCCACAACAACGGATCTATGCCTACCATCTCACTCAGGCAGGTCTGGCTGGTCGTGACATCATGTGGGACTGTAACTACCGTCATAATTTAGAAATACGAAAAGCGCTCGAGGCAATCCTTTCAAGCGATGGTATTATAGGTAAGGAAAGTCAGCAATACACAGATTTTGAGGTTTATGCAAAACGCGTATTCTTCGCAAACGGAATTCACCATCATTACAGCAACAAAAAATTCGCTGCCGATTTCGACCAAAATTGGTTCCTTTCTGCATTAGATTCGCTTGGAATTTCACTTTCTGAAGAAGCGCAACGCGCCATTTTCGATCCCGAATATGATGCCAAAAAAGTAAATCGTGCAGACGGTGTTGACTTATTACTGGCATCTGCTGTTAATTTTTATGCACCAGATATCACTCAAGCTGAGGCAGAAGCTTTTTATGCGGCTAAAGTAGATGCTGACCCGCAACGTCCAGTAAGTCATGGTCTCAACAGCCGATTATCTCGTGATGAAAACGGAGTGATTTATGAAGACGTTTTCAGCGCACGTGGTCGTTATGCGAACAGTATTAAGGAAATAATCGGTCACCTAGAGCAGGCAAAGGAAGTTGCAGAAAATGATGATCAAGCCACTGCATTGACACTTTTGATTGAATACTATGAAACAGGAGATCTCACGAAGTGGGATGACTACAATATTGCTTGGGTAAAAACCACAGGCGGTGATGTAGATTACATTAATGGATTCGTGGAAGTATACAATGACCCGATGGGTTACCGCGGTTCGTATGAAACTGTTGTTCAAGTCAAAGACTTTGATGCCAGTGCAAGAATGGCTGTTGTTGCAGATAATGTGCAATGGTTTGAAGATAACAGTACCATTATGGACGAGCACAAGAAAGAAAGTGTGGTGGGTGTGAGCTATAAGATAGTTACCGTAGCTGGTGAAGCAGGTGATGCCTCTCCCTCTACGCCTATTGGTGTAAATCTTCCTAATGCGAACTGGATTCGTGTAGAGCACGGCTCAAAATCTGTATCACTTGGAAATATTGAAGATGCTTACCATTCTAGTGCCGGTAAAGGGATGGCTCAAGAATTTGGATTTTCTACAATGCACAATGAGCGTGCAGAAAAGTATGGAGAATTGGGCTCTAAAATGCATACTGCACTTCACGAAGTGGTAGGTCACGCTTCGGGTAAAATCAACCCAGGTATAGGAACGCCAAAACAGACACTCAAAAATTACAGCTCTACGCTTGAAGAAGCACGTGCGGATCTCGTTGCACTCTATTTCATACTGGACGATAAAATGCAGGAGATTGGTTTAATGGAGAATAAAGAACCTGGCTATGCGGAGTACGATAACTACATGTCTAATGGAATGATGCTTCAATTGCGTCGTATCCTTCCCGGTGACGATATCGAAGAAGACCACATGCGGAATCGTCAATTGGTCGCCTCCTGGGCCTTCGAACGTGGACGTGAGGATAATGTCGTGGAACGCAAGGTGATTGAAAGTAAAACCTATTTCGTTGTAAACGACTATGAGAAATTGCGCGGATACTTTGGTGAATTACTTCGTGAGATTCAGCGCATTAAAAGCGAAGGTGATTTTGAAGCCGGGAGAAACTTAGTAGAGGCGTATGGAGTAAAGGTGGATCAAGAGCTGCATGCGGAAGTATTAAGACGCTCAGAACCGTTAAATTTAGCACCTTATAGTGGGTTTGTAAATCCTGAGATGGTCCCTGTATTTGAAGGGGATAGCATTGTGGATATTACTGTTGAATATCCTATGGATTTTCTAGGACAGATGTTACGCTACGGAACTACCTATAGCTTTGAATAAGTTTTGAATTCATTAAAAGTAAAGGGCAACTCTTTGAGTTGCCCTTTCTTTTTGAATGAAACTTGTACCAAAATCTATTGAATAAAAGGTAACTTGTAGTAGACCTAAAACACCTACTAATGGAGCATCAGATAACCCTTCACTACAGAACCTATGAGAATTGGCGCGAATCATTGGCCATTCCTAAAGGGATTGCTGATCGACTCGAAGCGCTATTAATTTCTGCTTATGCCCCTTATTCGCAGTACCCGGTATCAAGCATTGTGGTACTGGAATCGGGTACTATGATTGTAGGAACGAATCAGGAGAATGCTGCTTTCCCTTCAGGTTTATGCGCTGAACGTGTCGCGGTTCTAGCAGCGAAAGCTGCGCATCCTGATGAGGCTATTCAAACCGTTTACATCATGACAGGGGAATCTGAGCGCGAACCTGCAGCACCCTGTGGATCGTGCAGACAAGTACTTCATGAAACGGAGTTGAGACAGAAGAAGCCTTTTGAATTGATATTACTCAATAAGACGAACAATGCTCTGGGATTCACCGGTGTACAGGGCCTACTGCCCTTTAGCTTCACTTTGCCTTAATTAAGTTAGAGAACTTCTAAAAAGGCGACCAACTGTGCTTTCTCTGAAACCGTTAAGTCTAAAGGTTCAATTCTAGAATCCGTAAAACCGTGATTCATTCCTCCTGTATTGTATTGGTCTACAACATCAGCAAGAGAGACCACTGAGCCGTCATGCATATAAGGTGCTGTAGAATGCACTGATCGAAGCGAAGGAGTTTTAAATACATATCGATCACCGCTATCATTCGTTAATAATTCACGACCATAATCACTAGAATCGACAATGGCAGTTCCATTATTAGCGAAACCGAAGTCAGTGAGTAAAACGCCTGAATGACATTGAACGCATGCTGCTTTCCCGTAAAATAATTTACCTCCTTTGATGGCCTCGCTGCTCAATGCGGAGGCATCTCCTTGAATAAAGTGATCAAAAGGAGAAGCAAAGTCAACAAGGGTACGTTCGAAATTCGCTAATGCTCGAACCAATAAATAAGGTGAAGCAGTATCGCCATAAACCGTCATAAATTCGTTTCTATAGCTTGTGTTTTGATTCAAACGTCGAACAGCATCAACCACATTGTGTGCCATTTCCGTAGCATCACCCAATGGAACTAACACTTGCATCTCTAATGAAGGTACACCTCCTTCACGCATGAAATAGGGCTGAAAACCTACGTTTATAAGAGATGGACTGTTGCGCTTGCCTAAGGTTCCACCTACACCTGGAGTAATCTTATCGTTTGTCGCAAAGGCCTTATCTGGTTTGTGACAAGAGCCGCAGCTAATGCTAGAATCTAGACTCAAGATAGGATCAAAAAAAAGTCGTTCCCCCAAGGTTGCCGCGGCAGGATTCTTAGGATTGTCTGCAGGATACGCTATTTCAGGATACGCTGTATCAAGCCCATCAAAAATAGACTCATTAGGAACACATGAACCCAAGAGTAATCCGAATAATAGCAATTTAGAATGGCGAAGCATACCTTGAGTCGTGAATCAAGTTTGTATCCGTTAATGTCCTCAAAAATGCTATTAAAGCGCCCTTATCGGTATCATTAAGCATCAAACCGGTCCCCATAGTCATAGCAAGGGCAGGATTGAGTGAAGCGTTATTACGTAAACCGTCGTTATAGTGGTCGATCACTTCTTCCAAAGTGTTAAACCGTCCGTCGTGCATATAGGGAGGTGTGAGCGCGATATTTCTTAGTGTGGTCACTTTCATCGCACCTCGATCCGATTCTAGTCCAGTCACATCATAGCGACCGTTATCATTGTATATACTATCTAGCCCATTATTCATGTACTCCTGAGAACTGAAGTTTTTACCGCCATGGCAATGGCCACAATCTGCTCCGGAAGTCTCGGGAAAAAAGGGATTGTATTCGTCGAAGAAAAGCTCCATACCCAATTCCTCTTCTTCCGTAAAAGTTGCCTCTCCATCAAGGAATAAATCATATTTACTGCGGTAAGAAACGATAGAATTCATGAACTGCTCTAACGCTAAACCGATGCGATGTGAAGAAATATCTTCACTACCAAAAGCTCTGAAAAATTGATGTGTGTAAAGGGTATCCTGTTCTAATTTTTCAACCACATTCTCTATGGTTTCATTCATTTCTGATACATCTTGAATGGGCATGAGACTTTGATCTCGTAATTTTTCTGCGCGGCCGTCCCAAAAATAGCCGTTGGTATTCCAAAGCATATTTACCGCACTCATCGCCTGTCGGTGCCCCTCTAAGCCATTTATACCTGTAGAAAACCTGTTAGTATCTGTAAACGCGTTTTCTTGCTTATGACATGATGCGCAAGCCATTGAATTATCTCCCGAAAGACGGGTTTCATAAAACAACATGCGTCCTAACTTAACACCCTGCTCCGTAAGTTGATTATCTGCTGGTAACTCCGGCTCTGGAAGACCACCATATTCTAATGTGTAGGACGTTGTATCCCATACCGGCTCAGGTGCTTTTGCACATCCTACGGAAATAAAAAAGATACTACTAAAAAGCCGTGCCTTAGTTAACATGAAGTTTATGTACGGTTATTTTCCCATCTAAAGATCTGAAGCGCAACAAGAATAAACCATCTGCG
>JAHEKP010000034.1 GCA_024638285.1 Cryomorphaceae bacterium
GTAGCATCTTACATCCACATGGGCAACAAGATTGGTACTTTAGTAGGTTTGACTGCTGAAGCTGCTGAAGCTGGTCGCGACGTGGCAATGCAAGCTGCTGCAATGAATCCTGTGGCATTGAACCGTGATGCGGTTCCACAAGATGTCATCGATCGTGAATTGGAAGTAGGTAAAGATTTGGCACGCCAAGAAGGCAAGCCGGAAGAGATGCTCGAGAAAATCGCACTAGGTCGCTTAAACAAATTCTTTAAAGAGAACACGTTGGTCGATCAAGACTTTATCAAAGACAATAAATTGAGCGTATCTAAATACCTCACTAGTGTTCAAGCTGGTTTGGCTGTTGTAGATTTCAAGCGTGTGAGCTTGTAATCACCTACGAAGTAAATGATATGAACCGCGATGGCTAGCTAGCCATCGCGGTTTTTTTTTGTCTAAAAGGCAAAAGTTCGTAACGGTTTAAAAACTAGAATTAACTCGTTGGATTGCGGATGATAGTTGCGGTATATTTGTGTTCAAACCTACAGATATGAAATACAATCGTGTACTCCTGAAATTAAGCGGAGAAGCCCTTATGGGTGATAAAGAATTTGGTATTGATTCTAAACGAATTGCCGAATATGCTGAAGAGATTAAAGCAGTAGCTGAATTAGGAGTGCAAGTAGGTGTGGTTATCGGCGGAGGAAATATTTTCCGTGGTATCAGTGGCGCTTCTCAAGGTATGGACCGTGTACAAGCAGACCATATGGGAATGCTTGCAACAGTAATTAACGGTCTAGCGCTACAAGGTGCGTTAGAGAGTGCAGGCGTTAAAACACGGCTGCAAAGTGCCGTAGAAATGGATAAGGTTGCTGAGCCGTTTATTCGTCGTCGTGCAATTCGTCATCTAGAAAAAGGCCGTGTAGTGATTTTCTCTGCTGGTACAGGGAACCCTTATTTTACAACAGATACTGGAGCTACCCTGCGCGCAGTGGAAATTCAAGCTGATGTGATATTGAAAGGCACACGTGTGGACGGTATTTATAGTGCGGATCCGGAAAAGGATGCTGCTGCGACGAAATTTGAGACACTCAGCTTCAAGGAAGTATATGATAAGGGTCTTAATGTGATGGATATGACGGCATTTACTTTAAGTAAAGAGAACGAACTTCCCATCATTGTGTTTGATATGAACACACCTGGTAACTTGATGAAGGTGATTGAAGGTACGCCAGGAGTGGGTACGCTAGTTAAGAATTAAAAAATCAATTCAATAGGATGCAAGACGAAATAGATTTTGTTTTTGATGCAACGAAGGATGATATGGATCGAGCCATTAACCATTTAGAAAAGGCAATGGTAAAGATTCGTGCGGGTCGCGCAAACCCTTCTATGCTTGAGGGAGTAATGGTGGAATACTACGGAGCACCTACACCGCTCTCGCAGGTAAGTAATGTGAATACACCGGACGCTCGTACCATCAGTATTCAACCTTGGGAAAAGCAGTTAATTACTGAAATTGAAAAAGCCATCATGAATGCAGGTTTAGGCTTTAACCCGATGAACAATGGCGAGAGCGTTATTATCAGCGTACCACCTTTGACGGAGGAACGTCGTCGCGACCTCGCAAAGCTTGCTAAAAGTGAAAGCGAAAATGCTAAAGTTGGCGTTCGCGCTGCCCGCAAGACAGCGATGGATGAGCTCAAAAAACTGGGAAATGACGGTTTGAGTGAGGATTTACGTAAAGATCTTGAAGCAGATATTCAAAAGATGACGGACGATTACAACAACAAATGTGATGCGCTCTACGTGAAGAAAGAAAAGGATATTCTGACGGTATAAAAGGGCACCCGCTTTAGCGGGTTTTCTTTTATTAAAATAAATGTTTGAACATCGACTGTCTTTTTACGTTTACTACTAATGAATCTTGAACAAGAAATTAAGCAAAAGGCTTTTCGCAGCGAACAGTCAAAGCTCATTGTAAACCTTATTTACACGTACAATCAACTGAAAAGTAGGATTGCTATAGTGCTGAAGGATGAGGGCGTGACCATGCAGCAGTACAATGTTCTGCGTATTGTGAATGGTTCGGGCGAAGAGGGTATTACGACATCTGAGATACGAGAGCGGATGCTGGATAAGATGAGCGACGCTTCACGGATGGTAGACCGGTTAGAATCCATGGGTTTTGTCACTAAACAGCGCGATAGAAATGACCGACGGATCCTTCATATTTTCCTTACTGAAAGAGGGAAAACGTTAGTGCAGCGATTAATGGAGCGGGAAACTATAGATCAGTTGGCTCATGGTGTAGAAGAAGAAAGCGCCCAACAACTCAATGAGCTGCTGGACGCCTTTAGAGCTTCACTATAAGCACTTATTTCAAATAATTAATCAATGCGCTCGTAGAGCTGTCGTGCTCATGTTGCACACTGCTGCCGGTGAGTTCCCCCAGTACCGCTTTTGCCAGTACTTTTCCTAATTCAACACCCCACTGGTCGTAGCTGAATACATTCCAGATGTAGCCCTGAATGAATATTTTGTGTTCGTATGCCGCAATTAATTGGCCCAAATGATAGGGGTTTAATTCATCTGCTACAATGCTGTTTGTTGGTCGATTCCCTTCAAACACTCTGAAAGGAGCGATTTCTTCAACCACTGCATCTGAAATACCGGCTTGACGCATTTCAATCTCCACTTCAGTTCTTGTCTTCCCTGTCATCAACGCTTCTGTTTGAGCGATGAAATTAGCGAGGAGAATGGGATGGTGATCTTTTAAGCTGTGCTGCGGCTTTTTAGATGCGATAAAGTCTGCGGGAATGAGATCGGTACCTTGGTGAATCAATTGGTAGAAGGCGTGTTGGCCGTTCGTTCCTGGTTCGCCCCAAATTATAGGCCCTGTAGCGTAGTTTACTTTCTTACCGTTGCGATCTACATATTTTCCGTTGCTTTCCATATCGCCTTGTTGGAAATAAGCGGCAAATCGGTCCATGTATTGATCGTATGGTAGAATCGCATGACTTGCAGCCCTATGGAAATTGCGGTACCAGATGCCCAACATAGCCATTTGAGCGGGAATGTTTTTGTCCCAATGCTCAGTTGCCACGTGTTTATCCATGGCATGTGCGCCGCTTAGAAACTCCTGGAAACCCTGAAAACCAATGGCGAGTATGACCGGAAGACCTATGGCTGACCAAACGCTGTAACGTCCTCCAACCCAGTCCCAAAATCCGAACATGTTTTTGGTGTCAATCCCAAATCCTGCAACACCCTCTGCATTTGTACTGACGGCAACGAAGTGTTTCGCTACAGAGGATTCGGCACCTCCATTGTTCAAGAACCATTGTTTTGCGCTGTTCGCATTTTTCATGGTCTCCTGAGTCGTAAAGGTTTTTGATGCGATAATAAACAGTGTAGTTTCCGCATCGACCTTACGCAATACTTCATGCAAATCTGCGCCATCAACATTTGCTACAAAATGGAATTCCATTTTATCTGTAACGAAAGGACGAAGTGCATTAATCACCATGCGCGGCCCTAGATCGGATCCGCCTATGCCTATATTTACCACATCAGTAATTCGTTTTCCAGTATGACCCTTCCAGGCTCCTGAGCGAATTTCATTAGAGAATGCAGCCAATTTTGCCCAAGAATCACGAACACCCGGCATCACATCTTCACCGTCCACCAGTATAGGATCACCAGACATATTTCTCAATGCAGTATGCAATACTGCGCGGTTCTCCGTAACGTTAATTTTCGAACCGCCTTGTTGCATTTGAATCGCTTCGCGAACATTCGCCTCGTTTAGGAGTTCTTTAAAGAGACTAAAGGTTTCGGAACCAATGTGGTTTTTGGAAAAGTCGAATAAAAGACCGTCCCATTTGATGTGGTATTTATTGAACCGGTCTGGATCTTCGAAAAAACGCGTTTTTAAGGTGCGTTTATCGTTGTCGAAGTTTTTCTGGAGCTTTTTCCAGGCCTTTAGTTCTGTGGGATTTATGTTTTTCAACATGGTTGATATCATTATTTAAATGCAAATCTACCATATGTTGTGGTACTTGACCCTTTATTTAGTAATTTCATAAACTTATTTACGAAAACTTCATGTTGAAATTTAAGAGTTCTAGTGATTTCCAAAAAGAGGTGCGCAAGAGAGTGCGCGCATACTTTAAAGAAGAAAATAAATCATCTTTAGCCGACTATAGGTATTACATCAAAGCTTTTGCAAACCTAGCGATGTACCTCGTTCCTTTTGTATTGTTCTTGATGGGCAATCAAAGTTTTGGGATGACTACATTGTTGTGGGCCATTACGGGTTTAGGTATGGCAGGGGTTGGAATGAACCTTATGCACGATGCTTTGCACAACACTGTGACGCGCAGCGAGTGGTGGAACCGCAAGATTGGCGCTTCTATCTATATGTTGGCGGGTAATTCGTACACTTGGCGTGTACAGCACAACATGAAGCACCATACGCATACGAACGTGGATGGTCACGATGACGATATTGAAACGGGAAGTATGTTCCGTTTCCACCCAAGCCAGGAATTGTTGCCGAAGCACAAATACCAGCACATCTATGCACCGTTTGCCTATACGTTGATGACGTACAAATGGTTGCTGGAAAAAGACTTTAAACAAGTGATCAACTACAACAAGAGTGATCTTTTCAAAGCAAAAGACCAAAGCTTGGGTATGGTTTGGACGAAACTGATCGTTGGTAAACTGTTCCACTTTGCAGTGTTCTATGTGATGCCTATGCTTTTAGGTGCACCTTGGTATTTGGTATTGTGGGGTAATGTGGTAATGCATGTCATTGCAGGTTTTATTCTATCCATCACCTTCCAGTTGGCACACGTGGTAGATAAGGCTGAATTCCCAACGGAAGAGGAAGTTCAGGACATTACGAACATTGAACACCAAATGAAGACTACGGCGAATTTCGCCACGAAAAACTGGTTGGTAACGTGGTACACGGGAGGTTTGAACTTCCAGGTTGAACACCACATGTTCCCGACCATCAATCACATACATTACCCTAAAATCGCGGAGATCGTTCGCAAGACAGCTGCAGAATTTGAGTTGCCGTACAATGAATACCGTACGACCGTGAGTGCTATTAAAGGACACTTCCGTCATTTGCGCAACATGGGGATGCAGCCGGCTTAATTGCTCGAAGCGAAGCTATAGAATAAAAAAGGCGGTCCATTGGGCCGCCTTTTTTGTGTGCTGTATTTTTTGGCCGGTTAGCCATTCACTGCAACTACATCATCAACAAGGGTTGGCAACATTTTTTGCAGAATGCTAAGAATACCATTCTTTAGGGTCATGGTTGATGAAGGGCAACCGGAACAGGCGCCTTGCAATTGTACTTCTACGATTTTGTCCTTGTAGCCCATGAAAGCAATGTTTCCGCCGTCTTGGGCGACTGCAGGCTTGATGTACTCTTCCAGGATATCAACGATGCGTCCCTCGATCTCACCTAAGTCTTCATCACGTACCGCTGGGGATCCATCTGCTTCTGTTTCCATAGTTTCCGCCGGATTCAATTGGTCCTCATGAACAGCGACACCGCCTTCTTGAAGGAAATCCGTTATGAAAACACGCACTTCCTGCGCTACATCATCCCACTCTATCACATCAAATTTTGCAATGGCGATGTAATTTCCTGAGATAAATACTTCTTTAACAAAAGGGAAATGAAAGAGCTTCGTGGCTAATGGCGACGGTTTCGCTTCTTCAATGTTTCTGAATTCCGCAGAATCGGTTTGCAACAACATTTTGTTGCTCACAAACTTCATGACCTTCGGATTCGGGGTCATTTCTGCATAAATACTAACGGGTACGCGCTTGATGTCCATGATGTGGGGTTGTTTGTGGTTGCAAAGGTACGTGGTAAAAGTCGCAAAGCGTACATTTGAAAAGAGAACCTTAAACGACACTACCATGGCCTTTATAAAGCCCTTGCTTGGACATACGCCAGAATTCGGCTCCGATTGTTTTATAGCGGATAACGCAACCATTATTGGCCAATTCAAGTGCGGTGACGGCTGTAGTTTCTGGTTTGGAAGCGTCGTGCGCGGCGATGTAAACAGCATCACTTTCGGCAATAAAGTGAACGTACAGGATAATGCCACTGTCCATTGTACCTATGAGAAGTTCCCAACGATCTTGGGCAATAATGTAAGTATAGGTCACAATGCGATTGTGCACGGTTGCAACATCGAAGACAATGTACTCATCGGTATGGGTGCGATCGTGATGGACGATTGTGTGGTCGGTGAAGGTTGCATCGTAGCGGCAGGTTCTGTCGTGACCCAAGGAAAGAAATTGACCCCGGGTACGCTGTGGGCGGGGGTGCCGGCGAAAGAAATCGGCCCCGTTCCGGAGCGTTTGCGCAAAGGGGAAATCGAACGTATAGCCAATAACTATTTGAAATACAGCTCTTGGTACAAAGGCGATGAGTAGTTATTTGAGTTTTGAATCGGACCGTCTCTATCTCCGACCGACCACTGAAGAAGATGCCGCCCTGGTGCTGGCCATTTTCACCGCTCCGAAAGCCTTACATTTTATTGGCGATCGAAACCTCCAAAGTGAGGAAGATGCACGAGAGTACATCAGACAGCGCGCCTTACCTCAACTGCGCGAGCGCGGTTATGCGAACTACACCCTTGTGACGAAGGATACAGGTATGAAGGTGGGTGTGTGTGGATTATACGTGCGGCCAGATTTAGAGCATATTGATTTAGGATACGCGCTGCATCCGGACCATGAGGGGCGTGGCTACGCGAGCGAATCCGCGAAGCGAATTATGCACGCGGCAAAAGCGCATTTTGGACAATCAAAATTAAGCGCAATCACCCACGGGGAAAATATTGCTAGTATACGAGTGCTCGAAACTTTAGGGTTCAAGCACAAGGGGCAAAAATTTGTCGCAGGATACGACGGACCCTCCGAATACTTCGAGGTACTATTGTAGACCCAATTTTGTTTTGAGGTTGGTGAGCATGGCCGCTGTCATTCCATCTAGATCGTACTCCATGGACCAGCCCCAATGCTCTTGAGCGGCTGAATCATCAATACTTTCAGGCCACGAAGCCGCAATTTCTTCTCTAAAATCCGGAACACAATTGAATTCAAATCCGGGTATTTTTTTCTCAATACTGGCGGCAATGGTCGTTGGGTCAAAACTGATGCCTGCAAGGTTATAGCTGTTGCGCACCTTCACTTGATCTGCAGGAGCCTCCGTGAGTTCTATGGTAGCACGAATTGCATCGTCCATATACATCATAGGCAAGGCGCGATGCGCGGATAAAAAGCTTGTATAGCGACCTTCTTCTAGGGCTTTGTAGTAAATCTCGACGGCATAATCTGTGGTGCCGCCACCCGGTTGACTTTTCCATGAAATAAGTCCTGGATAGCGAATGGAGCGGACGTCCACCCCGTATTTATTGAAGTAATATTCACACCAACGCTCGCCCGCGAGTTTAGATATGCCATAGACCGTTGAAGGTTCCATAACGGTTTGTTGTGGGGTATTTTGCTTCGGTGTGGTAGGTCCAAAGACCGCTATAGAACTAGGCCAGAACAGTTTCTGAATCACTTTTTCCCGGGCCAATTCCAGCACGTGCAACAAACTCTGCATGTTTAAATCCCAGGCCTTCATTGGAAATTTCTCCCCTGTGGCGCTAAGCATGGCCACCAGGTGGTATACCGTGTGTATTTCGTGTTTTTCGCAAACCGAGCGCAGTGCGCTAGCGCTGCTTGCATCGAGCACTTCGAAGGGACCATTAAGGAGTTCTGAATGTTCGGGCTGACGGATATCAGAAGCAACGACGTTAGTATTGCCGTATTTCTGACGAAGTGCCAATGTAAGTTCTGTCCCTATTTGCCCGCAGGCGCCTAGGATAAGGATGGTTTTCTTCATGCTCTGAATGTGATAAAGATCAGAATTGGGTCCCTCAAAGATAACTTATCTTTGCACGATAAATCACCCGCCTATGGATCCAAATGCTGGGAAAAGAACACTCGCTAATAAATTGAGTAGAGAAGAACTGCAGGCCAAGCTTGAAGCAGAAACTTTTCACCGTACTACGGTTTCTTTTTACAAATATGTCATCATAGAAAACCCACAGGAGTTGCGCGACGCTTTATTTGCGCAATGGTCACAGTGGGATTGTTTAGGACGTATCTACGTTTCTAGAGAAGGTATTAATGCGCAAATGAACGTTCCAAAGCACCACTGGGATGCCTTTGACGCATTCATCCACGGTATTGAATATTTCCACGATGTTCCCTTTAAATTGGCGGTTACGGATAAGACAGACGGCAAGTCTTTTTTGAAGCTTGTCGTCAAAGTTCGTGAGCAGATTGTGGCTGACGGTCTTCAGCCTGAAGACTATGACGTTACCGATGTTGGCGCTCACTTGACGGCAAAGGATTGGAATGAAGCCATCGAAAAGCACGATCCAGTGGTGGTAGATATGCGCAACCATTACGAAAGTGAAATTGGTCACTTTGAAGGTGCAGTCCTTCCTGAGGCCGAGACGTTCCGCGAAGAGCTCCCCATGGTTTTAGAAAAACTTAAGGGTCAAGAGGACCGTAAAATTCTTTTGTATTGTACCGGAGGAATCCGCTGCGAGAAAACTTCGGCCTTTTTGAAGCATCATGGCTTTAAAGATGTCAACCAATTGCACGGGGGCATCATTGATTACGCCCGCCAGATAGAAGAAGAAAAACTACCAAACAAATTCCACGGCATCAACTTTGTCTTCGATGAACGCTTAGGAGAAGCCATTTCAGATGAGGTCATTTCCGAATGTCATCAATGCGGCCAGCCTTCCGCTAACCACGCAAATTGCGCCAACAAAGCATGTAATCTACTTTTTATTCAGTGCGAGGAATGCGCTGAAAAACACGAAGGATGTTGCACTCCGCAATGCGTTGAGGTCATCCATTTACCGGAAGAAGAGCAGATTGAAATCCGCAGAAAAGCGAAAGAAACGAAAAGATTCCACAGACATACGAAGGTAAATTTGCGAAATGCCTTCTCTGAGAAGTAAATTGAAACACAGAATCTAGACAGAGAACCACCATGCAGGATAAAAGAACACATCTTCAAGAACTTCAAGAGCAGAGCAAAGTTGGCGGCGGCGAAAAGCGCATAGCGGCACAACATGCCAAAGGCAAACTCACCGCGCGTGAGCGCATACATTTTTTATTAGACGAAGGATCGTTTCAGGAAATGGGTGCCCTTGTTCAGCACCGCAGTAATCTGTTCGGGCTAGATAGTCAGAAAATTTTAGGCGACGGTGTAGTTACCGGTTACGGTACAGTTAATGGACGATTAATCTACGTTTACGCTCAAGATTTCACCGTTTTAGGCGGCTCGCTTGCTGAAGCACATGCAGAGAAAATCACGAAAGTGATGGATCTTGCTATGAAAACGGGTGCTCCAGTGATCGGACTTAACGACAGTGGTGGCGCTCGCATACAAGAAGGAGTTGTCTCGCTCGGTGGGTATAGCGATATTTTTTACCGCAATGTTCAGGCTTCAGGGGTTATTCCCCAACTCTCTGCGATGATGGGACCTTGTGCAGGTGGCGCAGTATATTCTCCTGCTTTGACCGATTTTATCATGATGGTCGAGGAATCCTCCTACATGTTCGTGACCGGACCCAATGTCGTCAAAACAGTTACACATGAAGAGGTAAGCTCAGAGGAACTGGGAGGTGCAAGCACGCACGCTACGAAAAGTGGCGTCACCCAATTCACGTATCCCAACGAAATCGCTTTAATTGAAGGGTTAAAGAAATTGCTTTCTTATGTCCCGCAAAACTGTGATGAAGAGCCGCCTTCGCTTCCGTACACGGCAAGTGATGAGCTTCGTATGGGACTCCAACACATCATCCCCGAAAGTGCGAACCAGCCTTATGACATGAAAGAGGTCATTGGTGAAATCGTGGATACGGACAGTTTTTTCGAAGTACATAAAGATTTTGCAGAAAACATCGTTGTAGGATTTGCTCGTCTCGCGGGTAAATCCATTGGTGTGGTCGCGAATCAACCGGCCTATCTCGCTGGTGTTTTAGATATTCAGGCATCTACCAAGGGTGCCCGATTCGTCCGCTTCTGTGACGCTTTCAACATTCCTCTTTTAGTGCTAGAAGATGTACCGGGATTCCTTCCAGGTACAGATCAGGAGTGGAACGGTATCATTACCAATGGAGCAAAACTGCTCTATGCTTTTAGCGAGGCAACGGTTCCGCGTATTACAGTAATCACGCGCAAAGCATACGGTGGTGCCTACTGTGTTATGAATTCTAAACAGATTGGTGCGGATATGAATTTCGCTTGGCCAACTGCAGAGATTGCCGTAATGGGAGCTAAAGGCGCTGCTGAAATTATATTTAGAAAAGAAATTGCAAGTGCTGAAAATCCTGATGCGAAATTGGCAGAAAAAGAAGCCGAATATGCAGAAGCCTTTGCAAATCCTTACCGCGCGGCATCCCGCGGGTATGTAGATGAAGTCATCCTACCCGAGCAAACGCGTCAGCGACTCATTCGCGCTTATGCCATGTTAGAAAACAAAGCGGTTCAGTTGCCTAAGAAGAAACACGGTAACCTCCCGCTCTAATGTTTACAGATACGCATTGCCATCTCTATGATTCGGCCTTTGAACTACGTAAGGATCAAATTGAAGCGCTGGCTCTAGAAAACGGGGTGAACAGCATCTTACTCCCCAATATTGACGTGAACAGTCTTTCTAAAATGGATGCGGTTGCAGCTGATTATCCGTCACTAAAGATTCGTAAGATGATCGGTTTGCATCCTTGCTATGTAAAAGAGGATTGGGCGGATCAATTGGATCAAATCGAATCTTGGTACCACCAAAAACCTGAAGAATTTTGCGCCGTTGGTGAGATTGGCCTGGATCTGTATTGGGACCAAAGCACCCTAGCCGCACAAATAGATGCACTGAACCGACAGCTGGACTGGAGTGTCGCTTGGAATCTTCCCATTGCGCTGCACGTTCGTAGCAGCTTTAAAGAACTTTTCCCCGTTCTAGAGGCAGCCCAAGAGCGGCACGATGGAAAAATTCGCGGGGTCTTTCATTGTTTCTCTGGCGGGAAAAAGCAAATCAATCGGGCACAGCGTTTAGGTGAATTCTACTTTGGCTTGGGCGGTTCCATTACCTACAATCGTAGCGCTACTGATCCCGTTATTGAAAACATTCCATCGGATCGCATATTATTAGAAACGGACGCTCCGTACCTCACGCCCACCAGTAAAAAGGGTCAAAAAAATGAGCCGGGATTCCTACTTGAAGTGGCACAAACGGTTAGTGAAATCAAAGGTGTATCTTTAAAGGAACTAGCGGAAATTACCACTATCAATGCTGAAAAACTCTTTGGAGCATGAGGAAAATTTGCTTGATCTACACCGGCGGAACTATAGGAATGCGTCAAAATCCGAACGGAAAATTAGCGCCGGTAGATTTTGAGGAATTGCGTAAAAACATCCCAACGTTGCGTTTATTGCCCATCGAACTGGAGGTGAAAACCATGGACCGTCCCTTAGATAGTTCTGAAATGCATCCTTCCGTTTGGGCAGATCTGGCCAATGAAATTTATACGCTTCACGACCAATTCGACGGCTTTGTCATCTTACACGGCACAGATACTATGGCTTTCACTGCTAGTGCATTAAGCTTCATGCTCCGCGGTTTAAAAAAGCCCGTGATCATTACTGGTTCTCAGTTACCGGTTGGAGTGCTCCGTACGGACGCTGTAGAAAATTTATTGAGTGCGCTAGAATTCGCAGCCATGGAAGAAGCAGGAGCACCTATCATACAAGAGGTCTGCATCTATTTTGAATACAAGCTCTACCGCGGTAATCGTGCCTACAAACGTTCTTCGAATGAATTCAATGCCTTCAGTTCGCCGAATTTTCCACCTTTGGCTGAAAGTGGCGTACGCATGACGGTGCATAACGAGTTGCTTTGGCGCTCCCCCGTGGCCGAACTAGAATTACACAAAGGCTATTCAAATGAAGTGGGTGTAGTAACCTTGTATCCAGGGTTAGATTTCAATGCATTACAAGTGCAGCCCAACTGGCGTATCCTATTGCTACGCACTTTTGGAGCGGGAAATGCACCTAATAGTCCCGATTTTATTGAATTTCTCTCAAGGTGCAGTAATAATGGTACTGTAATTGTAAATACCTCACAATGTGTCAGTGGCGCAGTCGTTCACGGCTTGTACGATAGTTCATCGGCTTTAGAGCGTTTTAATGTATTGAGCGCCAAAGACATGACTTTCGAATCGGCTTTGGTCAAAGCGATGCTTTTGTTGAGTGAATCGGAAGATTTAAGAGAATTTGGTATTAAGTTTTCTTCAAGTCTTGCAGGAGAACTCACAGAGTAGTGTAAGGACACCAATTTTTTGTATTTTCGGCGTCGCATAACAGGTTCAAACTTTTATCCGGCCGGTGATGCAATAACACTAAAATGTATTTAAACAACTAGTAAAATGAAAAAAGCACTCTCTTTGCTTGCTATCGTTGCCCTTTCATTGGGTACCGTTAACGCCTATGCTCAAGAAGATATGGCGGCTACAGAAGAAGTAGCAGTTGATTCTGCTGCTACCGAAACTATGGATTCTGCTGATGCAGCTGTTGATTCAGCCGCAGCAACAACGGATTCTGCTGCCACAGAAGAAGTAACTGAAGAAGCTTCTGAAGAAGTTGAAGCAGTAACAGAAAAAGCATTCACTCAGATCTTGAAAGAAAAGTTCATCGAGGGTGGTGCTTTCTTTATGTCGTTCGTATTGCTCGCCTTAGTCTTAGGTTTGGCATTGGTAATCGAGCGTATCATCTACTTAACGTTTGCTCAAACCAACACTGAAAAGCTTCTTGAAGAAGTAGAAGGTGCGTTGAACAACGGTGGTGTTGAAGCTGCAAAAGAAGTATGTCGCAATACTCGTGGTCCAGTAGCAACAATCTTCTTCGAAGGTCTTGACCACTACAATGAAGGAATGGACATGGTTGATAAATCAATCATGAGCGTAGGTTCTGTAGAGAACGGTAAATTAGAGAAAGGTGTTTCTTGGATTTCATTATTCATCGCACTGGCACCTATGCTTGGTTTCATGGGAACGGTAATCGGTATGATTGGTGCGTTTGATGCGATCGAAGCAGCAGGTGATATCAACCCTTCTCTTGTTGCAGGTGGTATTAAAGTAGCACTTTTAACAACGGTATTTGGTTTGATTACAGCGATCATCCTTCAGATTTTCTATAATTTAATCGTAGCTATGATCGATGGTATCGTGATCAAGATGGAAGATGCTTCTATCTCATTCATGGATTTATTGGTTGAGTACAACAAGAAAAACGCATAATACAGATGCTTAGTAAACTTCCATTTATTGGACGTGTCCTAGGTATTGTACTGGGAGTCATTGGTGTAATCATGTTTGTCATGGTTTCGCTTAATGAAGACAGTGCATCTAGCTATGTGTCCTACGGTCTATTCACTACCGTTATCGGTATAGTGATAGCTGTATTGAGCTTCGTGCTTTCATTGACGGTGAACCCTAAGGGAATCCGCGGTGTAGGTATCGGTTTGGCTGCTGTGATTGTCGTTGGTATTTTGAGCTACGTGCTCGCAGACGGTTCAGACTTTGCCTCGTATAAGAATGTAACAGAAGCGGAAACAAAGGTAGTTAGCGCTATGCTAAATGCGTTCTACATCATTGGTGCCGGAGCGGTACTTGCTGTAGTCTACTCTTTGGTTTCAAGAGTTTCTAAATAAGTATTGATATGGCAAGAAATAAAAGAGCCATACCAGAAATTAATGCCGGATCGATGGCGGACATCGCCTTCCTTCTATTGATTTTCTATCTGGTAACCACAACGATGGATACGGATAAGGGTATCAACAGGAAGCTACCGCCATGGGATGAAGAATTGGTTGAAGATCCACCTCCAATTAAGGAGCGTAATATCTTTACAGTTCTTGTTAATTCAAACGACCAGTTGTTAGTTGAAGATGAGTACCTCGAAATTTCACAATTGCGTGAGAAAGCGATGGAATTCATTGATAACAACGGTGACGGATCTTGTATCTATTGTAAAGGATTCAAGGTTACAACCAGTTCGGATAACCCAGATAAGGCTGTCATCTCACTGCAGAACGACCGTGGCACATCTTATGGCATGTATGTGAAGGTTCAGAATGAGCTCGTTGCAGCTTATGAAGATCTTCGCGAGAAATATGCGGAAGAAGAATACGGTAAGTCCTACAGAGGAATGGATGAAGAGGAAGATAAAGATGTGCTTAATGAAATTAAAAAAGCATACCCTCAAAAAATTTCTGAAGCTGAACCTTTAAATATTGGCGGCTAATGGCAGTAATTAAGAAAAAGAAGGATAAAGGACTACCTGCGGTAAATACCTCGGCACTTCCTGATATTGTATTCATGTTGTTGTTCTTCTTCATGGTTGCTACGGTAATGCGTGAAGTAGATTTAAAGGTGAGTGTAAACAAGCCACAAGCAACTGAGATTCAAAAGTTGGAACGCAAGTCATTGGTAACCTATATTTACGCAGGTTCGCCTCGCGTGAAGTTCCAGGATAAGTTTGGACGCTCACCGCGTATTCAGCTCAATGATGCTTTTGCCACCATCGATGATGTACAGGCATTCGTGATTCAAGAGCGTGAAACGAAGAGTGAAGAAGACCGACCAATGATGACGATGTCAATCAAAGCTGATAAGTCTGTAAAGATGGGTCTGATAACAGATATTAAATTGCAATTGCGCAAAGCGCAAGCGTTAAAGATTAACTACAGTTCCTTGCAACCTAAAAACGTGGAAGCGTTGTACAGTTCAGAGAACTAAGCAAAGAGAAAAGCTGTATAGGCGGAAAAGCCGGTTCCATTGGGGCCGGCTTTTTTTATGCCGGTTTCTGCCGCGATACTATCCACAAACCAGAGCCCAAGAGTACAAGACCTAAAAGTGGCCATAACGGGTTGTTTAAAGTGCTTTCTGTGGGTAGCTGGCCATTATTTAGGTACGCCGAGCTTAAGGCAACCCCGTTGTTTATAAAGTGAAGCGCTATAGGTGCCCATAAGGAGCCTGTCCAATGCTTGATATATCCGAAAATCACGCCCATGAATAGAATCGGCAATAGACTAAGTGGTTGCATGTGTACCAGTCCAAAGCAAAGCGCAGTAAGTAGAATGGCCCCGTGATGCGACCCTCTTTCAGTAAATAGTCGTTGAAGCACACCTCGGAAAAACAACTCCTCACCAAATGCTGGTGCAGCGACCATGACAATTCCGTTTAGCAATAAGGTGCCTAAGGTCATATTAGAGAGTAATCGCTGTAAGGTGAATGCAACTTTAGCTTCTTGTGCTTCTAGTTCTTGAACCCAAGGCGTATCGGGTAGCAGCAAGGTATTGACCTGGCTAAGAAAATCAATGGCGAAGAATGACCCAATAGCTACCATTAGCAATGCGATTAAAAGGCTTGGACTCTTATTTTCAGGAATCTTAAGCGCTAGAAAATCCCAAGGTTTTGAACTAATCCAAAATGCAAGAATAATAGGAGGGAGAAGAAAGAGCCCTATGCTATTGAAGAATTGCAGAAGGCGCAACGGCCCGCTTTCTGAAGTATTGAGTACATCTGTTCCCGAAATAAGTAAGCCTATGCCTGTAAAGATTGTTGTAGAAAAAAGAACGATCATTAGAAAGGCCATTCCCGTTTTTAAAGGACTCCATAATTCTTTGTTCGCGTGCGACATCGCTTTGTACTTTTGTAGTGATGGTAAAGATAGGCGATATAGAGCTAGGGGAGTTTCCTCTCTTGCTTGCACCCATGGAAGATGTGAGTGACCCTCCGTTTCGGAAATTGTGTAAGGACAATGGAGCGGATGTCATGTACACGGAATTCATCTCCTCAGAGGGGCTTATTCGCGATGCTGCAAAGAGCGTCAAGAAATTGGATTTCTATGAATATGAGCGGCCATTAGGCATTCAGATCTTTGGAAATGAAATTGAAAGCATGCGTCAAGCCGCGGCTATTTGTGAGGAATCAAATCCCGATATAATCGATATCAATTACGGTTGCCCGGTTAAAAACGTAGCCTGTAAAGGTGCAGGTGCAGGAATTCTTCAAGACATCCCAAAAATGGTGAAGATGACGGCTGAGATTGTGAAAGCCGTAAACAAACCGGTTACGGTAAAGACACGCCTAGGCTGGGACGAAAGTACAAAGTATATAGTTGAAGTTGCTGAACGCTTGCAAGATGTAGGTATTCAAGCCATAAGTATCCACGGAAGGACACGCAAGCAGATGTATAAGGGAGAGGCGGATTGGTCCTTGATTGCCGAAACAAAAAACAATCCTCGTTTGCACATACCCGTATTTGGAAATGGTGATGTAGATAGCGGTCCTAAAGCGTTAGAATACCGCAATAAATATGGAGTTGATGGTATCATGATTGGTCGTGCGAGTATTGGGTATCCTTGGATATTTAATGAAATCAAACACTACTTTGAGCACGGTGTTGAAGCTACTAAGCCAACCGTACAGGAACGTGTCGCTGCCGCGCGTGAGCATTTTGAATTGAGTTTAAAATGGAAAGAGGAGCGCTATGCCATTATGGAAACGCGTAAGCATTATACAAACTATTTCAGAGGGCTTAGTCACTTCAAGCCCTATCGCACAAGGCTAGTTACCATAGAAGATCCCAATGAAGTGTTACGTACCCTAGATGAGATTGAATCAGAATACATCGCGGCGTATGGCAACGATCAGGAAGGGCAGGAATTGGTTTCTACATTAACCTACAAGACGGAGTCTTAGGCTTGGTTGATTTGTTGAATCACTTTACCAGTGGACCACATCGATATGAAGGTTCCTATGCTAAGAACGATGCTTGTCGTGAGTAAATAATGCTTCCAAGATAGAATGACCGGGTAATACTCTTGAATGTATCCAGATCCTAGCGAGACGACACCGACATATTTTTGAATAAGGACAATCGTCGTTCCTAGGCTTAAGCCAACTGCCCAACCTGCAAGCACAATCAACAGTCCGTTTTTAAAGAATATAGAGCGAAGCTGTGCATTAGATGTACCCATCGACCAGAGCGTATAGATATCGCTTTTTTTCTCTAGGGCAATAATGGTAAGAGCTGATACAATTCCAAAACTTGCCAGTACTACGACAAATGCAAGAATGCCCAATACCACGAGTCTTTCGGAGCGCATAACCTTGAAGAGTGTAGCTTCTTGTTCTAATCGATCTGCGATGATTGCTCGGTCACCGAAGTGTGCTTCAATGGATTTTCTCAACGCACTGTTATCATCATAGACTTCGAGATATGAAGGGTGTTTGGCGCCGGTAAGATCTTGTACCCAACTTCTCGGTGCGATGGCTTTATTGACATCGTAATCCGGCTGTACAGTATGAATAGAGGTAATAAATACATTTTTTGCTCGCACTGCATCACTTAGGTTGAGCGCCGTGGTTGTAGCATCTATTTTAGGTAAGTATACGGTAATAATCGGAGGAGGATTGGCATTAGAAACGCCGAGATGGTAGGCTACGCCCGCGCCTAAGGCCATCGTGTTTTCACCAAGATCGAGACTGGGATCGGCCTGGGTTAGGAGGTGTTCGTTTAAACGGTGCTCCCGGATATATTCATTGGAGACACCCAACACACGGGTGATGTGCTGATTCTCGCCTTGAGCGAGCAAAACACGTTGCTCATATACAGGTTCAAACACCGATTCAGGGTAACGTGCGGCTATTGTGTTAAGGTAAGCAGAATCATCCGGGGATAACGCTAAATAAGGTCCCTTGGCGGGGCTGATTTTGAGTGGGGGATTGGCATCTTCGAACTGCTCCGCTACAAGATTTTCAAGTCCTGCAAAGGCACTAAGGACTACGGTCATCGCAGCTGTTCCTAAGGCAAGTCCTATCAAGGCCGTTAAAGACATTAAGCGAATCGCTCCCAATTTGCCTAAAGCAAAGAAGTACTTTCTTGCGAGGAATGTGGAGAACGACCGCACAGCGTTTATTTGATAGGACTTTCGCCGTCGCCGCGCAACAAGCGTTCGATGTTTTCTTCGTATTCCAAACTATCGTCCGTGCGAAGAATGAGTTCTGGAACGACGCGTAATTGGTTTCCTACACTGTGGCCTAATGCCCCACGGAGTTTAGGATTGTTTAAATGCAAGAAATCTTCAACTTCCTTCGTTTTATTCACAGGGAAGATGCTAATATAAATTTTCGCTACACCTAAATCGGGACTAACGCGCACTTTAGACACGCTCAGAAGGGTGCCGGAGAAGTGTTCACGAGCCAATTTTTGAAGGATCGTTGCCATCTCCTTCTGAAGAAGTTTGGCAATTTTTAGTTGTCTAGTGCTTTCCATAATACTGCAAATTTACGCATTGCCACGTAAGCACTACCTTCGTGGGCAAGCAAAAGAAAAATGAATGCATTCCTACGGATAATAAAGACCATGCGCCCCTTCGCGGGAATGCTCTTATTAGCGTCTTTTTTTAATCTATTGACAGTCGTTTTCAGCATTGGATCGGTAGGTGCATTGATTCCCATTTTAAATTTAGTTTTCGATACACCAGGTACAGATCTTACAGGTGCTGCACAGTGGAAAGTTAGTCTAGCAGAGTCTGTCCAGGCTATGAAGGAGAGTCGAGGAGCCCTTTACACGCTACAGACCGTCGTAATGATCACCTTAGGAATCTTTATTGCGAAGAATGTATCGCGGTATGCTGCACTTTGGGTTTTAGCGCCTGTTCGTAACGGTGTAGTTGCGAATTTTAAGCAGGCCTTGCATGACAAATGGATGTCCATGAGCTTTCGTCAGCATCAGAAACTTCAGAAAGGAGACCAGCTCACTCGGGCTACTGCTGATCTTACTGAGATTGAATGGACCATGCTCAAGGGAATGGAGGGATTGGTTCGTGACCCATTAATGATTCTAGGTACTCTTATTTTGCTATTCTCCATGAGTCCTCGATTGACGTTGATGGCCATAGCAATCATTCCTATTTCTGGAGGTTTGATCGCAACAGTTGGTAAAAGCTTAAAGAAAAGTGCTCAGGAAGCCCAGGGTCAATTAGGTAATACGACTTCTGAACTAGAGGAAGCTTTGACGAACTTTCCCATCATTCAGAGCTATGTAGCTGAACACCGTCGTGCAGCTCGCTTTGGCCAAAGTGTGGATTTGTGGCGTAAATTCATGATCAATGTCTATCGAAAGCGTGATTTGAGTTCACCCATTGCTGAGGTATTAGGCGTGGGCGTATTACTCGCCGTGCTCTATTTAGGTGGACAGGAAGTACTTAACGGTCGGTCTTTAACCGGTGGTGAATTGGTCGCTTTTGTGGTACTTTTTTACCAACTCATTCCGGCATTTAAGAACTTAACAAACGCTCTTTACGACATCCAAAAAGGCAATGCAAGTGCAGCGCGAATTTTTGAAGTTTTAGATGAAGAAGAACCCAAAGATGGGAATCTACAAGTTGAATCCAGCCATTGGGAGCATGGACTACGCTTTGAGAATGCAACCTTTGCCTATGAGTCAGGTATTCCTGTAATTAACGGACTGCATCTCTATTTGTTACCTGGGAAAACCACTGCCTTAGTAGGTCCTTCTGGTGGTGGAAAAAGCACCTTATTGCATTTGCTGGCCGGGTTTGATTATCCGCAATCTGGTGCGTTGAACCTAGCGGAAGTACCTCTAAATAGTTTTAAACGCGCGAGCTATCGCAAGCATACGGGCTGGGTGCCACAGCAGCCATTATTGTTCAATGATACTGTCGCGGCAAACGTGAGTATGAGCGGAACGCTGGATAAATCACGCTTAATGAATGCGCTTGAGGCGGCACATTGTTTGGAATTTGCAGAAGAATATATAGCTAATGAGACATTAATAGGCGAAGGTGGAAATCAATTAAGTGGTGGACAACGTCAACGTTTAAGCATTGCACGCGCCTTTTATGCGGATCCAAGTTTATTACTTTTAGATGAAGCAACAGCTGCATTAGATAACGAAAGTGAGGCCCGAGTTCAAGAGGCATTGATTGCACTCATGAAAGGGCGAACCACAGTTGTAGTAGCCCATCGGTTGAGCACTGTTCAGCATGCCGATCAAATCGCCTATGTTGAGGCAGGTAGGGTAGTCGAACTAGGTACGCATTCTGAGCTCCTTCAAAAGGCGGGTAAATACGCGGCATTGGTTAACTTAGGTACATTAAACGCAGAAGCATGAGCCACCATTTAGTCCAGATCGAACACCTTGGCATTGCAGTAAAAGATATTAAGGCAGGCAATGCACTTTATACCAAGCTTTTAGGTGTGCCTCCTTACAAAGAGGAAGTAGTAGAAAGTGAAGGCGTTCGCACCAGTTTCTTTAAAGTTGGAACCAACAAGATTGAATTATTGGAAGCGACCAGCTTAGAAAGCCCTATCGCGAAATTTCTAGAAAAACGTGGCGAAGGTATTCATCACGTCGCCTACGCAGTAGAAGATATTGCGGTGGAAATGGAACGGTTAAAATCGGAAGGTTTTCGCTTATTGAATGAAGTGCCAAAAGAAGGTGCAGATAACAAATGGGTTTGTTTCCTCCATCCTAAAGATGCTGGAGGAACGTTAATCGAACTTTGTCAAGAACGCAGTTAACTCCTTTTTTAAATCACCTTCTTGACAATTAAAAAGTAAGGTCTGAAAGCCTAATGCTGCCGCACTGTCTAAATTTTCTTGGGTATCATCAATAAACAACACTTCATTGGGCTCGGCATTCATCGCGTTAGCCACTTTCTCAAAGTAAGAACCGTTGGGCTTACGTTCGTGAATTTCGTGTGAGAGAAAGAGCCCATTAAACGCATTGGTGAAATGAGTCCAAAGAAAAGGACCGGAAGCAGCGGTGATGGCCTCTATATGTGCGGCATTTGTATTACTTACAAGTGCTATATCATAGGACTTTCCTAATTTTTTAAGAAATAAGGTATCATCTCTTAAATTTCCAAGCATGCTACTCCAGGCCTGTTTTACACATTGGGCGCTTTGCAGAAATTTGCACGAGGCGGTGAGTGATTGGAAAAATTCGCGTTGGCTAAATTCACCAACTTCAAACGCATGGTGCAATTCAGTAAAATGCGTTTCAGACATTTGCACGCCACAACGTTCGAATTGTTCTTTCGTATTTTCAGGGTAAACGGGGATAAAAATATTCCCAAAATCAAACCAAATTTGCTTAATCATAGCTGTCTTTAAGACTTTAATCTCGTGCAATACTAAGCAAAAGCAAAAGGTCGTAACGTGATAAATGCTCCGAAATTATTCGTGCAGAACGTGGATGACTCCTTTCTTTATAACCGTATTGCCGGCGTCATTAGAGCCGCAGCGAGCTTCAATGAAATACACTCCAGGGCTAACAATAGCTCCATTGTGTACGCCATTCCAGGAATCACTTAGATTCATAGTAGAAAAGACCATTTGTCCCCAACGTGTATAGACTTGCCATTCAATCCAGTCGGCATTTGAGGTTACCGGTCGGTACAAATCATTAATGCCGTCGTAGTTAGGGCTAAAGAAGTTAGGTAGGCTCATACTCGCGGTATCCGGTGCTGGCGGTGGTGGAGGGGGCGCTATGAATTCTGGACCGTAAATATTATCGAAATACAAGATGCGGTCTTCCGGACGACCTGTAAAGTCTGGGAAGATTACAATCTGATCGTACGTATTTCCTATATGAGCGCTGAAATCGAATTCTATTTGTTCCCATTCATTAATGAGGGTATTTGAAATCTTAATCTCTCCTAAGGACCAATTATCAAAACGAACCAATTTAATACCTACATCACTTATGGTTGGTTTATAGACCATGATTCGAAGAATCTTATTGGCATTGGTGACGGTCCAACTTCCAATGTCCGTTCCGTGCATGGACTCACAACCAGCGAAGGCTTGTCCCGATTGACGCGCTTCAAACTGAGCAACAGTGGCGCTTGGGTTGATTCCTGTGGTGTCAGGGTTTTGAACGAACTGCAAGGGTGGGTTGTAGTCGTTTTCGAACACGACCCAATTCCAATTGGCCCCTATACCGTTTGGTTCAAAGTCAACAGGTACATTTTGACCGAACATTCCAAAAGAAAGCCCGAATGCACTAGCGATTATGGTTTGCCTCAAGGCCATGGATTACAAATTTTACCAAAGTTACAATCAATAGCTTGACCGGTATATTAGAAATGCTAGACAATAGTAGGACAGTGAGTCAACGCTTCATCATAGATGTTATTCGGAAAAATGCGGTTAAAGAGAACATCTGGGCTTCGTTAGAAACGGATCAAAGAGTCTGCACAATTTTTAGTGCATGAAGTAGCAATATTTACTAAGTTTGTCCCGCAATACAATTCCTGCAAACTCATGATTCTTCTATACGTTTACGAAGACTGATTTGAGAGCAGGTTTAGAATTGTAAACTACTGAAAACCAGTACATGGGCCTATAGCTCAGTTGGTTAGAGCACCTGACTCATAATCAGGTGGTCCCAGGTTCGAGCCCTGGTGGGCCCACTGAAAATCAAGCACTTACATCATGTGATGTAGGTGCTTTTTTTTGTGATATACGGGGTGGCTCACTTGGACGTGTTGTTAAATGTAAAATCCATGATATATTCAATATCAATACTTTGATTTTAAATGTAATTGTCTTATACTCTATGAAATTCCAGAACATATGCACCGAAGGACCTTCCTTTACCGTACAGCTTTGGTATCTCTCGGTTCATTTCTACCCTTTCTTGGTAGGGCGAGGAATACAGAGGTTCCCTCTTGGGAGTCTTTAGTGGATTGGGCAAGATGGGCACCATCGGTTCACAATCTGCAGGCACACCGTTTAAAAATAGTCTCTGAAACGGAAGCTGTTTTATGTTGCGATCCTAAATTTTTACTTCCTGTAGGAGATCCTAATTCTGATTTTAATACCGCGGTTATGGGGGTTTTCACAGAGTCCTTGTCCATAGCTGCCGCACATTATGGGTTTGCTGTGCGGAAAACAGAAATTATAGGTAAGCTGGACCATACTATGGAAGACATAATGCCCTTCGCTCGTATTGAATTAGTGCAAGCGCAGCGAAAGGAGACATTGTCAAGACAGTTGCTAAAAGACAGAAGGACGTCAAGAAATAATTACAATGGTAAGCCACTATCGGCCCTCACTCTTAACGCCTGTGAAGATATAGTCAATGCATTTGAAGGTCAATTTTTTTCTTCTGAGGATGAGGGTCTTATTGATTATCTCATAAAGATTAATCAAGAAAGTCTATTTGAAGACTTGAATTCTCAACCCATGCGCGAGGAGCTTGACGGGTTATTTCGTTATTCAAAAAAAGAGGCAGAGACGCATAGAACAGGACTATGGACAAAATGCATGGGCTTTCCAGGAAAGCTTGTTAAATCGGTGTTCCGTCATCATAAC
>JAHEKP010000040.1:0-9665 GCA_024638285.1 Cryomorphaceae bacterium
CCTTGGTCGCTTGTGGTGTGCTCAACATCACCGCATCCGATCAATACCTCGCCATTGTCGTTCCCGGGCGCATGTTCAAAGATGTCTACCGCGAAAGAGGCTTGGCTCCAGAAAACCTGAGTCGCACGCTCGAGGACAGTGGAACAGTCACTTCAGTCTTGGTTCCATGGAACACCTGCGGCGCGTACCAAAGCTCTGTCTTAGGTGTAGCGACAGGCGAATATTTCATGTATGCCTTCTTCAATCTCATCAGTCCGCTGATGACCCTAGTTTATGCTTGGATCGGCATTCGCATCAAAAAGATCGAAGACTAACATGAAAGAGGTCCAGCTAGGTCTTCGAGAAAATGCTGGTCTCTTCAGCATTCTCGTACTCATGAGTGCCTTCGTTGGGGCTATGGTGGGATTCGAGCGAAGTCTCTTACCAGAACTCACGAAGAATTGGTCCGTCTCTGAAATGGAGGCCGCCCTGATTATGGTTGCGGTCTTTGGACTTAGTAAAGCGATCGCAAACCTATTCACTGGAAAATTGATCGCTGAAATTGGTAGAAAACGAACGTTACTGCTTGGGTGGGCAATGGCCCTTCAGGCACCTTTATTGTTGCTCCATTCTGCTGATAGCGCTCTAATTATTGTTGCCAATATCGCTTTAGGTTTGAGCCAAGGCTTCACCTGGTCTACTACGGTGATCATGAAGATAGACATCGTTGGACTAAAACACCGTGGGACGGCCATGGGCTTAAATGAGAGCGCGGGATACGTTGCAGTGGGTGCCTCCGCTGCATATGCAGCCTATTATGCCGAAACAACAGGGCTGATTGCACCTGTTTTATATGCGGCCGTAGGTATTGTTTTCATTGCTTCTTTATTCGCAGTTTTCGTCATTCCAGAAACACTGCCTTGGGTAGAAATTGAAGCTCAAAAGCACGTAAAGTCGAGTTTAAGTGAAAATGACAAATCCGTTTTTCACAAAACAACCTTTGGTGACCCTGCGTTGCGCACCATTACGTGGTCGGGTGTTGTGAATAATGCAAACGACGGCATTCTATGGGCCGTATTGCCATCTATGCTTTTAGCCAGCGGTCAAAGCTTAACTACAGTTGGAGTGCTTACAGGCATACACGCAGCTGTATGGGGATTGGGACAACTTTTCACAGGACCGTTATCGAATAAAGGGAACATCCGCAGACTACTCATGTGGGGAATGATCATGCAGGGGTTGGCGCTCATCGGTATTCGAAATTTTCCTTTGCTATGGCTGCCGTATATCATATTGGGATTTGGTACGGCTATGGTCTACCCCACTTTTCTTGTAGGTATTAGCAACCACAGTCATCCCAGTTGGCGTCCGCAGGCCCTTTCCACTTATCGATTTTGGCGTGATATGGGCTATGTCTTTGGTGCGCTTATCGGCTATTTAGCGCTTCGAATGAATGCGCCTGAAGCCGCTTTTACAGGAATCGCAGCACTTACTCTAGTAGTTGGCGCGAATTTCCGTTTTTCCATACTTAAATAACTAGTAAATCCACTTACAATGTCCGACTCTCATCCCTGCCCTGAATGCAATGGAATGTATGCTTATCCTTTAGATGCATTGTTGATTTGTCCTGAATGCGGGCACGAATGGAATGCTCAAGATGAACCACAAGGTCTGATTGTTCTTGATGCAAACGGCAATCCTTTGCAGGATGGTGATAGCGTTACCGTTATAAAGTCACTTCCTGTAAAAGGTGCACCCAAGCCTATCAAACCGGGAACCAAAGTCAGTCGCATCAAACTCGTGGATGGCGACCATAATATCAGCTGTAAAGTCGATGGCTTTGGATCAATGATGCTCAAAAGTGAATTTGTAAAAAAGGCATAAAAAAAGCCGCCCCTAAGGGCGGCTTTTACCTATCGTACGATCTGTATTCGTTCTTGTGTGATATTCGCCCCATCAACTATACGCAAGACATAGCTGCCAGCAGCCAAGCTTGATACATTGATTTGTTGACGTTGATCACCGCTGCCTTCAATAGCCAGTACTGTTCTTCCCAAAGCGTCTGTCAAGCTGATCTCACCATGAATAGCAAAATCACTTTCTACAGTCAATACGAATTGTACAGGATTAGGATACACTTCTATATGTCCTAAATACGCATCCGAAATACCTAAGTTCTCACCTAAGATGCCCGTTTTCGTATCACTATCGCCACAGGCATTGTAGACGGTAAGCGAAACGTTATAAGCTAAAGAAACCGTACTGTAGGTATGTAATGGATAATTCGAAGTGGTATTGGTATTCCCGTCACCAAAGTTCCATTGGAAGGTATTCCCGCCAATTGAGCTGGTCCCATCGAACTGGACCTGCATACCTCCTCCACCAGCACTGATTACCGTAGCACTCCAGTTCGCTGTTGGCTGCACACATATGGTAATGTATAAGGTTGTATCCGCCTGATCACCACAATCGTTAGTAACAGTTACATCCACCGCAAATGTCCCGGAACCACTGTACGTATTTGATGGAGAAAGACCTGTACCGGTATTCCCATCGCCAAAGTCCCAACTTGCATCCGTTGCGCCGCCACTACCCGTAGCGTCAAAGTTGACCGTAAAGACACTTTGAGTGTAGACAACTGTTGCGAATAATTCTTCACATACCAATAATGTATCCGTTGCCGTAACAGATTGACCACATGAGTCCGTTGCTGTTACTACTACAGGGTAAGTTCCTCCTGCCGCGTATAAATGTGTTGGCTGGTCACCAGTACCAGAATTACCGTCACCGAAATCCCAACTGTACGTGAGTGCCGCCCCTGTAGAAGCAGTGGCATCGAAGTCAACAGTTAAGAAGGTCGATGTAGAAGTAAAGGTTGGAACCGGAGCAGGACAAGGCGAAGAACAATTGGCTGAACCTTGGTATTTCACACCTGCTGTCATCGCACCTGTTTGACCCGCATTTGCAGCTCCCGCCACGGAGGAAACTACAATGCCATTTGGATCTGTCAACACATAACCACATTCGCTTTCCCAATTTCCATTATCCACAAATTCAAGGTACAGGGTATCCCCATCACAGACATTGAATGTGAAGGTTTCACTAGTTCCTAAGGCTCCAGTGGTAGTAGACATGGTAAAACTGGTCACTGTAGTTCCCGCAGTAACGTTCAATTCATGGAACGTGGTTCCCTGGTTGTTTCCAGTCCATCCGTCGCCGTAATCATCCGTTAAGACCAATGTGTAGGTACAACCACCCACACAACTTAAGGTTGTAGCTGTAGCAGGCCCAATCCAATCTGAGAATTCGGTTGCACTACAGGAATCGCGCACATAAAAGTCATAAGCAACGCCCGAGGTTAAACCTGTGACCGTGAATGGATTCGTTAACGCATTCACAATAGTACCGTTCCCTGGGACAAATCCTGATTGGCCGTATTCAACCTGCCATGCAGCAGAACCACCGGTAGTCCAAGCCAAATCTATTTCTGTTGTGGAAGTTGGTGTCGCAGTTAAAGCAGATGGATCTGGACACGTCGGAGCTTCGACGATACTTAAATCATCCAATGCGATATCCCCTTGCTGTGCTGTAGCTCCACTAGATTTCTTAGAAGTGAACTTTATTTTCACGGTCTTATTCGCATATGCGCTTAAGTCCTCCAGAACTTCCACCCATTGGTTACCCTGATTGCCTGAAATAGAATCAAGATCTATCCAAGTACCTATGCTCACATCTTGTATACTCCAAGTAAGTGTTCCCTGAGATCCATTTTGTGCAAACAAGTGGTACCAGAAATGCATTTCCGGTGAAGTCAAGGCACTTAGGTCGATACTAGGTGAAGTCAGGGTAGCTACAGGCGTACCTGTCGAGAAACTTGACTCAGTGTAGACGTAGTTTCCGTATCCACTGGTATGATCGCCATTTGGACCCGTTCCAAAGGTGGCTGTTCCACCGTCGCGTCCACCCCAACGATAATTCGTATCGGTATCCGTACGTGACCAACATGGGCTGATAGTCGCACCAATGTTATGGCCTTGGTTGTTATCTGTTCCGCCCACGAAGCCATTATCAAAGTTCTCAAAGTAAGGTGCTGTAGCTGTACCACAGGCCGTAGACGCTGTCAAAGGACCTGCCCAATCACTCACATCTGTTGCAGAACAAGAATCACGCACGTAGAAATCATAGTAAGTAGCCGAACCAAGCCCCGTTACCGTGAATGGATTTGTAGCAGCACTCACTATAGTTCCGGTTCCTGGAGTAAATCCGACAGGACCGTATTCAATCTGCCAATTACTTGCCCCACCGGTGGTCCAAGCCAGCGTTACACTAGTAATGGTACTCGAGGTACTAGAAAAGGCTGTAGGCTCTAAACAGGTAGGTGCATTATCTACCTTAATATCATCTATTGCCCAATCCGATAGGGTTGAAAAAGTAGAGGAACGGTAACCGGTAAAACGTACTTTGATCGTATCTCCGGCATAAGAACTAAGATCCACAACGCCTTCTTCCCACGCAGCAGCAGGGTTTGATTGTAGCGTGAAGTTTGTACTGTTTACAATGAGTTCGTTTGTCCAAGTTCCGCCACTAAAAATATCTACTTCCAGCTCGTCGATATTTCCACCTGCACCATGCCACCAAAATGTCAATTCAGGTGTGCTCAAGGTATCTAAATCAATTTCCGCAGTTATGAATTCGGCATCAGAATCCGCACCTCCAAAAGCAAAAACTGCTTCGGTATACACATATTTTCCAGCACCGGAAGTATGATCTGCTGTTGGACCGGTGTTATTGCTAGGCGTTTGTCCTTGTCCTGTTTGCCAAAAGTATGTAGTTGAAGTACTTGTGGTGTAACATGGATCTATAGCCCCAGAAGATGCATCAAATGAAATTCCATCAAAGTCATCCGACCAAGGTGCCGTTACCATCCCGCAAAGCGTTGATATCGTCAATGGACCAACCCAATCAGAAACATTTCCTGTTCCGCAGGAGTCGCGTACATACACATCGTAGGTGGTATTTGGACTTAATCCCGTAATGGATCCAGTAGCTGAAGACACAGCAACGAAAGATCCCGTTCCAGGCGTGAAGCCGGGAGAACCGTAATTGAGTTGCCAATTTGTAGCGCCACCGGTTGTCCAACTGAATGATGCAGAATTACTAGTAACACCAGTTGAAGCAAAATTGGTTGGCTTCGGACAGGTAGGTGCCTCGTGAATATCAAAATCGTCAATACTGATATCTACTTGGTTGCTAAAACCTTGATAACGGTAGGCAACAAATTTAATTTGGAGGGTATCGTTCGCATAACTAGATAGATCGACTACTTCTTCAAGCCAAGCTGCTGTAGAAGATGATTGTTGTGCACCAGTTATGGTAGCTACGGTAGCCCAATTTCCACTTTGAACACGAGCTTGTACCTCTAATTTGTTGATGAGTGAGCCGTACATGTGATAGAAGAAACTCAGTTCCGGTGTAGTCAATGCAGTCACATCCACTAATGGTGATGTGATTGAATTGCTTAAAACAGACCCTCCACCAAAACCAGTATTGGCCTCAGTAAAAATATAGCCACCACTACCTGAGGTGTGATCTCCGTCAGGTCCAGTATTGTTCGAATGATTCGCTGGTGGACCAGCTTTAAAGAAATATTCTATGGTATCTGCTCGAAGCCAACATCCGTCAATTTGACCGGGCGTCTGATTCGCTGCAGTAACCCATGACGTACTATCAAAGTTCTCTGTATACGGCGCAGTATATGGGTTACAAAGAGTATTGAAAGTAATTGGACCAATCCAGAGTGACGCACCTAAAGCGCCACAAGTATCTCTCACATAAGCATCATAAGTAGTGCCTGCCGTTAATCCTGTAACGGTATGGGTTGTACTCGTAAGATTGGAGAGTCCGCTTCCAGCCGGTGTAAACCCGACAGTTCCTACCTCAATGTTCCATGTAGTAGAACCTCCAGTTACCCAATTAAACGTTGCACTAGTTGCGCCTACACCAGTTAATGCAAACTGCGAAGGATCAGGGCAAAGCGGCTGATCATCTACGATCACTTCATCTATTGCAATATCACCCTGCGAACCATTACCTTTTGACGACACCCAACGTATAACGATGGTATCTCCAGCGAAACCGGCTAAATCAACCTCTTCAAAAATCCATTGATTACCTTGATTTCCTGATTTCGTAAAGTACGTATCCCAAGTCTGTGTAGAGTCCACCCAAACCTGTAATTTCAGCGTATTCACGTAAAATCCGCGCATATTATAATAAAAGGAAACGCGAGGTTTAAATAAGCTGCTTAAATCGAGTAATGGGGATTCAAGCATGGCCTCCTGATTCGGGGCTCCTTTCGAAGCCTCCGTATAAACATAATTCCCGGAACCGCTGACATCTGCAGTTGGACCGGTTTGACCTGTTGTGGTTGCTCCGGAGCGAACTCCCCAACTGAGCGAGGAAGAAGGCAAGGTATCGGCTTCAGGACTTCTGAACCAACAAGCCGCTAGTCCATCTCCAGCATTATAAATACCTGTTCCTGAAGTCCAAGTGGTTGAATCAAAATCTTCTGACCATGGCGCTGCGACCGCAGCACAATGCGTGGTTCCTAAAACAGGGCCAATCCAATCCGACTTATCCGACGGACCACATACCTCGCGAATCCAGAACTGATAAGAAGTTCCGGTACTCAATCCCGTAATAGTGGCTGGATTAGCACTTGCACTAGTGGTTGTATTTGCTGTTGCACCTAATGATGCACCTGGAGCACCGTATTGAATATCCCAGCTTAATGCATTCACAGCTTGCCACTGTAGAGTAATGGTGGTCGTTGTGCGAGATTGAAGAGTTAAAAGTGAGGGGTCCGGACAAGTTGGTGCCTCCTCAAATCCAAAGTCATCAATAGCAATATCAGCTTGATTATCATTTCCAAAACCTCGTGAAGCGCTGAATTTGACTAGGACAGTATCGTCCACAAATTGACTAAGCGTATACGTTTGTAGTAAGAAGGTATCTGAAGTAGACAACTGTTGTGGTCCATTAATGCTACCTACGTTCACCCAACCGGTTGATTTTGACCAAACTTCAGTTTTTAACTCATTGATTTGAGCCCCCGTCATGTGGTACCAGAAATTTAATTCCGGTACGGTTAATGAGCTTAAATCTATCAATGGTGAGGTCAGTGTAGCGACACTCTGGTTCGCAGCTCCACTTGCTTCAGCATACACATACTGGCCACCTCCCGTTCTATCGTCAGTAGGACCTGTTCCAGCCGTACCTGTACTATCTTCTCCTACACCAAAGGCATACCCTTGGCCATCATCGGGATCTGCTGGATCGCGCTGCCAACAACCGTCTACAATAGAACCGTCGTTATCAAAACCCGAACCAGGTACCCAGTCTGTAGTATTGTCAAAATCTTCAGTATAACTCGTTGTAAATGTGATGGGTGCGCACAATGTGGTCAACGAATCCACAGTTGACCATATACTCACATCGTTTGTTCCACAGGAGTCGCGAACATAAAAGTCATAATTCGATGAAGCAGAAAGGCCGGTTAGTACAAAAGGATTCGATAGCGCGGCTACCCTAGTTCCTGAACCCGGAGTAAACCCTGGTATTCCGTATTCTACTTCCCATTGCATCGAACCGCCTGAAGTCCAACTCAATTGTGCTTGATCACTCATTACCCAATCTACATTTACTGCCGTGGGTTGATAACAGGTAGGTGCCGGATAGTGATTAACGATCACCTTCCAACTGCTGTCCGCTATTCTTTGTGCCGTTGTATTACATGCTGTATTGAATTGTTGTCTGAAAGCGTTCAACCTGAACACTAAAAATGTATCCGTTACAGCACCGTTAAAGTCGGTGATGGTTCGTGTAATAGATTCCGTAGCGCCATTGGTACCCGAAGTACCGTATCCCAACGTAGCCTCTTTTGAACTCTCACTAACTAATTCTAAATAAGTACCAATATCATTGGGAGCAGATCCACCAAAACCACCTGAGGTCTCTAGCGTGTATTCCAATTGTACAGATGAAATCCAATGTCCAGAAGGAATGGAAATTCCTACCGTATCAGCACAAGAGCTTTGAGAATTAATATTGACAGGAGCGACTACTTGAACACCTATATCACCGGTGACATATAAGGCTGAATCTGAAGTTATTTGTGCTTTCAGGCCCGCGGCGGAAGCTATTACTACAAGACCCGTTAAAAGAAATTTCTTCATGAGAGATTTAATTGTGAATACTTTAGGTTGATAAGATACTACGCTCTGGTTATTTAGATGCCTACGTTAACTCATGGTTTAATTGCGAATGCGCAATGATTTACAAGTTTTTATCGAAATCTGATTTTAAGTACACTTTATATTCGGCAATACTCTGCTTCATATCCTTTCTTAAAAGAAATATTCCCACCAGGTTAGGTAAGGTCATTAAAGCAATGGCGATACCCGCAAATGTCCAAACAATGGTAGTATCAATAATTGCAGCCAGGAAAAACCCAATTACATATAGAACGCGGTAATAATTCACATACTTCACACCAAAAAGGTACGTCACACTTCGTCCCCCGTAATAACTCCAGGATATGGCAGTCGAAAAAGCGAACAACAACAGACCAATAGCTACTATATATTGTCCATAATCACCGAATAATCCTTTGTTAAAAGCAATGGCGGTTAACGGCGCGCTATGCACTAATGACTTTCCCGTGAAAGTCAGCCCAGCGGTCTCTTGCAATCGGCCCTTTTGCACCGTTAAAACTCCAGAATAGGGACCTTCACCAATTGAAACGAATACGTCTTCAGCAATAGAACGTGCATGCAAAACAGTAGCATCTGACTTGATTTTCCCATCTTTTACAGCCAATTCCCCCTGAAACGGAACCAACGGTAAACTATTCAACGACGCCTGGTTGTTAAAGTGATTGAACAATCGGCCACCATCTAATTCTTCGGTAAGTCCTCCCTCCATGATTTCTAGATCTGCAAAACTAAAATCATTGAGATGCTTTTCGTTCCAAACCCCTGAACTTAGAAGTGTTAAACCGGTAATCGAACAAATAATTATAGTATCAATAAACGGCTCTAATATAGCCACCATTCCTTCACTCACTGGATGCTCTGCCTTAGCGGCAGCATGGGCGATGGGGGCAGAACCTTGCCCAGCCTCATTTGAGAAAAGACCGCGGTTCACACCTCTGTTAAATGCATAGGCGATCGTTGCGCCAAGGAAACCGCCTGCAGCTGACGAACCCGAAAATACATCTGCAAAAATGCTAATGAAAGATGGGATGATATTCTCATAATTCATCACGATCACAGACAGCGCACCTACTACATAAATCAGGGCCATTATGGGCACTAATTTTTCTGTAACCGCTGCTATGCGCTTAATTCCTCCTAAAATGATTAAACCGAGTAATACAGAAAGTACCGCGCCAGTTACTATTTCTTCAATGCCAAAAGTAGCTTTGAGGGAGGCAGCAATACTATTGACCTGTGGCATATTTCCCGTGCCAAATGAACTAACGATGGCAGCAACAGCAAAAAGCGTTGCCATCCATTTCATGCCCAGCTTGTTTTTCATGTAATACATGGGGCCACCGGAAGCGGTTCCATCCTCTGCGAATTCGCGGTATTTATGACTTAACGTGACTTCAACAAATTTTGTAGTCA
>JAHEKP010000040.1:9765-23316 GCA_024638285.1 Cryomorphaceae bacterium
GCCATCCATTTCATGCCCAGCTTGTTTTTCATGTAATACATGGGGCCACCGGAAGCGGTTCCATCCTCTGCGAATTCGCGGTATTTATGACTTAACGTGACTTCAACAAATTTTGTAGTCATACCCAATGCAGCGGTAACCAGCATCCAAAACAATGCTGCAGGACCGCCGAGATGTATGGCAAAAGCCACACCAGCAATATTTCCTGTTCCAACCGTACCCGACAAGGCCGTTGCTAAGGATTGAAAGTGTGAAGTATCTCCTTTTGCGCCTTCTTTATCAAACTTACCGCGAACGACAGCTACGGCATGCCCGAAATAGCGAATTTGAGGGAAGCCTAGGTAAATTGTAAAAAAGATGCCTGATCCAAGCAAGGCAAAAACAAACCAGCTAGAGCCGCCGATGTAACCGTCAATTGTTGCAAGAAAATCATTGATTTGGACTAAATCCATAGTGGGTAGGTTTCAAAAGTATTAAGTGGCGTGAATATAATAAAAAAGCCCCCGCACCTTACGGTGCGGGGGCCTGTTACATCCTTTACTTCTAGAAGGTTATTTCACCTCTTCAAAATCGACATCAGTGACATCATCTGCTGCGCCAGCATCGCCGCCAGCACCTGCATCCGGGCCTTGACCTCCGCCTTGTTCTTGCTGCATAGCAGCCTGAATCTCAGCAGAAGCCGCCTGTAAAGCGCCATTCAGTTTCTCTTGAGCTGCATCACATCCTGCAGTGTCTTTTGCTGCATGTGCTGCTTTGAGTTCCATTAAAGCAGCATCGATAGGACCTTTTTTATCCTCTGGCAATTTGCCATCTAGATCTTTCATCTGCTTCTCTACCTGGAATACCATACTATCCGCTGCATTGAGCTTATCGATATCCTCTTTCGCTTTCTTATCTGCGTCGGCATTTGCCTCAGCTTCTTGCTTCATGCGATCAATTTCTTCTTGAGACAAACCAGATGAAGCTTCAATACGAATGTTTTGCTCTTTACCTGTATTTTTATCCTTCGCACTTACGTTTAGGATACCGTTTGAATCAATATCAAAAGTCACCTCAATCTGAGGAACACCGCGTTGCGCTGGTGGTATACCATCTAAATGGAAACGACCAATAGTCTTATTATCGCTTGCCATAGAGCGCTCTCCCTGAAGAATATGAATCTCCACTGAAGGCTGGTTATCTGCAGCCGTTGAGAAGGTTTCCGATTTCTTCGTCGGAATAGTCGTATTGGCTTCAATGAGTTTCGTCATCACACCGCCCATAGTTTCAATCCCTAACGAAAGTGGTGTAACATCTAGTAAAAGAACATCCTTCACATCACCTGCAAGAACACCACCCTGAATAGAAGCTCCAATTGCTACTACCTCATCTGGATTCACACCTTTCGACGGCTCTTTACCAAAGAACGCTTTTACGGCATCCTGAATAGCTGGAATACGCGTTGTACCCCCCACTAGGATTACTTCATCAATTTCAGACGTTGAATACCCCGCATTTTGCAATGCACTGCGTGCCGGTGCAATGGTGCGTTCGATCAAACTTGCTGCCAATTGCTCAAACTTTGCACGACTCAACGGACGTACCAAATGCTTAGGTCCTGAAGCCGTAGCAGTGATGTAAGGCAGATTGATTTCTGTCGATGTTGTCGAAGACAATTCAATTTTCGCTTTCTCAGCTGCTTCTTTTAAACGTTGCAGCGCCATGTTGTCATCGCGCAAATCCATGTTCTCTTCAGCTTTGAACTCTTCTGCCAACCAGTCAATAATGACTTGGTCAAAGTCATCACCACCAAGGTGCGTATCACCATCTGTAGATTTTACTTCAAAGACACCATCGCCTAATTCAAGAACAGATACATCGTGTGTTCCACCACCACAGTCAAAAACTACGATTTTTTGATCCAGACCTTTTTTATCTAAACCATAAGCAAGTGCAGCAGCAGTAGGCTCATTGATGATACGACGAACATTCAAGCCTGCGATTTCACCTGCCTCTTTAGTTGCTTGACGTTGTGCGTCATCAAAGTAAGCAGGAACAGTAATTACAGCTTCGGTTACATCCGTACCTAAGTAGTCTTCAGCCGTCTTTTTCATCTTCTGAAGAATCATTGCGGATACTTCTTGAGGAGTATATTGGCGACCATCGATGTTCACGCGAGGCGTATCGTTATCTCCAGCTTCTACTTTATAAGGTACACGCTTCGCTTCTTTTTGTACGTTCGAAAATTTCTCTCCCATGAATCGCTTCACAGAATAGACTGTTTTCTCAGGGTTAGTGATGGCTTGACGTTTCGCAGGATCTCCTACTTTACGTTCGCCGCCGTCAACGAAACCTACGATAGAAGGTGTCGTTCTTTTTCCTTCACTGTTCGGAATCACTACAGGCTCGTTACCTTCCATTACGGATACACAAGAGTTCGTGGTTCCAAGGTCAATACCTATGATTTTACCCATTTTATCAATTATTTAGGTTGAGTTTTCAAAATCTTACGGCGGTTATAGAACAAGGGTTGTGCCATAAAGAATAGGAACCAATTTGGCACACAATTTGGCACAGTTGGCCGAATAAATCTGTCACTATGGAACTTTTCACAGTGAAAAAAGTGACAAACTGTCTTCTTCTGTCTTCCTAGAATTTAACTGGAAATCCGTCTACGCAAATCACAGAATCGATACCTTGAAAATCTACCCAACCCATATTACAGGTGTAGATACCGCGCCACAAACTGTCCATAGATGTCGTGCTAAGTTTGATCTGTTTTTTAATGGTATGGCCACGAGAACTGAAGAGGCCTATCCCACCGTCGATGTTTGTGAATAATGGCTTCTCCTGCACAATCCCTTGTGACGGTTGACTAACATTAATGTAGGTAGCATAATCATCTGCAGCAGCCCAAAGCTCAAAGTCTATACTTTTAAACACGCGCACTGTATCAGTTGTGGTACCAATGTTATTTCTCAAAAACTGGTAATAGGCAGCATAACTGAGCTCCGTTACATAGTTCCCGGAACCCGTAAGATTTGATCCGGTTCTCGTAGGTAAAGCATAGGTGACCGTCTTGACGGCACTATCCTTAGGGTTGCGTACCGGGGCTTCCTTATATTTAAAATGAATGTAACCTTGATACAACCGCGCATTTTTAGCAGCATCCCAGCCAAACTTAGCATCCTGAATACCAAAAGTCAGTTTTTGAAAGCCTTTGGGTCTTGTTATCTCAACAGGGCCTACCACCGGCGAAATTGCCTCAAAATTATTATTGCCTGGAATAAAGCCTCGTAGTCGGTATTCAAAATTATGGTCGATCGGTGCATCTGTCCAGTACAATCGATAGTTGTCGGTTGTAAAAGTTCCAGGCGCTAAGAGGTTGGTGTCTTTCCGGTAGAACTCGTAGGTGTTCAGTACGTTGCCTTGATCATTGAGCTGAGCCAAATACAAAGCGGCCGTATCAAAATACAGACTATCACTATGCGTTGCTCCAGCAAGCAATCCATCTGTCCCTAGATACGTGCGGTGCAACCGGACCCACTGAGTGTCGCTATCTTTATCTAATAGACCATAAACGACGTTCTCCACATCGTAATCGGCATTAATATCTAATGAGTTGTCGCACGAAAAAAGGGCGATAAATCCGAAAATAAAGAGAATTAAGTTTTTCATGGGGTTCAAAAATACAACCTATCACTTAGGATGCTTTTCTTTGTGATGATTTAATTCACAAAAACCGTGCACTATGTCATTGGCGAAAAAAGAATTTAAGAAGGTAACTACACATAGCCTTCAGCAAATGAAAGACCAAGGAGAGAAAATCTCCATGTTAACTGCCTACGACTACACGATGGCAAAAATGGTCGACGCTGCAGGTGTAGACTGTATACTCGTAGGTGATAGCGCTTCAAATGTTATGGCGGGATACGAGACTACCCTACCTATAACTCTGGATCAAATGATTTATCACGCCAGCTCCGTCATTCGTGCAGTTGACCGCGCATTAGTGGTGGTTGACCTGCCCTTTGGTACGTATCAGGGCGATTCTAAGCAAGCCCTTAATTCGGCCATTCGCGTGATGAAAGAAAGTGGCGGTCACGCTGTGAAGTTAGAAGGCGGGGTCGAAATCATCGAAGGAATCAAACGGATCCTTACCGCGGGTATTCCGGTGATGGGCCATTTAGGACTTACCCCACAAAGCATTTATAAATTTGGAACCTACAGCGTTCGTGCAAAAGAAACAGCAGAAGCTGCAAAACTAAAAGAAGATGCCATTGCCTTGCAGGACGCAGGTTGTTTCGGAATTGTTTTGGAAAAGGTCCCTGCAGCACTTGCAAAAGAGATTGCGCTCATGCTCGACATCCCTGTGATTGGCATCGGTGCTGGGCCAGGTGTAGACGGACAGGTTTTGGTATTCCACGATTTAGTGGGTATGACTCATGAGTTTCATCCCCGATTCTTACGCAGGTACCTCAATCTTTACGAGGACATCACCGGCGCCATAGGTGAATATGTAGCTGATGTGAAAAGCGTCGACTTCCCTAACGAAGACGAAAGCTACACAAGCTAAACATGGCTTACTTGCCTGAAATCTTATACGAAGACAACCACTTACTTGCCATTAATAAGCGAGCTGGGGATCTTGTACAAGGTGACCAGACAGGTGACACTCCCCTACCAGATGTACTCAAAGAGTATATCAAAGAGAAATACAATAAGCCGGGGAATGTATTCCTAGGAGTGATCCATAGGTTAGACCGCCCAACCACTGGGGTTGTGCTGTTTGCACGAACCTCTAAGGGGCTGGAGCGCATGAATGCAGCCTTCAAAAACAGGGAAACGAAGAAATCGTATTGGGCCTTGGTAGAAGGTAAAATAACAGAAGACGGAACGCTCCACCATTACCTAAAGAAGAATCCGAAAAACAATAAATCCATTGCTTTTGGTCGCTCTGAACCAGGAACTAAGGAAGCTAAACTCTCTTATAGAGTGTTGAACTGTGCGGACCGCTATACGCTACTAGAGGTAGACCTGCATACGGGACGACATCATCAGATCAGGTCTCAGTTTGCCTGCATAGGCCACCCCATCAAAGGCGATGTAAAATACGGTGCTCGACGAGGCGAACGAGATAAAAGCATCTGCCTGCATTCAAGATCCCTAGCATTTAACCACCCAACTACCAAAGAACCCGTTCAGATTGAAGCCGGTGTTCCTGAGGCGTTTCAACCCTTTTTGTGATGAAAAAAAATGCATTGACCTTACTACTCTGCTTAACGTGCTATGCAGGAATGGGACAGTTGAAGTTGGAAACGTACTACGGCAATATGGCCGGTTGGGGAAGCACCACTGATGTTGGAATCTCCTACAACAACAAGGGCTATTATATCTCTTCAAAAGTCGCCTATATTCAATCTTTCGGATTGGGAGTAGATACCAAGAACCTTGGCGTCGTATTGGGTGCAGGAAAAGATTGGTCTATAACTGAACACTGCTATGCAGGTGGCCAAATAGACTTGCGATGGCCTGACACTAATCTTCAAGACATGGATTTAGGAGTAGTAGCGCCGTCCTTATATCTAGGGTATTCTTGGGAAATTGCTTCCTACCAGCTTCAGCTGGGACTTCCTTATCTCATTGGAGTCCAAGCTAAATTCCCCTTTAAATTTTAGGCATTAGGATCCACGTCAAAGACAACTTTTACGCGGTTAAAATCTGGCGTTAACAGCACTTCTTGATGGGATTTTTTAATTCGTTCCCGAACTTTTGCACCAATATTCCCCTTATCTACTTTTACAATGATTTGCATTTGGTACAGGTTCTTTAAGCGCGCGATGGGCGCAAACTCTGGACCTAAGAATCGATCGCCGATCTTACTGCGCAATGATCGCGCAAATTCACCCGCAGCGCGCTGGAGTAGTTTTTGATCTCTATGCTTCAGTGTGATGGTGATGAGTCGGACAAAAGGTGGATATTGGTATTCTTGTCGAATAGTAAGTTCCTTAGCCTGCATCCCCGAAAAATCGTGATTTAATGCCAATTGTATGATGGAGTGACGCGGCTTCATCGCTTGGATAACCACCTTCCCCTTTGAGGTACGCCGGCCGGTACGTCCCGCCACTTGCTCAATTAATTGAAATGCACGCTCATTGGCTCTAAAATCTGGATAGCTCAATAGATTGTCCGCACTCATAATGCCCACAAGCCCTACTCGATCAAAATCTAGCCCTTTCGTCACCATCTGTGTACCAACCAAAATATCCACTTCACCGTTTTCCACAGCGCGGATCAGGTCGCCGAAAGCATGCTTTCCGCGAGTCGTATCTAGATCCATGCGCTTCACGGACGCGTTAGGAAAAAGTGCGGCGGCCTCTTCGGCAATTTGCTCCGTTCCAAAGCCCTTGTGTAAAACACTCTCACCTCCACACGAACTGCATTTCATTACCGGAGGCACCGTATATCCGCAATAGTGACATTTGAGTTTTTGTGGGCCTTTGTGGAAGGTTAATGAAATATCACAACGGGTACAACCTTCAATGTGTCCGCAAGTCTGGCACTGTTGGAAGGTGCTAAAACCTCTACGGTTTTGAAATAAAATGACGCTCTCACCCTTACTTAGTGTATGGCGCATCGCATCCACTAATTCAATGGAAAAATTGCCCTGAACTTCACGCCGCTGCTTCGCACCAAGCATATCCACCACTTCAAGCTCAGGTAACGGAGCCGTGTGGAATCGCTTGTGTAATTGTGCCAATTCATACCTGCCCTGTCGCGCATTAAACATGCTCTCTAAGCTCGGCGTTGCAGATCCTAGCACAACGGGACAGTCACGCGAATTTGACATCCATACCGCCGTATCCCTTGCGTTGTATCTTGGAGAGGGCTCATACTGCTTAAAGCTGCTTTCGTGCTCTTCATCCACAATAATGAGACCTAAATCAGGCAAAGGCATGAAAACCGCAGACCGAGCACCTAATACCAGTAACGGACCATCGTTTGTCAGCGCTTCACGCCAAGCGGCTAAACGCTCGGCAGGAGAAAATTTACTATGACTTACCGCTACTGTGAAGTGAATGCGAAGGCGACTGATGAGTTGAGTGGTTAATGCTATCTCTGGCAGCAGATACAAAACACGCTTGTGTTTAGTGAAGGCCTCTTTAATAAGTGTTATGTAGAGTTCTGTTTTTCCTGAGGCCGTAACACCATGTAATACAACGGGTTTCTTCGCTTCAAATCCCTTTTGGATGGACGTTAAGGCTTCAAGTTGTGGCGCGGAAAGAGTAATCTCCGTCATGGGTGCTGATGCCGCAGTAGTACCGTCAATTTCTTCAACTTCCTCTATGATTCCTTTTTTTATTAAGGCCAACAAGGCCGCTGAAGTTATGTTTTGCTTCTTCTGAAAGCCACGCTTGTCTTGAAAGTTGTTTTCGGAACCGCAATGTGCGACCAGAGCTAAAAGTGCTTCCGTTTGGGCAGTGGATCTTTTCGAGGCTTCAAAGGCCCCATCAAGATTTGCTAATGACTCCGGTGAGAGGCGAACAAGTTTTCTTCTTTTCGCCCGTGCGACCTTTTTCAATTCCTCTTCAAGCAATGCCCACCCTTCTTCCAATGCTTTTTGCACTAAAGGCATGGGTTGCTTTACTTGGCAAAATTCGCGTACCTCATCCAGTGTGAGTTTCGGATGGTTGCGCAAGGCATCATACAACCTGAATAAGGCATCAGACATCGATGATTCATCAGGAACAACTTCAGGATCCAGTACGACGATACTTTGCGAAGAAAGCTTTAAACCAGGGGGTAAAGCAGCATTCATTACATCACCAACAGGTGCCATGTAGTACGACGCCATCCAAGACCATTGCAGCAACTGATGCTCTAAAACCACAGGATGTTCATCCAATACACTGATCAGGTATTTCAATTCCGTCTCATCCGGTGCTTCGAGAACACGCGTTACAATCGCAGCATATTCTTTTCGCGCTCCAAATTGGACCAGGATACGTACTCCAGGACACACGGATCCCACCATGTCTGCCGGAATAGCATAATGGAAAAGTTTATCTAAGGGCAGTGGAAGTATGACCTCAGCGACCTGCATGGTTAACGCTTCGGAGCTTTAGGTAGATTGCGTTGAACGAATCGAGCCTCGCGTTTATTCAATAAGCGCATTTCGTTGTCAAAGAAACTCAACGTCTTTTTAGCGGATACTTCAGTACTTGATGCGATGCTGTTAAATTCAACAAGATCGTAACGCATTTTCGTGAGGTCGGCTAAAATATCCGCAGAAGCTAATTCTAACAGTTCAATGTAATATTTCTGATACGCCTCATGCAGCTCCGTTTGACCATTGAAGAACCGCTCTTCACCATAGCCACGTAGTTCCTTACTCAATGCTTTCACAAGAGCCTTTTGCGCTTTATACAAGGCGTCAATATCTGTAGAACCTATTTCCGATTGCAAATAACTAACGAGGCTATCTACCTCATTCGCTCCCCGCTTCATTTCCTTCGTGTAACGGAACAACTCCATTTGCGTCTGAAACCGCTCCAATTCCTCCGAGGTGCGCGTGTTCACATCATATTGTTCAGCATAGGCATTTAAAGCCTCTACAACTGCAGTGAGATGATGCCCCGCTTCATCAACGTATTTGTGACCATAACTAGAACGTGAATCCTCTTGAAACCAATACTTTAAATTCTCTTGGGTAATTTCAATGAGCCCGCCAATGTGATCATTGACTGCAGCAATAAGTTCCGCCTCAGGCGCTTCATCTAATCGGTCTAAGGAACGTTGACTCTTACGCCAGGTCTTACTTTGCTCTTCAAAGAGCGGTTGCACTTTTCTGTACTTTTCATAGGTCATCGTACCGTCAATTATATCTGAAGTAACGGCCATTATTTTATCTATTTCACGAGAAACTCTACGCTGATTACTGCTGTAGCTCTGAGCATTCGCATGGAACTGAAGAAGTAAAACAAGAAGAATAATGATGCGTTTCATAAGCTGTGTTTATCGATTCAATTTATGGAGTTTTTTAGTCCCCTCATACATATCAAAACGTAGCAATTTACATTCCAATTCCCCGTTAAAAAGGTTCCATTTTCTTGACGGTCGTAATCCGATGCTTTTAATCGCTTCAAGATCAGACGTAATCCAATAGACTTCCCATCCGGCATATTTCTCTTTCAATGTATCTCCTATTTCACGATACATCCGGTGAGTATCGGCCTGGATACGCACGTTATAGGGTGGATTGATCAGCATCAAACCTTTTTCAGCAGGTGGGTCTTCCTCGAAAAAATCGGCACGCTTCAAACGCACTGCATCTTCAAACATGCTGCGCTCTATGTTCGCAGCAGCCGCATCTAAACTGTAGACGTCTATATCTCGACCAAAGAACTTTCCGTCATACTCTTTTGCGCGACTTAACAAGCCTTCTCTGATTTTAACAAACAGTTCTTCCTCAAAGCCCTTCCAGTTAAAAAACGCAAACGAATCGCGGTAAATATTTGCCGGCATGTTGTGCGCAATGAGCGCCGATTCTACTAAAAATGTTCCCGATCCGCACATAGGATCAAGAACTGGCATTCCACCGTTCCATTTGCTGTGCATAATGATTCCGGCAGCCAAAACTTCATTCAATGGTGCTTTTGCTGCTTCAAGACGGTAGCCACGTCGATGCAAACTTTCACCTGAAGTGTCTAGGTAAATACGGACCGTATCGCGTGAAATATGAATATGAATGGGAACCTCTGGTTCGTGTTTATCTACAGAAGGACGGACGCCCAGCTTATCCCGAAAGCGATCTACAATAGCATCTTTCGCTTTTAGACCTGCAAAACTACTGTGGTTGAGCTCTTCGTTTGTACCCACAACGTGAACTGCAAACGTTTTTCCTTCATCAAATAAATCTTCCCAAGGAATCTCATAGACTGCGTCGTAGTAATCCTCTACAGTCTCCATTTGAATCTCATTTAAAGGCAAGAGTACCTTCAAACCAGTGCGAAGAGCAATGTTAATTTTATATACGAAGCCAAGATCCCCCACTACGGCGACAGCACGGTTGATCTTTTGAATTTCTCGTCCGCCAAGCGAGAGCAACTCTTTGCTTAGAATTTCTTCTAGCCCATAGAGCGTTTTTACAATGAGGCGGTAATCTTTGTTTTCGAGCACCTTTCTGCTATTTAGACTACAAATGTACGCTAACTTTAGCCCCATGTTGGATTGGTTTGAATTAATTGCCCTTGTGATTGGCGGCTTTGCCGCTGGATTAATCAATGTCGTCGCGGGCAATGGATCCGCGATAACACTCCCATTACTGATGTGGGTGGGACTCGATGCAAATGCGGCAAATGCCACCAATAGAGTTGGCGCACTTTTTCAAACTACAAGCGCCATAAGTGCATTATCCAAAACCGCCCGGACGAAATACATGATGAAACAGAGCTATTTCATCATTCCTCCCGTCATTATAGGCGCCATTATTGGAGCAAATTTAGCCATAGACTTACCGGAAGATTTGATGCGAATCACCATAGGCTCCATCATGATTCTCTTACTGATAACCACCCTCACTAATCCAAAAAAATGGCTCATCCCAACAGACGGGTCAAAAAACAAACGAACGCCTGCGCTTTGGCTTACGTATTTTGGCTTAGGCTTATACGGTGGGTTCATACAAATGGGCTTTGGTATTTTCTTTTTATCCATCTCCGTGTTGCTTGCTAAATACGCCCTTCGCGATGGCAATATCATGAAATTGTTTGTTGCTTTTCTCATGACCATACCCGCATTTATCATTTATGCTTGGAGCGGTAGCATTGACTGGGCGTATGGACTTACTTTAGCCTTGGGCACGTCTTTGGGCGCACGATTTGGTGCGAAAAAAGTGGTACAACATAAAAAAGCCAACGCCATCACCCGCAAAGTCTTGATCGCTGTGATTCTTGTAGCGATTGTAAAAATGTTTCAGCCGTATATTGCTCCACTGATCTAAACAACTATGAGTCAACCCTGGTACCAAACCTGGTTTAACACCCCCTATTATCACGACCTCTACCAACACCGCGACCTAAACGAGGCGAGAGGATTCATTATATCATTGTGTCAGCAATTGGGCGTTTTAGAAGGAGAACTGGCTATCGATGTCGCATGCGGTCGAGGCCGACACGCGCAGGTGCTTGCTAGTCAAGGATTGGACACCATTGGTATTGATTTGAGCCCTGAGAGTATTTCATTTGCGAACCAATTTGCGCATGAAGGGCTGGAATTTCAGGTAGGGAATATGCTCGAACCGCTTGAAGTTCCAAAGGCAAATTGGGTGTTCAATCTCTTTACAAGCTTTGGTTATTTTGAAGACGACGCTATGCACGCCCAAGCCATTTTAAACATGGCAGGTGCATTAAAACCTGGCGGCAAACTGGTTTTAGATTACATGAATGCAGAAAAAATCGCCGCTCAATTAGTGCCGGAAGATATCGTACAAACGGAATTAACTCAATATAAAATTACTCGTCGTATTGAGGATAAAAGCATTGTAAAACGTATATCCTTTGAGGAGCCAGGCTGTAACATACTTCAGTTTGAGGAACGTGTCCGGGCTTTTGAACTGCATGAACTTCAGACTTTCATAGAAACCGCTGGACTTCGACTTTTAGATCAACATGGTGACTATGACTTATCGCCTTTTTCATCCGTGGAAAGCGACCGATTGATTATTATTGCTCAGAAACCATTGGATTCATGATTTGGATAGTTCTTCTTCTTAGTGTAGCCATAGGCGCCGGTGCCGCTTGGGTGATACCCACGGAATCGAAATCCTTTAAATACCTGCTTTCCTTTTCAGGCGCATTTCTCTTTGCTACGCTCTTGACCCATATGCTTCCTGAGATTTTCGAGCACGGAAATTGGAATATGGGTTGGTGGATCATGTTGGGGTTTGCAATCCAATTGCTCCTAGACCATCTCAGTGAGGGACTCGAACACGGTCACTTTCATACAAAAACATCCAAAGTTCCATGGCTTGCTATTTCAGGTTTGCTTTTGCATGCTTTTTTGGAGGGAATGCCGCTCACAAGTACAGGCGCACATGGCCACAATCATGCTACCGGTGGTTTTCTATGGGCCATTGCCTTGCACAAGCTTCCCATTGCCCTTCTCGTCACAGGGGCATTACGAAAATCTGGTGTTCGATATTCAACTTTATTAGGTGTCTTAGTACTTTTTGCCTTCGCTACTCCGGCAGGGGCTTTAGCCGTCAATACTATTAAAGTTGGGCAGTGGAGCTCACAATTGCTTGCTATAGCAGTAGGTATCCTGCTCCATGTGAGCACAACCATTCTATTCGAAAGCTCTCAAAATCACAGGTTCAATGCCGTAAAGTTGATCTTTGTGCTCGCAGGCATGCTGTTAGCCGGTTGGATCAATTCTGGTTTGACCCTATAGCTTCTTAAATGTGGTCATAGATAAAACCTAATACGTTTTTTGAAGACAACAGGTTTGACTATCGTACTTTTGACCAAAGTAAACTCTTAAAACCAAAATAAAATGGCTGTACTAGTCGGTAAAAAAGCGCCAGATTTCACTGCTTCTGCGGTAATCAATGGCGAAGAAATCGTTGACAACTTCAAACTATCAGATTACGCAGGAAAGTATGTAATCTTATTCTTCTACCCGAAAGACTTCACCTTTGTATGTCCTACCGAATTGCACGCTTTCCAAGCGCGTAAGGAAGAATTCGCATCTAAAGGCGTAGAACTGATAGCAGTATCAACAGACACTGAGCAAAGCCACTGGGGTTGGTTACAGATGGGTAAAGACAACGGCGGTATTGAAGGCGTTACCTACCCTCTTGTTGCAGATACCAACAAAACCATTGCTCACAACTACGACGTGCTTGATGGAGAATGGTCGTACGACGAAGATGGCAACTTAACTTCTACGGGAGAAATGATTGCCTACCGTGGTTTGTTTTTGATCGATAGAGAAGGAACTGTTATGCACCAGTTGGTGAATTTCTTCCCATTAGGTCGCTCTGTTGATGAGGCGATGCGCATGGTAGATGCACTTCAGTACTTCGAAGAGAAAGGTGAAGTTTGTCCTGCAAACTGGACACCAGGCCAAGAAGGCATGAACGCCACACACGACGGTGTCGCAGATTACCTTGCAAAGCACTAAGTATTTTCTTGCTGAAATGACTATTAGCCGCTCCTTCTGGAGCGGCTTTTTTTATATTGGGCGGGGCGTATTTCTGTCCAACTTCATGATTTTAAAAAAAACTACACTTTTTTTGCAACACGCGTGAACTACGTTGATACAATTGCGTTTAAGTATATATATGGAACATTCTGCGCAAGCAGATTTTCATGGCGGTTTAGGTAGAAAGGGAGCTTGGCGGCTCCCTTTCGTTTTTTATACACCTCTGCGCAAAATTTTCAGACAAAAAAAACACCCCCGGGCGCTCCGCGCCCGGGGGTGTTTGCATGTAGATCTTTGTAGAATTACTTCGTGAGATCAATCAATTTACGCAAGTATTCTTCTTTACTCGCCGCTGCTCCTTCTACTAAA
>JAHEKP010000078.1 GCA_024638285.1 Cryomorphaceae bacterium
CTAAGGGATATTTCGAACAGCCAGAGGTTTGGTCGAGCCAATGGGGCAGTTCGTTGTGGCAGCTCTTGAGTTCATCACGTGCTTGGGGCAGCAATGAGCAAGCGTTGTTTGACCAATTATCGAAGCGTACCGACGAAGCCACACAAACCGTTATGACCTTCCTCTTTGAGGATTATAATGGCCTGCTGGAATACCTCGAAGAACATCCCGTGGACATCATGGTTCCTACCGACATAGAAGAAGAAATTCGCAAATAGCACCTTGCGAAAAAGGCGCCCCACGGGGCGCCTTTTTTATGCTTAAATTTTCGGCTCCGCCGGGGGCTTCGCCGAGCAGGTTCGCGGTTTATTGAATGATCAATGCTTTACGAATACTAGCAGCTTGGAATAGGTAATAGCCCGCAGGAGCCGAAAGCTCAAGTGAAGCATCTATATCTAGGCGACCTTTCTGAAGCGCTCGACCGTCCGTACTGTAAATGGTATACGGTGTTCCGGCAGGGAGACCTTGCACGCTAAAGCGGCCGTTGCTTGGATTAGGATAAATAGTGATGTGCGCTGCGCTGAGGTCTTCTTGATCAAGCGTAACATCCAGGTTGAAATCATCTAGGAAGGCGTTATTCCCACCACCTGAAATGAAGCCAATCTTGATCATAATGGGCTGGTTGCCTACATAATCATTGAGCCCAATAGTTACTTTACGCCAATTGCTGCTCGTAGTAGGATTCCATGGATTGGGTTTGTTGGTTGTCGCATATAATAGCGGTCCAAGCAAACTGCGCACACTTTCCCAAGTCTGACCACAATCTTGACTCACGCTAACGTTTAATTGATCCATGGCAAAACCGGGCTTACTGGCCACAGCATAGCGGAAACTGAAATTCATAGCCGTCGCTCGATCTACTTTGATAAAATTCGTGACCAATGCATCCGAATTATCAGGGGCATTGTTGTAATTATCAAGCTTAACTGAATAGTCTCCTTCGAAACTATTGAAGCTATTGCGTTCCCATTTGATATTATCGCCCTCCGAATTCTCTACGTGCCAGGTTCCGTTGGGAATGGGATTAAACTCAAAGCCAGAGTTGAAGTTGTTCGCCCATATGGTGCTGTTTGGCAGCTGCACACTCACGTAGCCGTCAATAGAGGACTGTGATGCCCCTACCGCATTAGATACGGTTAGTCCAACATCGTAATTTTTAAAGGTGTTACCTGAAGCGTTGTTGTAGGTAACGGTTGGATTCTGCGCAGTTGAAGTAGATGGAGTTCCTCCTGGAAAATACCAAGACCAATTGGTGGCATTTCCAAAGGTGCTTATATCAGTGAATTGGACCGCAGTTCCATTACAAACAACGGTTTGGCTCGCCTTGAAATTTGCTTGAGGCGCACACGGTAGTGCCATACCGGGCTCAATTCCCGTAGTTTGTGCATTCGTGGTACTCACTAAATATCCTCGTCTAACGATGTTCGCCAGATTCGAACGTATTATGGCGCGCTGATCGTCGGTAAATAAATTCATGCAATTATCGTCCGCATAATCCATATAGTTCTCGATCATATCAGGCTTGTTAGGACTGTCATTGGAACAGGTATTGGCATTTGTATTACACCCGTAGCTCGCCTCCAATACTGGTGGTGTATCTGCACAATTGTCTCCTGCGAAACATCCACCTTTGAACGGGTGGTCGAGTCCTAAATAATGACCGGCCTCATGCGTTAGGGTTCTTCCCATGCTAACCCCTGTGCCAATTCTTCCCATCCGGTCGTGACGAATTACAATTCCGTCGTACGTCGTACTCTGTCCCGGATTGGGTTTATAAGCGTACCCCAAAACCGTTCCTGTGCCGCTTCCGGACAGCGTAATACTGTTCACAACCCAGATATTTAGGTACTTGTTGTTTGGCCAGCTGATCAATCCTTTTACATTATTGTTGGCGCCTACGCTCAGTGCACTTTGCGTTCGAGTAATGGCCGTCGTACAGTTCCCTTGAGGGTCCAGTTTTGCTAATTGAAATTCGATCTCGCAATCCGCCGCTACCCCCTGAAAAATAGAGCGAGTATTAGAAGTATCTGCGTTTAAGCGTCGGTAATCTTCATTCAACCCAATAATTGCATCACGAACCTGTTTGTCAGATATATTATCGCTTTGTGTATCGTAGATGATATGCACGACCACAGGAATGGTATGCACGACCGCTTCTGTGTTGTGGGTTTCGTTAAAATTTACAGATGAGATGAATTCAATTTCGTCTGCTTCAAAGTTGGGATACAGTCTTTTAACTTCTTCTTCGAGCACATCATGGCCGCACTTTTGTCCAAACAGCGGCGCAGAAAGAAGGATAAATACTGCTAGAATAGGGGATAGTATGTATTTTTGCATGGTGTGCAATTTCGTGTTAAATGTCCACGAATCCAACTCAAAAAGCGTGCACTATTCAAGATGTCAACAATTTGTGCATAGATTTTTGGTTCTTAGCTAAATAAAGATGTATTTTCGCAGCCCTTTTTGGGGGTTGTACACACAACCACTTTAAACATATAAAACGCATTAGCGGTGAATACATTAAGTTACAAGACAGTTTCAGCCAACGCGGCGACAGTTGAAAAGAACTGGGTAGTAGTTGACGCAGAAGGTCAAACACTAGGACGTTTGGCATCTAAGGTAGCCTTGCTTTTAAGAGGTAAGCGCAAGCCTAATTACACACCTCACGTTGACTGTGGCGACAACGTTATTATAGTGAACGCTGAGAAGGTTGTTTTGAGCGGAAACAAAATGACGGAGAAAACGTACGTGTGGCACACGGGCTACCCAGGTGGTCAGCGCACTACAAACCCTGAGCAAATCATGGCAAAGTTCCCTGAGCGCATTGTCGAAAAGGCAGTAAAGGGTATGCTTCCTAAGAATCGCCTAGGTGCAGAGTTGTTCCGCAACTTGCACGTATATGCTGGCCCTGAGCACAAGAACGAAGCTCAAAAGCCAACGGCGATCAACATTAATGAAATCAAATAAGTAATAATAAATGGCAAAGTTTCACGCAATTGGAAGACGTAAAACTTCTGTAGCTCGTGTCTACATGGATGAAGGTACTGGTACCATCACCGTAAATGGCAAGGACTATAAGGACTACTTCAACACTGCGCCGTTGCACTACAAAATGGAGCAGCCTTTCAGTTTGACAGAAACTACTGGCAAATACGACGTTAAAGTCAATGTATTTGGTGGTGGTATCACTGGTCAAGCGGAGGCAATTCGTTTGGGTGTATCTCGTATTCTTTCTGAGATTGATAACGAGAACCGCACATCGTTGAAGCCTGCCGGACTACTTACTCGTGACCCACGTATGGTTGAGCGTAAGAAATTCGGTCAGAAGAAAGCACGTAAGAAATTCCAGTTCTCTAAACGTTAATCGAGATTTAGTATCCAAATGGACCAGACTCTCAAAAGGCTACTGGTGCATTGCTTACTAGGGAAAGTAAACTCAAAAAAATGGCAGTAACAGACAATATTAAGAAACTCATGGATGCCGGTGTTCACTTTGGACACCTCACCCGTAAGTGGAATCCAAACATGGCGCCTTACATCTTCATGGAGCGCAATGGAATCCACGTCATCGACCTTCACAAAACTGAAGCGAAAATGGTAGAGGCTACAGAAGCGCTACAAAAAATCGCAGCATCAGGTCGTAAAATCCTTTTCGTAGCAACGAAAAAACAAGCAAAAGAAATCGTAGCGAAATACGCTGGCGATGCGAACATGCCTTACGTAACTGAGCGTTGGCCAGGGGGTATGTTGACGAACTTCGTAACGATCCGTAAAGCCATCAAGAAGATGCAGAGCATTGACAAGATGAAGGAAAACGGTACGTTCGAAACACTTTCTAAGCGCGAGCGTCTTCAAGTAGACCGTCAGCGTGCAAAGCTTGAGAAGGATTTGGGTTCAGTAGCAGATATGAATCGTTTGCCAGCTGCCTTGTTTATCGTTGATATCAAGCGTGAACACATTGCTGTAGATGAAGCCATCAAGTTGGGCATTCCAACCTTTGGTATGGTTGATACAAATTCAGACCCGCGTCGCGTAGATTACGCAATTCCATCAAACGATGATGCTTCAAGAAGTATCGCAGCTGTAATGGAGTTCGTTACTGCAGGTGTAAAAGAAGGTCTCTCTCAGCGCAAGAGCGATAAAGCGACTGCTGAGCAAGCAAAAATTGACAAGAAAGCGGCTAAGGCTTAATCCTTAACGGTTTGTTGAAACAATAAAGTCTTTTTGAGAGAGCCGTAGGGATACCTTTGCGGCTCTCTTTTTAATTAAAATTCAAATTAATACTCTATATCATGGCAAAGATTACCGCTGCTGAAGTAAATCAACTCAGAAAGCAAACTGGAGCTGGTATGATGGACTGTAAG
>JAHEKP010000051.1 GCA_024638285.1 Cryomorphaceae bacterium
CACGCACGCCCAAAAATTCGGACAGCTGGTACATTGGTGCAGCGAACGCCGAAGGGGCTCGCGACCTAAGCATCGACCTCGACTTCCTAGAGCCAAATACTTCTTATGAAGCCACGATCTATAGAGATGCAGATGATGCAGATTGGGAAACCAACCCCTACGCTGTAACCATTGAAACCATCACTTTAACCGGTGAAGAAGCACTAAACATCAGATTAGCTTCGGGCGGTGGCTTTGGCGCCATCCTTCACCCAATAACCGAATAGTAGCTTTATCACAGAAGCTGTATGTAAAGCCGATAAGCCCTGGGTTCGCCCGGGGCTTATTATTTAAGCGCTGCCTTCATGGCCAAATACACGCCGTTGCTCCAGCCGAAGCCGTCTTGTAGATCGTATTCGCCACCGGCGCTGAGGTTCTCAGGCTCGTAGACATTGTACTTCTCGACAAACTTGCCTTGGGCCTCATATACCACCTCGCAAGTGCGCAACCAACGCTCCCCCACCTCACGGGCTTCCTCGTCGTACCCATACTTTCTGAGTCCCTCAAAAGCTACCCATTGCAACGGCGCCCATCCGTTCGGGGCGTCCCATTGCTGTCCCGAAAACACTGGGGTAGTAGTAATGCCGCCCGCCTGAAGCAAGTGGATGTTCATTTGCGCCACAACCACTTCAGCTTGCGCTTCAGTAGCCACTCCTAAAAACAAGGGGTACATCATGGCTGCGGACGGATGCTCACATCTCAATCGATCCTCACTCCACTGCCAATCAAAGAACCCTTTTTCGGGGTCAAACATTTTTTCTTGAATGGCCAATTTTCTCTGCTGCGCGGCCTCTACATACTCCTTTTCACCGGTAATTCTTCCCAACAATTCCTCCAAGAAATAGAGCAGACAGTTCAAATCTACCGGACACAAATCCAGCGTTTCTATACTCTCTAACCCTTTCCCTTGCTCAAACCATCTTGAGGAGAAATCCCAACCGCTCTCACAAGCCGCCCTCAAGTGGCGGAAAAACTCTGGGCGTTGTTCCGCGTGTGATAACCACTCCAGATCCGTCCCAAACATCTCCACCCGCGGCCCATTCTCCCTATCGTAATAGCGGGTCAAGCCTTCTCGTGTGCGCTCCGGCGCGCTCCAAAAAGCAAGCTCCTTTTTCAAGGCGTCCAAGTGTCTGGCATAAACGGCATCGGGGTCTTCCGAGGCTTGCGCCAGCCCGTCGACCATCAACGCAAAGTAGGGCGGTTGACTGCGGCTTTCGTAATAGGTGCGGTTGCCATTGGGGACATGGCCTAAGGTTTGAATGAGGTAATCAAAATTCGCCACGAGATCTGCGACCCACGACATCTTGCCCGAAACGATGAGTCCAATCTGTGTAAAATAACTGTCCCAATAGTAGACCTCTTGGAACCTACCCCCTGGAACCACATAGCTGTACGGTAGCGGGATTTTTGAGGATCGCTCAGCCACATCCCTGCTTTTGTGCAGATAAGGCCACAGCGCGTCTATATGCTCTTCTGGGGTTCTAGTGGAATTGGCCACAAAATCAACAGCAGCATCCTGAGCAAAATCAAAATGTGCGTGGAAGAATTGCTCCAAGTCAAAATCCGAAGCGTCTTTTTCAACCTCATAGGCCGCGAGAATCACTTCGGGGGCATGCTTCAACACAGCGTCAGAAAGGGCTTTCTCGTCGTGCCAAATCCCTGAGGTGTGCAGCGCGACAAAGAGCTCTTTGAGATCACGGTCAATTCTATGCATGGCCTTGTGCCGTCAATCGTTTGAGCATTAACACCGCCACCAACAATAGCGTCATCGGCACCAAGGTAAAATAGAAGGCTCCGCCGCCGAGATGCTCAAAGAAGTACGCGGTAATGCGCGAACCCAGGGTACCGCCAGTGGCAGAGAACAAGACGATCAAACCCGTCATAGGACTGTGCATGTTCTTCGGCAGGGCACTAAGCACCACGCTATTGAGCAAAGGATAAATAGGGGCGATAAACAGCCCGACCAAGGGGAAGATGAAAGCGATTAGAGGAAGTCCAAGAATACGCGTACCGCTTGCCGCTACTTCAGTATCCAAAGCCTGCGGCAAAACAAAGGCGACCAGCAACATCGCACCAATAATGGCTACGGACAAAACCGCGCTCCAGTGGAAGCGTTCGGTAAGTTTCCCGCCAATAATGCGCCCTACCCCGAGGGTAATGGCCAAAATGCTCGCCATGCGAATGCTGTTGTCTTCGCTGAGGTTCAACACCTTCTCATTGAAGGTAGGAAGCCAAGTCATGATGCCCTGTTCCGCCATCACATAGAGAAAGGCTGAGATGACAAAGACGATGACCAAGAGCTTTACGATGAGCCCCAGCATGGCCTGAAATTCTTGCGCCAAGGTGTTTTCAGAGGCCACCTTTGGCAGTTCTGGAATGCGGACCATGAACGCACCTGCAAGCAGCACCAACCCCAACAAAACGAGGTAGACGTTCAGCCAAGCATTGGGATCCTCTGGATTATTGAACGCCGGGAACAGGAAGTAAGCGAGGGCCACCCCGAACATGAACGTTCCTTCAATGGTGCTCATGAGTGAATTATGCTCCTGCTCGCCCGAGGTTACTAGGCCGATAGCGCCATAGACGCTGACCTTGATCAAGGCGAAGGTACAGCCCACAATAGCGAAGAGGATTTGCGCGGAAACGAAGCTGTTGCCCAAATACATCTGCAACAAGCCCAACGACACAATACTCAAGGCTATGAGCATGACCTTTTTGTAGCCCATCCGTGGAATAAAGCTGGCGAAGGCGAAGCTGATGATGGCAATAGGCATGTCCTTGAAGAGCTCGAGCGTGCTCGCGTGCACTTCGGTAATGCCATAATTATTGATGCTTTTCAGGATGACAATCCCGACGCTATTCAGAAGGATGGCAAAGACAAAGAAGTTGATGTGCAATGCCCATTTAAATGGTTTATTCATTTCCGGTATAGGTAACTAGAGTAGAATCAATGTGTGCGCCTAAGGAACGCCCTTGGGAGACACCTATTTCGATAGCTGGCATATAGTGTATACCCCCATATAATCGCGAGATGGCGGCTTCATCGGAAGCAGCGGTAAAGTTTGGATAGGAGCGATCGGGCAGTCCGTATGGCCTTTCGGTGGAATCCTGAAACGAAAAATTTTGACCAAATATCCCAGAGAGCATAGCTCCTGCAGCGCCTGAAATTACGCTGTGGCCGGAAGTATATTCAGGGAAGGGCGGCGTTTGTAATAAAGGTTTCCATTGCGCATCAAAATTCTCATTAATCAGCGTCTCAGGACGAACCAATTCCGATCTGTACTTCTCGTCCCAACATGAAATAAAACCATCAAAGAGTCCCGTTGAAGCGCGAAGGTATGCATCAGCGGTAGAATAGAAATTCAAACCGGCTTTTCGGCATGCAATGCCAGTGATTCCTATCCAGTGACCCCCAGGAGTAATCTTTTTTGTAGCGAGCATTACGTGTCCACGATGAACGCTCACATAAGGATTGCAGTCCCAGAACTTAGCGATGGCCGTTTGCTCTTCATCTAAGTTATTCACGGTATGATAGACCTGCATGAGGTCCTTGTAGAATTTGGTCGCCGTGTCCAAGCTAGGAGTTGGCGGCGGCACCGGCTTGAACATCTGAGCGCTGTCCATCACTAGCGTACGAATGTTGCGCCAATGGGGTTCAATGCCGTCCATGTAATCTGGAGGCGTCGGTTTCCAGCGCATTGGATCATCGTTGATTTCGTATTTCGTGAAAGTGCGGCTTTGGTTGTAATTATCGCCTTTTGACCAGTTCAATACGTAATCTGCGACAGTTTCCCCATATGCCTTTGAAATGGAAACGGATTCTCTTCCATGGTATTGAACCAATTTCGCCATCACTTCATCCATATGCTCCTGCATGCGGTCTTCAGAGAAAACCAATGCCGTGGCCACCTTTCCTGCTGCATGCAATGCTGCAACTTCAGGAACATAAAGCTTGGAGTTAGGCGCCGCTGGTAGAGAAGGGAAGTCGTTAAATTGTCCTTGGAGCGAACGGTAATCAGGGTGGCTTTGCGCCACGACTTCATAGGCCGCGGTAGCGGTATAAGCGTACACTCGTGCAGCTACAGGCGGCGAAAAAATATCATGTACCAGGATTTGTGTAATGGCCTCGAATTCGTTTTGTAGGTCGCGTGAATGATCTGTGTAAGCTTCTTTTGGCGCACATTGTACGAGAAATAAACTAATAAATAGCGCGGTGAGCGATGGGAGTAAATTTTTCATGGCAGCGGTTTAGCAATCGCAAAAGTATCGGGCAACGCCTGCTTCAAAAGCGATATGGGTTGTATCAACTGATTTTGGTAGAAGGATCCAATTAAAACTAAAATTATCACAAAGCAATTGATTGCATTGTGTTTGATCGGCTGTTTTTAATGAATACTGCCAGCCGTCTGGAGTAGCAGAGAGTTTTATGTAATTGATGGCAAGGCACGAAATTTCTAAAGGGAAACCCACTAAGGTGTATTCGTCAAAGTCAATCTCAGGATAAATACAATACGGACAATTTTCATCAATTGAGAAAGCAGTTAAGGCGTCGTAAGCGGAATCGGTTCTTATGACGTAGCCGGTGTAAAGATCTATAGAGGCATCAAATTCCGGACCTATGAGCAGTAAATCGGTCCCTTCGACTGATTCAAAATGAACGTAAGAGTCAAACGTAGGATAGAAATCTTCCCAAGTGCATTCCGGGTCTAAAGTACACTGCGTTAAGAGCAATCCGATACTTAGTAGGAAGCTGTTGTAACGTGCTGTTTTCATAGGATTTAAGGGAATAAAATGACGCAATAATTTTTTAATAAAGCACGATTGCCGGGCCGTCGTTCATGAGTACTACAAGCCTGTTTTCAAAAGCCACCATGTCCGCTACTGAACCCCGTAACAAATAAGGAAGGCGTTTACTTTCGAGCCCTACTTCTCCTAAGAACACTTCGAATCCGCACATATTTTCAACAGTTCCGATGCTCGTATGAAAGGCGTTTGTTCCCCCGCCCACTATAAATGCGCCATCACGAAAATAGCTAGCGGTAAGCGGCGCACGTTGACAGTGGTTAGGTAGGGTAAAAGATACAAATGTATCCAACTGATTTTGTAGCAGCACGCTGGCAGTTGAGTGAACACTCAGCTTTTGTGCTTCATTGAGTTCATCCTGGAACAATTCATCAAAAGGCTTGCCGGAAAAGGACCTGTTTTTCAAATAGGACTTTCGGTAGTGCACACTCTCTTTGATGAGTGCATCACGCCCAAAAAGTGGATAGCGTATACCTTGATTTACATAGCTGTAAAGAAAATCGCGGTCGCCGTTATGGTCTAAATCCTTAATCCATAATTCGAGCGGTTCCTCGTCATTAAGGGCAATGCCGTGATTTTCACCTACCGCACCAACGAGCAGATCCAGGTCGCCGTCTCCATCGATATCTCCCGCATTCAGGTGACGCCAGAGCCCGGCTTCAGTGAGGCTGCTGATTTCAGGGGTACCTGAGCTAAAGTCTATTTTTTGAACGCTTCCCCAATCTGTGGCGACGACCAATTCTTTTTTACCATCTCCATCTAAATCTGCCCCTATTGCGTCAGTAATCATTCCTAAACGTGTGGTCCAATCCTGGTGGATCCAGTCTAAACCACCGTTTTCGTTTCCAAAATAAATGGCGTGATTTGGGGCGGCACCGTAGTCGTTCCAAACACATCGCTCTCCAACAAACGCATCTTCAATACCGTCTCCATTCATGTCCAAAACCGCAACCGCAGCTGCGTTAGTTCCTGGGCCAGCAATGACAATTCCGGGAGATTTAGAACGCGCGGTCAAATACAAACGATCTTGTTGTTGCAGGCTATTGTTAGGTCTTTGGCTGCTGCCGCTCACAACCAGTAAAGCTGGGGTGCCGTTGCCTAAATGGATCACCGCAGCATCGGTATCTTCATAATCGGTATCTGAAGTCACTTTTGTAGTATCCCACCCACCAGAAGAAGGAGTAATCCAGACGGGTGCCTTTTTAGTGCTGCCTCCCACGAATAGTGCGCCATTGAACACTGCAGCAGCGGGACCCATTTCATCTACACCTTCGAGCAACAATGGCGTTTGATTAAAAGCGGTATAACTGTCTTCCTCGTGCTCGAACGGCAGGGTGTCAGGGATGGAGCTGTTGTATTTTGAGAACAGGTTCATGTCGGTTTTTACTCCCATAGTTGTGCCCTGTCCTGGACGCAGTGTGTTGAGCGCGCCAGGGGTCAGTAGGAAAACTTCGTCATTGCCATTGGGCCAATTCACCAATATAGATCCGCCAAAGTCGTCTGCAATTCTTCGAGTAGAACTGTGACTGAGCCACCCACGTGTGCCTAAATTCCAATGCGGCAGCGCTCCACTGCGTTTTTTGTATGTTACCATATAACCGCCAAAGTCGACCATTGTAGAGGAAGTTCCCAATACGTTCTGATAAAGCAAAGCGGGACCATCAAGGTTGTTTACTACGAGATCCCATTTTCCGTCGTTATTAAAATCGCCGTAGGCGCTTCCATTACTGGTGCCCTTGTAGTTCAGACCCCATGTTTCAGAGGATTCTATAAGGGCCGATTCATAGAGGAACTCATCCCGTACGTGATTGCTGTAGGCTTTGTTTTCCACTGCCCCTGGTGGCATATTCTCATAAATCTCTTCATCGGTCGCTGCAGCTCCACCACCGGTACTTAAAAATTGGATATAGTCTAGATCGTTAGGACGGCGTTTAATTCCATTGGTTATGAATACATCTTTGGTGCCGTTTCCGTCGAAATCTTCCATCAACACCCCCCAGCTCCAGTCCGTGCTTTCCACCTGGAACAAAGCGGCAACATCTTCAAAAACGGGCAGTGCACTTTTTTCTTTTCGGGGAATATTCCCTGCATTAAGGTACAAGCTGTTTTTAGGAAATTGTTCCACGTAACCCTGTCCACGCTTGTATTTATGAATAGGAAACGGCTCTGCACCTAAGGCATTTTTGCGTTCAATTTCGTCCCACGGTTTCATGTCGAGCGTAAATAAATCCACCAAACCGTCCCCGTTCATATCCCCTACGTCAACGCCCATAGTGAATTTACTGTTTGCCCGAAAACTCTCTTGAGTGACCAATTCAAAACCTACTCCATGATTGTTTAAATACAAATAGTCGTTTTCGTGAAAATCGTTGCCGATATATAGATCCAGAAACCCATCGGCATTAAAATCTTCCGCTACGATACTCAATCCATAACCAATCTGCGATCCTAAAACCCCCCAAGCTTCAGAGCGGTCTTCAAACACGGGCTGATGTGTATTTCCTGTATTTAAATAAAACAGATCCCCCGCCTTTGCATCTCGAACCGCGCGTTGGGAAGCGTTATTGTATGCACCCGATGGATGCACGCTATGGCGCAACACATACAGATCTTGATCGCCGTCATTATCTGCATCAAAGAAGAGGGCTTGCTGTCCATAGCCAACAACATCCATTCCGTCAATCAATCGCGTTTCCGTAAAAGTGCCGTCTCCATTGTTTAAGTAAAATTCGTTTCGACCCTTCCAATGCAGGTATTCTACAGCACTTAGATAAAGGTCGGGGTAGCCGTCTGCATTGATGTCCGTTACAGTGACTCCCGTTTGAAAATCAGACATACCGGAAACACCAGCGGCTGCTGCGCCCTCTTCAAACGTCCAGTCCCCTTTATTCCAATACAGTTCATTCGCGCCTTGGTTGCGAACAAAGTAAATGTCTTCGAACCCATCTTGATCAAAATCAGCTACCGCGACACCCGCGCCATTGTAAAAGTAGAGGTAGTCTACAATGTTTTGGCTTTCGTCTTCTGTAAGGTCATTACGAAAAGTGATGCCTGAAGCAGCAGCACGTTCTTTAAATAACGTCGGCTTCTCATCCTGCGCGGTGCAGCCAGCGAGCATAAGTATTCCGGCTATGTATGCAATGAGACGCATTATTTCGTGAATCGGTATTCCTCCATTGGGCCATTCAGTTGGCTAAACAAAAGGTACGATACTCCGTCGCGCTCATAGGACTGGATATCACGTATTTGACCGTTAAGGTTGAGTCCGCTTGTATTGATTTCAACCACGTCCCAATCCCCATTCGTGGTGCCTAATAAAACAGTTCCTCTTGAAGCATCATAACGTCCCCATTCGGGTTGTACTTCATGAAGGTTTCCCCCTAAAATGAGGTCCTTAATACCATCACCGTTTACATCTGCAGCTTTAATTGCATAAACTGGAGCGATCTGCGCGCGCAGCGGCAACGGAGCATGTTCGAATACGCCGTTTCTATTGTAGAAAACGGTACTCCTCAGGGTTTGCACTTGCATTAGCGCACTGCGTTCGAGCTGTGTTGTGTCGAACACCTCAAAGACACTTTTCCCGGCATAATCCGCATATTTTAAATTGGATTTTTTCAAATACGGCATTTGACTGATCAAATTGTGGCGCAGTACTCGAGGGAAAAGGGTATCTCCCCAATAGGAACAAAGTACGGGGTCAGAAAAACTATTGCCATCAAAGTCATTGACAAAAAGTGCCATCGGCTTTTCTACGGATGCCTCTAAACGACAATTTTCCCCCAAGTTTCCGGCGATGATGTCTAATTGGCCATCGTTATTCAAATCTTCTAAAGCGACGGTGTTCCAAAGCCCTTGACTGTGATCTAGACCCCTATCTAAGGTGTGTTCACTAAACACTCCTTTATCATTGATCCACACCCTTACGCCTTGCCATTCACCTACAGCCACTAGATCAAAATCCCCATCTCCGTCGAGATCACCGGCTTCACAATCGGTGAGCATACCAATTCTATTAAACCCTCGTGTAGTTAGGCGCTCATTTCGGAGCATTCCCTCCCCGTAATTCATCAAATACAAACTGCTGGCGGGTACTCCATAGCGACCTTTAATCCCGCGAACGGCACAGAACACGTCAATGTCTCCATCCTGGTCAAAATCTGCAACGGCAATACTACTTGTGGGCAGTCCTAATTCTGGTAGGGCGTTGGGGTCGTAGCGGAAGTTGCCGCGACCATCGTTCTTATATAATCGGTCAAAAAGTGCACTGCTGCCCGCTGTAAACTCTAAAGAACCGCTGGCGACATAGAGGTCCAGATCGCCGTCACCGTCGTAATCAAAAAAGGCTGCGTCTGTATCTTCACTAGCAGCATGTTCGATAAAAGGTTGCTGGAGAGCCAGCTCAAAGCCGTGCCAATCTGATCCAAAGAAGAGCTGTCCTGGTGAGCCTGCAGCACCACATTGGTACACGTCATGGTAACCGTCTCCGTTAACATCGCCAAGCGCTAGTTTCGCTCCTTCTGTTGTAGACATGGTGGTTAATAAGCGCTCTTCATTAAACTGACTGTAGCTGTTCTCAGTGCGCGTGCCGTAAGCGGCATTCATTTCTAATAAGGGCTGTTGTAACGTGGCCTTTTTGGCACTTCGATGCACGCCTTCATTTTGAAGCATGTATAAACTGTCCGTTGCTAGGTTAAGCAAGGTCTGTCTAGAGTTGGTGGACCAAACCACCACCAAACTGTCAAGCATAGTGTGTGCACCAACACCTAAATGTATGCGCGGGTCTACAGAGCTTTGGAAACCCTTCATGGGAATGTGCTCCGCGTAGTAAAGACTCCCCTGCGCATAGGCATAGACTTTTGCACCTATCGTATGACCGCCTTTTTTTCTTAAATCCAGCTGTATGCTGTGGTTTTCCGGGTGTATGATTTCGGCGTTATTTCGCCACAAGAAAGGCGGTTGGTTTACATTATTCACTATCAAATCGAGATCCCCGTCATTATCAATATCTGCATAGACAGAACCGTTACTGTGGCTGGGTTTAGAAAGTCCCCATTCTTTAGCACGGTTTATAAACTTGTACCCTTCAGCAACATTCTTAAATGCATAGTTAGGAATACGTTTCGAGGGCATAAGGTCAATAAGTTCCTTATAGTTCACGCCATCTTCGGTTACAATGGAGCGCATGACCTCTTCATTCGAGATGTAATTAATATAATCCTGATCCGTTAAGTCGTGCGTAATACCATTGGAAATGTAAATGTCCCGCCAACCGTCATTATCGAGATCAGCAAGGAGTGCGCCCCACGACCAATCAGTAGCTTCAATACCACTTAACTGACCAATTTCTACAAAATCACCCGCTTTGGTATTTAGGTGAAGCATGTTTCTATTGAATTGGTGGTAGTAACCCCAAGCCAATTTATTTTGGTAGACGTCCCAATTTTCAAAAGTAGTCGTCTGGTTTAACCTCCGTACGCCCTGGGGCAGCATGTCCGTTACAAACACGTCTACAGCTGCGTCGTTATTGATATCTGCCATATCCGCACCCATAGAGGCGAATGAAGTGTGGCGCATGTGGTCCTCAAGCGACTCTTTAAACGTGCCGTCGCCTTGATTCATATAGAGGTAGTCTTTCTCAAAAAAGTCGTTAGAAATGTAGATATCAAGCCAGCCATCACCGTTTACATCACCGACGGTGGTTCCTAGACCGAAGCCTATCTCACTGCCTAAAATACCAGCGGCCTCACTAACATCTGTAAAACCATCTCCATCGTTTCGATACAGTTTATCTCCTCCTTCAGGATCTCTAATCTCACGAGTGCTTTTCTCAAGGTTGAATGTACCAATGGCGCGGTAACTATTATTCAACACATAAAGGTCCAAATCTCCATCCTGGTCGTAATCAAAAAAAACACCGTGTGTACTCAGTCCCTGGTCATCGATACCCCAGCGTTCAGCCTCTTCTCGAAAGGTTCCGTCTCCGTTGTTAATGAAAAATTCATTGGCTCGGCTATCCCCCTTGATGTCTCCGGAATTAGAAACATAAATATCGAGCAGTCCGTCTCCATTTACATCCGCCATTGCAACACCGGTAGACCAGCTTTGGCTGCCGCCGACTCCTGCTTTTTCTGTGACGTCCGTGAAGGTCCAATCACCGTTGTTCAAATACAATCGGTTCAACTTTTGGTTTGCGGTGAAATATAAATCCACGTAACCATCGTTATTTACGTCACCTACGGCAACACCGCCACCGTTGTAAAAATTACGGTAGGTGAATACGTTAAAATTTTTATCGTACTCAAGTTCATTAACGAAGGCTATACCAGTTCTAGCATGGTCCATTTCTGTGAACAACGTTTCAACGGGTGCCTCAGAAGTACAGTTAAAGAGAAGGGTAAAAGACCCAAGATAGATAAGCGAATAAAAGCCTTTCATGAATATACTTTTCAAGAGGGGACAAGATAAAAAAGAAAGCCCGCACTTCCGTGCGGGCTCCTTTGCAAAACAACGTTACAGAGTTACAGATTTAGTAACCTGGGTTTTGATCGATATTAGGGTTAGCACCTAATGCTGATTCTGGAATAGGGAATAGCTTCACATAGTCTTCACCAGTGGTAACTTTTAATTCCCAAGCGTTTGTAAATTTGCCAAAGCGGATAAGATCTTGACGTCTTACACCTTCCCAAGCCAATTCAAAACCACGCTCTTCCAACAGATCATCAAGGTTCAATGATGTACGAGCAGCAGCTCCGGCACGGGCTCTGATGTCATTTACGATGCTCAAAGCACCAGTTTCATCATTTTGACGTAACAGCGCTTCTGCTTTGATAAGCATAATATCAGAATAGCGGATAATAACGTAATCGTTACCAGATTCTCCACCAGACTCTGCAGGATCAAGACCGTACTTAACAACGCGAATACCGTCCGTTTCAGACGCACCGGTAATACCTGGCAGTGTAGCTGTAAAACTCAATGGATTTCCTTGACGATCTGTTAAGGCATTACCATCGTTGTCGTATTGCTGTCCTACCAAGAAGATGTCGTGACGAGCATCTGCAGTATCAAACGTATTGTAGAAGTCCGCAAGAGTACAGAAACCATTCCAAGGAGAGGATGGCAACTGGTTGTAGTGCATCGTTCTCATGTTGAATGTAAGTCCCATACCGCCTTGAGCAGAAACATTAGGAACAACAAAAACATGCTCTGAACCACCAGCGTTATCTGCAGAGAAGTTATCGTGGAAGTCAGATTCAAGACTAAACTCACCACTGTTGATAACCATATCAGCATGAGCAGCAGCGTCAGCCCAACGAGCAGTGCCAGAAAACTCTTCTGCGTTGATGTATAATCTAGCCAACAAACCGTGCGCTGATGATTTTGTAACGCGGCCTTGTTGATCAGAAGTGTGGTTCGCTTTTAAGTTAGAAATAGCTGCCAACAACTCGCTTTCGATGTAGTCAAACACCTCTGCGCGAGTTTTTCTTGAAGGCAAGTTTTCTGGATCAATAGCGGCTGTTTCAAGAATTGGTACGCCACCATAAAAGTCCATCAACTGGAAATAGTAGAATGCACGTAGCACTCGAGCCTCCGCTTTTAAAGCCTCCAAATCATAGACACTGAAGATGCTAGGATCAGCAGCCTCAAGGTCAAAAATGAATTGGTTTGTTTGAGCCAAACCTTTGTTTGCGTCATTCCAATGTGCAACAACCTCAGCGTTTACTGGAGTCCAATTGTGCTGGTGCAACTCTCTCCATTTTCCACCGTCACCCCAGTCACCCCCACGGGTAGGAACTATAGTTTCGTCTGAAGAAATCTGACTGTTGTTAAAATAGCCCCATAGTAACGGACGTAAGTTTCCATAAGCGTTGACAAGTACAGAGTAGTAATCGCCCTCGCTTGAGAAGAAATTATCTGCGGTGATATCCTCGTAGATTGTTTCTTCTAGATCAGTACAGCTCTGGAACGTAACTGTAGATACGGCGGCGGCTGCAATCAATGCGATTTTCGAAAATCTTTTCATTGTATTGATCTGTTTTTAAATTATTTCAAATTGAATTTCACGTTCAACGCAATAGTACGTGCACGTGGGTAGTTCGTGTAATCAACACCTAACGAAGGCGCGCCATTACCTGAAGCAGCTGTATTCACTTCTGGATCGTATCCAGAGTAGTTAGTGAGCAACAACAAGTTCTGACCACTCAATCCTACTACGGCTGAATTTAACCACTGTGAACCTTTAACGTCTACATCATAAGAGATGTTCAAGTTGTCAAGGCGCAAGAACGAAGCATCTTCAATCCACTGTGAAGAATATGTTGGAGTTGAAGTCAACATATCATCAGTGAAATCTAGAGCAGGAGCCAATAAGTTAATATTAGTGTTTAAGTTATCAAGCGTAGTATACTCCATTGCAGTATTGTTGAAGACAGAACCGCCTTGCTGTCCGCGGAAGAATACGCTTGCATTGAATTTTCCAAAGCGGAATGTATTCAAGAAACCATAAGTAAAGTCTGGTTGAGCCAAACCGATTACTTCAGCCTCGTCACTGTAAGTATTTGCAGAAGCGTCGTAAACAAGTCCGTAGAACGTTCCATACGCTTCTCCAACAACAAGTTTCTGAGCGAAAGCACCTGATTGACCAGCACCAGAAATTTCACCTGTAAGTATATCAGAGTTCGTTCCTAGGTCCTGGATAATTAATCTTGAACGCGATAGGTTGAAGCCAATGTCCCAACCAAAGTCAGACGTGCTCACTAATGCATAGTTCAACATTAAATCGAAACCAGTGTTAGACGTTGCACCTACGTTAGCTAACAATGTTGGAGCAACAGAAGGAGCTGGTGCTGGAACAGTCAAAAGTAGGTCCGAAGTGTTTTTTTGGAAAACATCAAAAGAACCATAGAATTTACCGTCATTCAACTCCCAGTCTAAACCTACGTTAGTAGATGCAGTACTTTCCCAACGCAGACTTGGGTTAGCAGGATTTAAGTAACCCGTACCTGAAGTTGGAGAACCTCCGATAACAGCATTAGAACCGGTACCGATACGAGCAATACTTTGGTATTCACCAATTGCTTCGTTACCTACAACACCCCAACCTGCGCGTAATTTTAGATCTGAGAATGATGCTGGAACGAAGTCAAATTCAGATAAACGAAGTGCAGCAGCGAAAGAAGGGAATACCCCCCATTTGTTGTTTGCTCCGAACTTCGATGAGCCATCACGACGTACAGTACCTGTCAACATTAACTTGCCGCCAATATCGTAGTTAGCACGGGTGTAGAAAGATACGAGACGTGAAGCGCCGCGGTAAGAGTATTTATCACCTAATTGCGCACGACCACCACCATCAAGGTTGTTGAAGCTGTAGTTATCTGTTACGAAGTCATAAGCAGTTGCGCCAAATCCTTCATAATTATTTTCTTGCCAAGAATATCCTCCAATAAGGTTGAGCATATTTCCGCCAACTTCAGCATCATAATTTAGATAGGTTTCTAATACTTGTGATGATACTTGACCAAATTTCTGAGCGGCAACACCATTGTCTGCAACACCGTAAGGCGTTGACTTAGGCAAGTACGTTTTACGAAGTGTATTATATGTGTCATAACCTGTGTTGGCCGTTGCACTAAGACCTTCAACAAGATCTCCTAGATCTAAACGAGCAGTACCGTTCATAGTGATACCTGTTGTACGCGCCACATCATCAATTTCTAAAGCTGCTTGAACAGGATTCCGTACGGAATTCGATACGAAGGTGTAGTTGCCATCAGCGTCGTAAACAGGAAGCGTTGGATTCATTTTCATAACGTTTGTGAAAATACCTCCTTCGAAGCCACCTGTTTGCTGGTAAGGAGTTAAGTTGTCATCTTGCTGCGAAACGTTAATGTTTCCTGAAAGGGTCAACTTACCGTCCAACGTTTTTTGGTTCATAGACAAGCGGCTTGTGAACCGCTCAGTACCAGAATTAATAACGATACCGTCTTGATCTAAATAGCCTAGTGATAAACGGTAGTTGCCTTCCGCTGAGCCACCTGATAATGATAGGTTGTGCTGCTGAGCAACACCAGTTTGGAAGACTTCATCTTGCCAATCTGTATCTGCGTTTCCTAGGGTGTTTCCTAGACCGAAACGGTTCACGGCTGAACGGTATTCGTCAGCAGTCAAAAGATCCAACTTCTTTGCTAGTGTCGAAGCACTTACTTGGTAGTTGTAATCAACAGCCATAGCGCTGCCGCCTTTACCTTTCTTAGTAGTAATCAAGACCACACCATTCGCACCACGCGCACCGTAGATTGCAGTAGCAGAAGCATCCTTCAATACCGTAATCGACTCAATGTCGTTTGGATTTAAACGCGATAATGGGTTACGCTGAGAACCACCAGTTAAGCCCGTTCCACCTGGTAGGGTATTCGCAGATTGAATAGGCATACCGTCAATAACGTAGAGCGGTTCATTGCTTGAAGAGATGGATGTACCACCGCGTACACGTACACTAACACCACCACCAGGTTCACCGTTGGTAGGCGTGATTGTAATACCGGCAGCTTTACCTTGGATCAGCATCTCAGGAGAAGTAACAACACCACCATTGAAGTCCTCTGCACTAACGGATGCAGATGAACCGGTGAGGTCTTTCTTCTTTTGAGTACCGTAGCCAATAACGACCACTTCTTCCAATTGCTCAAACATGTCATCAGCTTGAGACATTGCGGAGTTCGCATCGCCTTCGCCTTGATTCTGCGCAAAAGCTGCTTGTGATCCAAGCAACAATACAGAACACCAAAGCGTCGTTGATGTGAAAACACGACGTAAATTTAGATTCATAATAATTTGTGTTAACGATTATCTTACAATTATAAGAAGATTTCTTTAAAGTGTAACAATTACACTTACTAGATGTTAAACTTCGTTAGAACAACAAAAAAAGAGGTCTTTTTAATTGATTATGAGTTTGTTGCAAAATGGTTTTTGAAAAAAATTAAAAAAACACTCAGGACCTTATATGGGTTTAAAACCGCTAAGCAAACGGTGATTTGGTGATTTTTTGCGCTCAGTTGTGAACTTTCTGGAGAGTTGCTTGTATTGATGGATTGCTCAAAGAGTATTATTTGAGACAAAACAAGCAGTTAAAAAAAATTCTGCGTTTTGTATTAACTATGTATTAAGATTATTCCATAAATTTGGCTCAACTTAAGAGTAGCTTAGGTTTATTGGTTTGGTTAAACCCCGTCTTCGGACGGGGTTTTTTTTTGTCGATAAAGACACTTACTGATATACGGTAAACACTCTTGATATATTAAAGCCTAGAAAAAGGCTTCCGTTGGCTGCGCTGTAAGGATTCTGAGCCATCCATAATGGATCACTCATTGCGCGCGTGTTACTGAGGTGAAATTGGAAAACATGTCCTCCCGTTTCTAGATCTACCCCTATACTTAAAGGAGCATGAAATCGCTGTTCCGTAGCCCCTGAACCATAACTGCGGTTGGAGGAAAAAGTATATTCTCCTGTTAAAGCAATACGTTTAGTAAGCTTATGTCGACCGCCCAACAAGAGGTGGTAGGTATCGTTCGGGTCGTTGGGGCTTGGCACGAGATTCCAATGAACAAGGCTAGGAGCTAAAATAAGACTGAGGTTCTCATTCATCTTGCGTGAAAAAATGGCTTGATGATGGTACGATAGTCGGTCGCTGGTGTAATGATCTAACCCATCAGTGAAACGGGCCCCACGGTAATTCATAGATGAGTAGAGGGTTAAGCCAATAGGAAATGCATTACCACCTGTTTTTTGACGAAGTGCCCTATATTTAACAAATGCATCTGTTGTTTTGAGTACAGAAGATCGACCTATTCCAACATTGAGACGGTCGGAAATGCCATAATCCATTTGCATTCGTATGTGCGCAATGTCTAAACCAAAGAAATTATAGAAGTATTCATCGGTAAAGCTTCCGAAACGGTGGGAGATGATGTATTGTAATACACCTTTCCCCGGAGTTTCATTGGTCTGCGCGTTCAACAACTTAGTTCCTTTGAACGTTGCATATGTGATTTGCGTCGGCTCAGGACCATCGTCTAACAAATCAAATAAATCCTCTTGAGCTTGAGCTATCAAGGTGCCCAATGAAAGGATGAGAATGCAGCAAAACCTACCCATTATTTCCCAACACTCTTGAGTGTGGCCCGAACTTCAATGGACGCTGTTTTCGAAATTTTATCTACAACAGCACCAGGGATTTCAATGTTATAATCTTTAAGTAGTAAGTCGAACGCTGTTATTAGCACGAAGTTATCGTTCTCCTCTTTTAGGCTTGCGGGTACAGAAATTTCTTTCGTTACGCCGTGAATACTAAGTTCACCTGTGACCTTACCTTCGTTGTAGTATCCCTTAAATGAAGCTTTTGGAAATTTCTCGCTTTCCACATAATTTTCGTTAAAGTGCTCCTGCATCAAAGCCCTTTTAAATTGGAAAGAAGTCATTAAAACTTGAACGCCAATTTTTCCCGAACTCGCGTCGAAAACGGCAGAACCACTTTCTGTAAAGGCTTCAATATCCTCTAGAGGGGATCCAGCATCGAAGGAAAGTTGCGCTTCACGCGTGAGGTATTGTTGAGCTGATACGATGGTGCTGGACGCCAGCAGGGCAGTTAAAAGTAGTTTTTTCATGGCTATTAATTATTAGGTGCGCCCTGAACTATCCAAGCGCGTAATTTACTGATATCACAATCACTCAAGGCTCCACCGGGAGGCATCAAGAGGGGATCGCCAGCATTCCGTGTCATGCGGTCTATCAAAGAACCGTTTAGTGCTGCTGCTGAGGTATTTTGATGGCCGCTTAGGATCAGGCCACCGTTGGCTGACATTCCGCTGTGACAGCCTTCACAGTTTTGGCCAATCAATGCTTTTATGTCCTGACTAAAGGTTACTGCTGCAGTGTCGCATGCTGCTGCATTCCCGTAAAGCGTTTCGTAATCATCGTAATAACAGCTGCTGGTGCTAGAAAGGAGCATTAAAAGCCAGCCTGCGCTTGCAACGATTCGACTAGTTATTCGGCATTCCATCTGCTATCCATTTTTCAAATTGAGACAATTCGCATGCGCTTAAACTTCCTCCTGGAGGCATTGGCGCAGCATTTGTGCGTTTAATAGCAGGCATTAATCCAGAAGAATTCACTGCAGCAACTACGTCCGCGTGTACATTGAGTAGAATCCCGCCAGAAGGCGAATTACCCGAATGGCAGCTTTTACATTGTGCTGCTACAATAGGTGCAATAGTTTGGCTGTAGCTTCCTGAAGTGGTATCACAAGAGGAACAAGCGTTGTTGAGTGCACCTTGGGAGATCCAGGTAAATATTTTCCAGGTGGATAAAGAATCTAAAGGTGAGGCCGGCGGTGGTGGCATAAGATCATTACCTGTCTCAAACAAGACTTCATAGACGTCACTTTTGTTGGGTTCGCCAGGCTTCACTTCCTCCATAATACCGTCATACGTAAGTAACGAAAGACCATCTGCAGGATTCGTTGCGCCGTGGCAACCGCTCGAAGCACAGTTTGCGGTGAAGAGGGGTAGAATTTCATTTTGAAAATAAATGGTATCCGGGTGGCATGTTGCAGATACGGGTGGCTCAGGGTCGCTTGGGAAAAGCGGATCATGCGTGCAACCGACTACTATTACGAATGTGGTAAGGGCGGAGAAGTAAGGTAGTTTCATTTATTAAAGATATAATAATGTACCATCTACCTCTTCAAAAACTGTGCTAAGAAGTTCAATATATTGTTCTAATTGCTCCTGGTGTTCTGGTTTTTGAACCCCTGTCTTGTAATCTACAACTGTAATTTTTTTGCCCGATTTAATAATGAGATCAGGACGTGAAGTAGCGTTCTTAGTAATGATGGAGCGTTCCGTATAAATAAGAATTCCGCTATCATTGATGCCTTTCAGTACTGGATGTTGGACCAATTGGTTAATGGACGCCGTCGCGCCTTCGTGCAAGTGATCTGAAAACGCGCCTGTACGGTATAGCCTGCGCAATGCCGCCGCCCTTGAAGCGGGGTTTCTTTGAAGAATTTGATGTAGTGCTGTTCCCCATTTGCTCCCATCGGCATGACCGTCAAACCAGCCTCTAGGTGCAGTTTGCGCCATTCTAAGGTTAGCAGGAGAGAATGCACCAGGCTTCGGCGCTACTGGTCGAACAGATTCTTCAGTGTTTGCAGATTCTGGGAGTACGAGTTCTCCAGAGCGGTAAGCCCCTTCCTCTGGGTCACATGCTAAAAAGTCGATCAAGCCCTTTCCTAATTCATCAGGCTTTTCCTTATCCACGAATACATGCAATCCAGCAACGGGCCGAGTCATGGCGACATAGGCCATGTTCATCCAATCAAAGTAGCTTTGATTTTCGAGCTCAGACCATAATTCCGGTTCAAACAAAAGGGCGTTTTTGTCTGATTTTGTAATGGGTAATCGGGGTAATTCCGGATGGATATCCACATCTATCCAGTGCGCATCTCCGCCCGATTTATAGTTAATCCCAAAAGGAAGAATGACGTGTTCAAACTCTAACCCTTTACTTTTGTGTATGGTCATAACCTGGACCGCAGGTTTGTCTTGAGGAGCAGGAACATTGCGTTTTTTAGCTTCAGCTTCCCACCATGAAGGCAAAGTTGCGAAGGAACCTTCCCGGGTTTGAAAGCCGTAAAGTAGATCAAGACAACTGTCTACCATAGCGTTGGGCTCTAACAAGAGGCCAAAGGCTTCAAACGCACGGGCTCCGAAAGTATATAACGATTCTTGTTGGCCAAACAATTCTTGGAGGCCCGGAAATAGACCGCTGAGGTAAGGTATGCCTTTCGAAGTGGCATCCTGTTGGAAAACAAAGGGTTCTAATTGCTCCGGGATTTTACCAAGCTTGGTTAGTGCGTAGGCCAATGCGAATCTGCTTTCACGGTCGTCAGCGTTGAGGAAAAGTTTGGCGCAAGACAACAGAACTGCACTTTCAAAAGAGCTCCCTACTACAAGACTATCTGCGGATAATACGGGAATGCCTTCTTGCGTTAAAAAGTTAGCGAGCAACTTTCCTTGTGCGTTTCCACGAACCAAAAGAGCGACATCATTGTACGAATGCCCCCGTTCTAATAAGCTTTCTATGGTTGATTTCACCTGCGCACAAACCGCTGCCGCATAACTTTGAGCGGTTTTTGTTGCTCCCTCGGGCACAGAGATGAAGGCTACGTTTACTTCACCTTTTAAGGGATCTTTATGAGGTATTTGTTGCAGTTGCACACCTGTGTAAGCACTCTGGTGTGCTGGAACGGTAAGTCGTTTGCCGATGTGTTCGAAAAAGCGATTGTTAAAGTTGACAATATTCCCGTAGGTACGGAAGTTTTTGGGCAGTTGGACGGTTTCACGCGAGTACAATTCGTGCCCATCCGGGTGTTGTTGAAAGCGATTCGACGGATGGACGTTATCTACTAATGACATAAATTGCTCTGCCCGCCCGCCGCGCCAGCGGTAGATACTTTGCTTTGCGTCTCCAACAATGAGCGCGCTGTTTGGATTTTCGTCTTTAGTCAGCGTATGCTCTATGAGTGGATGTAAATTCTCAAACTGCATTTCAGAAGTATCCTGAAACTCATCAATGTAGAAATGCCAAAATTTTTCACCCAAACGGGCATATATAAATGCGGTAGGCTCTTTTTGGAGCTCTTCAGAAATTAATTTATTGAAGGCGCTTAAAGGCATGGTGTTCTGCTCCTCCTGAAGGGCATTAAACTTGTCCATCAGAGCTCGCGTCGCAGAGAGTTGCTGCAGTTTTTCTGTGGCCTGCTTCAGCAACAGTAATTTGCGCTGGTTGCCTTCTTGAAACGCACGGGCCAATTCTAGAAACGCTTCCCAATCCGTATCGGATCCCTTCTTTGGCTTGGTTTTAAACGCTTGAACACCTGCCTCTAGATCATTGCTACGGAGGTTGGACCAGAGTTCTACGAAGTGTTTTTTAGCCTGCGGATAATAGGTAAAATTGTCTTTCGTATACCCCTGACTTTTCAAATGGGCAAAGGCTTGATGTGCTAGTTTTTTACCTTCGGCTACAAGGACAGAAAGTTCACGATCAAGCTCTTCTTCCAGCTCAAGCATGCGCTCCGGCCCCGGCAAACGGGCCAATTCCTTCCACGTATCCTCATTAAAACTCTCTTTCCCTTCGCGCTTTAAATCTCGATCAGGATTGTGACTTTTTTCGCGGTTCATGCGTTCCTGCATCCATGCCGCAAGAGATTCCCGTAGCGCAGGCGCTTCCCCGAGGCTACTGTAGAGCAAGTCTAGCGCCTCCTCAATCATACCGTCAAGGTCGAGGCGCACCTCAAAATTGTCGTCGAGGTCAAGATCTCTTGTAAAGGTGCGCACTAATCGATGCGTGAACTGGTCGATGGTCCCAACATTTAAAGTGCTGTAGTTGTGCAACATGTGGCTTGCAGCTCCAGTTGCGCGTTGTTGCAATTCCTCCGGTGAAATACCTATTTCTTCCCATATGGGTTTGAAGAATTCACTCTGGGATGGATGTTCAAGGGCTTTGAAGGTTAATAGTTGGTCCAAAAGGCGCGCCTTCATTTCGGCAGCGGCATTGTTGGTAAAAGTGATTGCCAAAACCTTTTGGTACGCATGGTCCATATCCTTTTTTCGCAATGCATTCATCAAAATGTGCTGGACGAGCGAATAGGTTTTACCCGACCCTGCAGATGCATTTAGAACAATGAAGTCTGCCGGGGCAGATAGTGGCGTATGGACTGGGTTCGCTGTCATAGAGTTTATTGAACAGGATATAAACGTAAGTTAAAACCTTCAGTCGGAATTTGCCTTACCTTTATACCTAGAATTAATATAAAACCTACTTAATATGGCTTTTGAATTACCCGAATTGGGCTATGCATACGATGCTCTCGAGCCGCACATGGATGCGCGTACGATGGAGATTCATCACAGTAAGCACCATGCAGGCTATACTGCAAAATTAAATGATGCGATTGCTGGTACGGATATGGAAGGCAAATCCATTGAGGAATTGCTTGCAAATCATTCAGATCACGCAGCCATCCGTAACAACGGCGGCGGTTATTACAATCACTGTTTGTTTTGGGAAGTAATGAGCCCAACAGGCGGCGGTGCGCCAACAGGAGAATTAGCGGCAGCTATTGATAGCGCTTTTGGCTCACTGGAGGGATTAAAAGAAAAATTTAACGCGGCAGCAGCGACACGCTTTGGTTCAGGATGGGCCTGGTTGTGTGTGAACGACGGTAAGCTGGAAGTATGTTCTTCTGCAAATCAAGACAACACATTGATGACTGGCGTAGGCTGTGGCGGTCACCCAATCATGGGTCTAGATGTGTGGGAGCACGCGTACTACCTCAACTACCAAAACCGTCGTCCAGATTACATCAATGCATTCTGGAATGTGGTGAACTGGGAAGCAGTAGCAGCGAAATACGCAGCAGCGAAATAAACTGATTTTTCAGTAAAATGTAAGAACCTCGGGCAAGCGCTCGGGGTTTTTTTACGCT
>JAHEKP010000083.1 GCA_024638285.1 Cryomorphaceae bacterium
CCGCCCTCCTCAGTAGTAAGGGCTAATAATTCCGTACCGTCCTGAACTGGCGAATACAATGCCAATCGACGTCCAGCAAATGATGGCGCATAGCTCGCTGCAATCGAAAACTTCGTATCGTTAATATCACTATCTGTATAATATTCAATCGGTTCAGTTTTCTGAGCGATAACGGCCATGGGCAATAGTATGCCTAGCAATATGATCTGTAGGTTCGTTTTCATTACGAGAATTCGTTTTTCCATTCTACCAATACTTTATCTATACCGTCAGGATTTTTTCCTCCTGCGGTGGCAAATCCAGGCTGGCCACCACCACCGCCATTGATATGCTTTGCTAAGGCCCGAACAGCATTACCTGCATGCCATCCTTTATTCGCGACAAGATCGTCACTTACACCAATGCTTAAAGTGACCTTACCGTCGACAACATTACCTAGAATAACCAATGTGCAAGGAGCCGATTTAAGTGTAAAGACCAAATCCTTCACACTCCCAGCATCCAGCGAGGTGCGTGCAACAATGGCCTTGGCATCATTAAACATTACCGCGCTATTTTCCAATTCCTTCACCGCACCCAAAGCCTTCTCTTTGCGTAATGCATCAATTTCTTTCTGCGCGGCAGCCTCCTTTTCTTTTAACTGATGCAATGCACTGGCCAAATCCTGCGGATGCTTCAACACCTCAGCTGCCGCACGTAGTTTCGCGAGCTCAGCGTTAATGTAGTCTAATGCACCTTTCCCTGTTACCGCTTCAACCCGACGAACTCCCGCTGCCACCGCGCCTTCAGAAATAAACTTAAAGAGCCCTATCGAGCCGGTAGCCGGCACATGAATTCCACCACAAAGTTCGACCGATGAACCAAATTTTATAGCGCGAACGGTATCTCCATACTTCTCACCGAAGAGTGCCATAGCCCCCATGTCCTTCGCCTCGGCAATAGGAATATTGCGGTATTCTTCTAGTGCATAATTGGCTTGGATGCGGGCATTGACCTTTGCTTCAATAGCAGATAGTTCATCCACACTTACCTTTTGAAAATGAGAAAAGTCAAAACGCAAATAATCCGGACGTACGAGCGATCCTTTTTGCTCCACGTGGGTCCCCAACACTTCACGCAAGACCTCATGCATCAGGTGGGTCGCACTGTGATTTTTAGCAGTTTCATTCCGCTCGGCAACATGTACCTTCGCCCTCCATTGGCCATTTGGGTCCGCTGGTAAGGCATCTGTAAAATGCACAATAATACCGTTTTCCTTTTTCGTCGTGGTAATGTCAATGGTTTGATCGCCTTGTTCTAAGGTTCCAGTATCCCCAATTTGCCCACCACCTTCTGGATAAAAAGGCGTCAAGGAAAGAACCAATTGATAAAATTCCTTCTTCTTCGCACTTACCTTTCTATACCGTGTAATGCGCACATCGGCTTCCGTATAATCGTAGCCTATAAACTCTTCTTTATCGTCGTCTTCTAATACGACCCAGTCGTCAGTGCTCAGCTTTGTCGCCGCACGCGAACGCTCTTTCTGCGCAGACATCTCTGCCGTAAATCCAGCCATATCGACGGTCCGGGCGTTTTCGCGCATAATAAGCTCCGTCAAATCAATGGGAAAACCATAGGTATCATACAATTCAAAAGCACGCTGACCGTCCAATTCCTTGGAATCTCCAGCCAAAAATTCTTCCAGTTTCGCCAAACCTTGCGCAAGCGTTTTTAAAAAGCTGTTTTCTTCTTCTTCGATGACTTTTTCAACCAATGCGCGCTGCGCCGTCAATTCAGGGAAAAATTCACCCATCTCCCCTTCCAATACCTCAACAAGCTTGTACATGAAGGGTTCCTTCAAATTCAAATAGGAAAATCCGTAACGAATGGCGCGACGTAGAATACGACGAATGACATAACCTGCCCCCGAACTTGCCGGTAACTGCCCGTCCGCTATAGCAAACGCCACAGCTCGAATGTGATCTGCAATCACGCGCTGTGCGATATCTGTAGCTTCAGATCCGCCATAGGCAGTTTCAGAAATCGCGGAGATTTTTGACAACAGCGGTGTGAACACATCCGTGTCGTAATTCGACTGTTTGCCTTGTAGGGCCATACATAAGCGTTCAAAGCCCATGCCTGTATCAATATGCTTTGCGGGTAAATTCTCTAATTCTCCACTGGCCTTACGGTTGAATTGCATGAATACAAGATTCCAAATCTCGACCACTTGCGGATGATCTGCATTCACTAAAGACGCCCCATCAACGTTAGCGCGTTCCTGATCACTCCGTAAATCCACGTGAATCTCTGAACAGGGACCGCAAGGACCCGTTTCACCCATTTCCCAGAAATTGTCTTTCTTCGAACCATTAATGATGCGGTCGATCGTAGTGTGTTTTAACCACATATTCGCCGCCTCATCATCGCGGTCCATAGCTTCTCGTGCATCGCCACCGAAGACGCTCACATACAATCGGTCCTTTTCTATACCGTAGACCTCCGTGAGTAATTCCCACGCCCAATCAATGGCTTCTTGCTTGAAATAATCACCTATGGACCAATTCCCCAGCATCTCAAAGAGTGTATGGTGGTACGTATCGTGACCCACCTCATCTAGATCGTTGTGCTTACCGCTCACGCGTAAACACTTTTGTGTATCGGCAATACGGTTGTTTTTAGGTACCGCATTCCCTAAGAAATAATCCTTAAAAGGGTTCATACCGGCATTGATGAACATGAGCGTTGGATCGTTTTTGTTCACCACGGGTGCAGAGGCTACTATTTCATGGCCCTTTTCCTCGAAAAACTGAAGGAATTTGCGACGTATCTCCTTAGAAGTCAGCATACTGTGAATATTTCCCTGGGTAGGATGGTTATGTTGTTTGTCTAAAATCGTTTCTTTGTGGCACAATATTCGTATTGAATTTGCACCCTAGCAAAAATAACGCACAAAATATGGCTAAAGTAAAATACACCTATGATTCTAAAACGCTCGCTTACAGAAAGATAGAGCGTACTTGGAAGCAAAAGTTGCAAGACGCCGCTGTTTTCAGCGCCGTTGCAATGGCTTTTGGTGTGGTTTTCTATCTGGCTGCGGACCTTTGGTTTGAGAGTCCTAAAGAGCGTAGAATGAAGCGTGAATTAGAAAATATGGTCCTTCAATACGAGCTGATGAATGGCAAATTGAATCAGCTCACAGAAGTCCTGGTAGATATTGAAAAACGTGACGATGAAATCTACCGTACCATTTTTGAAGCAGGTCCTATACCGGTTGAAGTTCGTACCGCAGGGTTTGGAGGAGCAAACCGCTACCGCAATCTAGAGGGCTTTGATAATTCAGAATTGTTGATGGATACACGCAAGAAATTGGACCAAGTATCTAGTCGAGCCTACGTTCAATCTAGAAGTTTCGATGATGTAGTCGAAATGGCTCGCAACAAAGAAAAAATGCTTGCGGCAATTCCAGCGATCCAACCCGTAGCAAATAAGAATCTAAAGAAAATGGCATCGGGCTACGGCTATCGTATACACCCTATATACAAGGTGCGTAAAATGCACTGGGGCACGGATTTTTCTGCACCAACAGGCACTCCCATCTACGCGACGGGTGACGGAACCGTTACTACCTATAAGCGCAGTCGCTCGGGCTACGGACGACACATTATGATCGACCATGGGTTTGGGTACGAAACCTTGTACGCACACATGAGTAAAATAGAAGTCCGAAAAGGACAGCGCGTAAAACGTGGCGATGTGATCGGTTATATTGGATCAACAGGTTCTTCTACCGCACCCCACCTTCATTACGAGGTCATTAAAGACGGTCGAAAAATCAACCCGATCAACTACTTCTTTAACGATCTTTCTCCCGAGGAATATGAAGAAATGCTCCTCAATTCGAGCCACTCAAACCAGAGCTTCGACTAAGTTTACAGTAGCCTGCAAAAAAGGGCGTATCTTTCCTTTATGAACGGAATCACTTTGGATCATTTAGACAAACTATACTACTCCATTGGAGAAGTTGCAGAGTTGTTGGAAATCAACGCTTCCAACATCCGTTACTGGGAAAAAGAGTTTCCTAAACTCAAACCAAAGAAAAGCTCAAGAGGCAACCGAAAATTCACCAAGGAAGATATCCTACTTCTTGCTGCAATCAAGGAATTGGTAAAGGACAAAGGCTTTACCATCGAAGGCGCAAGGAAAAAACTTCAATCCACGAAAAAAGACGAGGTGATTGCGCAGCGCGAAGTCGTTGAAAAATTGACTTATATCAAAGGAGAGTTACAGAAAATTCTTCGAACCATGAAAGCCGAATAACGATCATAAAAA
>JAHEKP010000020.1:0-13407 GCA_024638285.1 Cryomorphaceae bacterium
CGATGCACATGTTCGAATCACCAATGATGGCGCCTTTAACCAAATCATCAATGGCGCTACAGATTGGGTTTATGAAGAGGAGTTTGCCATTGTAAAAGCTTTTTGGTGGTCGCCTAATTCTAAAAGCATCGCTTTTTTACGCTTTGATGAAAGCAACGTAAGAAGCTTCAACATGGATGTCTACGGCGAAGAACTCTATCCTAACCCGTATACTTTTAAATATCCAAAAGCCGGTGAAGATAATAGTGTTGTTACGGCGCACTTATGGCATATAGAATCGGGCAAAGTGCAACAGGTATTAAAAGATGTTCCTTACGAATACCTGCCACGTGCTCAGTGGTCCAACGAAAATACTTGGGTGGTGAGTACGCTCAATAGATTACAAAATGAATTCAATCTTTATGCGGTAAATGCTGAAGACGGTTCGGCAAACGCGATCTACCATGAATCCGATGAAAAATACCTCGAGATCAATGATGAACTCTATTTTTTAGCCGACGGATCTTTTGTTATGCTAAGCGACCGTGACGGATGGAACCATTTGTATCATATGGCAGCAAATGGCAAAATTAAACGCCAAATCACTACTGGCGACTTCAATGTAACCCGCCTATATGGAATGGATGCGAACAACGTACTTTACTACCAAAGCACCGAACGCAGTCCTACAGAACGGAATATTTACAGCGTTCGAATTAACGGACGTTCTAAAAAGCTCCTCACAGCGGCAACTGGAACGCATAACGCCAACTTTACCAACGACTTCAGTTTGTTTGTAAACAGTTACAGCGCAGAAGGAATACCTACAGTAGTAACCTTGAGAAACCGCGAGGGTACAGTGGTTAGGACACTCAAAACCAACGAACGTGCCGAACAATCCTTGAAAAAGTACACTTACAGCAGCAAGGAATTCTTCACACTAGAAACACCATCAGGAGGCCCCCTCAATGCTTGGATGATCAAGCCAGTAGACTTTGATGAAAACAAGGCCTACCCCCTATTTATGTTTGTGTACGGTGGGCCTGGGAGCCAAACCGTCATGAACAGCTACGATGCATTCAGAGGCATGTGGTTCCAAATGTTAGCCAATGAGCTGGATATGATTGTCGTTAGTGTGGAAAATCACGGAACAGATGGACGCAGTGAAGCGTTTAAAAAGAGCACCTACGGTCAGATGGGGAAATTAGAGACGCGCGACCAAACTGAAGCTGCGCTAGAATTAGCAAAACGCTCGTACATTGATGGAAATAGAATTGGTGTTTTCGGCTGGAGTTATGGTGGTTATATGGCATCAAATCTCTTATTCCAAAGCCCAGAGGTCTTCAAAATGGCCGTCGCTGTGGCGCCTGTGACCAATTGGCGATTCTATGATAACATTTACACGGAACGCTATATGGGACTGCCTTCAGATAATGGTGAAGGCTATGATGCGGATAGTCCCCTTTCTCACGTGAATGGATTAAAAGGGAAATACCTACTCATTCATGGAACAGGCGACGATAACGTTCATGTCCAGAATTCTATGCGTATGGTAGAGGCTCTTGTTCAAGCAGATAAGGATTTTGACTGGTTCGCTTATCCAGATAAAAACCACGGTATTTATGGCGGAAATACGACCATGCATTTGTACCGCAAGATGACCAATTTCATTGCAGAGAATTTATAAGAATTGGCCCCTAGCCGCTCTTAGAAATAAAATGTATACTTGTTGAACACTAAAAACACCTGAAACATGAGTGATCAATCTATGAAGCATCCACCAGCGCTGTGGACGCTTTTCTTATCGGAAATGTGGGAACGTTTCTGTTATTATGGAATGCGTGCCCTTCTGGCACTTTTCCTTATTGAGTCAATGATGAAAGGCAATTCTGAAGCCTTCTTAATTTACGGGGCCTACACGGCATTAGTTTACGCAGCGCCCATCCTCGGAGGTCGTCTCGCCGATAAATTTTTAGGCTATCAATATGCTATTATGCTTGGTGCCGTCCTCATGTCTATTGGGGAATTCCTTATTGTCGCAAGTACAGACCTTTTAGATTTAGACCGTGCCTTGCGCGATTCATTAATGCTTATTGGTATGGGTGGTTTGATTGTAGGTAACGGTTACTTCAAAGCAAATATCTCAACCATTGTAGGTAAGCTCTACGAAGATGGCGATCCTCGCCGCGATTCTGGTTTTACCATTTTCTACATAGGCATCAACGTTGGAGCATTACTGGCTACAACCGTTGTGGCTGTTGTAGGTAAACAATACGGATTTGAATACGGATTTGGCTTGGCTGGATTAGGTATGCTCGCAGGTCTTTTCATTTTCTGGAGCGGCCGCAAGAAATATGCGCATGTACCAAATATTGGTATTACCGAAGCTGGTCATGAAAAGTGGTTAGGAATGGCACGCTGGAAGAGCATCACTATACTTTCCCTATTGCTCATACCATTGTGTTATGTGTTGATTTCACAAAACACTTGGCTCATCTATCTTCTCATTGGAATTTTTGTTTTGGTAGTATTCCAATTAATTTCTGCCGGGGTAAAAGAAGGCGGCGTATGGAGAGATCGTATGATCGCTTTAACCATCATGATGGTCATCAACATTATTTTCTGGGCAGCATTTGAGCAAGCAGGAACTTCTTTGACCCTGTTCGCAAAAGAAAATGTGAATCGTATGGTCGGTAGCTGGGAAATGCCAGCAACCATGACGCAGTTCTTCAACCCATTCTTCATCATCACCTTTGGATCACTATTCTCGTGGATGTGGATTAAGCTCGATGCTATAGGTAAGAACCCTTCTATCCCAATGAAGTTTAGCTACGGCATTCTTCAGCTGGGTGCTGGTTTCTTAGTAACATTGGTCGCATTAAATTTTGCGAATGATGCATTCCAAGTCCCTCTATTGACGCTTGTATTCTTGTACATGCTCCACACTACTGGTGAGCTGTTCTTGAGCCCTATCGGTCTTTCTATGGTGACCAAACTGGCACCTAAAAACATCGCAGGTACGGCAATGGGAGGTTGGTTCCTTTCTTTCGCCATGGCCAATTACCTAGCTGGAGCCATCGCTACCTTAACTGGTGGTGAAGGTCACGGAGGCGAAGAAGTTGTGCTCACTGCAGAACAAGGCTTACACACGTACGTGGATACCTTCTCGACGCTCGGATTTGTATTGATCGGGTTCGCAGTGCTCATTGCATTGTTGAGTAAGCCATTAAACAAATTAATGCACGGCGTAGTCTAGCTTTAGCATAAATTTATCAGTAAAACCCCGCGCCATGGCGCGGGGTTTTCTATTTTAGGGGAATGAGAAAATTTGCCCTACTCCTACTACTGAGTCTTGCTGTTAGTACAAACGCCCAAGAGAAGATTCAATGGATGTCCATTGAAGAAGCGTATGCACTGACATTAACAGAAGCATCCCCTAAGAAAATATTCATTGACGTATACACAGATTGGTGCGGCTGGTGCAAGCGCATGGATAAGGCTACTTTTCAAAACCCCGAAGTTGCCGCCTACATGAACGAGCATTACTACAATGTGAAGTTTGACGCCGAGCAAAAGGAGAGCATCGAAATGTTGGGCAACACCTTCGAATTTGTGCCGCAAGGAAATAGAGGGTATCATGAATTGGCAGCTGCGCTTCTCAATGGAAAGATGAGCTATCCTACTGTGGTCTTTATGAACTCTAAATTCGAAATGCTAAGTCCAGTTCCAGGATACCAAGAGGCAACTCCGTTTTTGAAGGTCGCCACATTCTTTGGGGATGATATTTACAAAACTATTCCCTGGGAGGAATATGCAAAACAATAGCATAAAAAAAGCCCCGCACTGCGGGGCTTTTTGTTAAAACTTGAAATCGTAACCCTTCAGGGTCAATTTATCGTATTTCTGTTGATTGAATTCATATAATCTGCTGGGCTTCTTATTTCCTGGCGCCTCAAATACCGTTTCTTCTGTATCAATCAAAAGCTCGCTACGCATGAACTTCTTGCGAAAGTTTCGCTTATCTAAATCCTTACCTAGACATTGTTCATAGAGCGAGTGGATCATGTTAAAAGTGAATTGTTTTGGCAACATCACAAAACCGATAGGACGATGTTTCACACGACGCTTTAGACGCTCATACGCCATTTCTAAGATCTCGTTGTGATCAAATATCATCTCTGGTCGATCCGCTAAAGAGACCCATCTGTAACCCGGAGTTTTCACTTCTTTGACCACATCCCAGTTCAATAGCGCAAAGTAGGCGATGTTCACGACTCGACCCATTGGATTCCGGTATACTTTCGCGAAGGCATTGAGTTGCTCCAAATAGACCTTTTCAACTCCTAAAATGCGGTTCAACATGCGCTTCGCAACCTCTTCTACGCTTTCTCCTGCCGATACCCAATTACTAGGTAACATCGGCGCACCTTTATATGGCTCCTGTGATTTTTCGCCGATTAAAGCAACCAATTGTTCTCCATCGAACGCCATTAACACCACAGAAGTCCCTAAGGCAACATCAAATTTCATACTGTTTTATTTTAAAGCAAAAATATAAAATGTCATTTTGGGACCAACTTTTTAAAGTTAAATTATAGTAAAATCAGTGGTTTTTGTACGTTAAGTCCCAGAACGAACCTGAACAACGTATGACAGTTAGATTTTGTTCGAACAACTATAACGGACTGAAGGAAGGTACCGGGCTACATCAGAATGCCTCCCCGATATAGAAGTAAACGCCACTCCCCTCCTTAGTAAACGCAAGGTCAATACGGGTGTAGATATCTTTCTCCGGAAAAATCAGGTACCGAAGGCCTGCACCAGCAGTGGGCAGCATGCCATCCCAAGCAAAAGCGTTTTGTGTTCCATATACCTGACCGGCAGCCACAAAGGCACTTGCTCCCCATTTCTTAGAAAAGGAAAACGGTAGAATCCTATATTCCAATTGGGCCGCAACTAAATTCTGATCGCGGTACCTACCTAAGTAATACCCACGCATTAAACTCTCGCCCCCCATAAGTGCCAGCATATTGAACGGCGCTTCGCCAGAAGTAAACTGACCATAAATCTGAGCTGCAAACACTCGATTTTTTCCAATAGGCTTATACATGCGATTATCCGTGATGTATGACGTAAAACTAAAATCGCTACTAAAGACATCTGAATAATTCAAAAACGCCCACTCGCTATACACCCCTTCACGCGGATTCATAGCATTATGAATATTATCATAGAGTACGCCTAAACCAAATCCTAGATTTGTCGAACCGTTGGCGCCTATTTCCGGTGCTTGAAAGCTTGCTGTTGTATTTGCATAGGATACATTTCCAAGACGCTGGAAGTCCAATTCTAAGCCAACATACAGTGAAGGAACCACTGCTCGTAAAAAGCGCTCTTTCACTAACGTGTAATTCCCATCAATTAATGCGGTGTATTCTTTGGATGAATTGGGACCTAAACCATAATAGAATAAGGGGAAACTTTGGTACCGTACCTTACCGTAGATGAACCACAAATTTTCATCGGTATAAACGGCATGATCAAGCCACAACCCGTATTGATGTTCCAAAGTATAAAAAGTAAAGGCTTTCAATTCACTCAACCTATTGGACAAATCATTTTGCGCAGAATAGATGTACAGGCTTGATACCCCAAACTCCCATCGCGTTTCAGGCGAAAAGGCTATGGTCGGATAATTAATCAATTTGGGTGCTGCAGGATCGCGCAGCGTATCGTTAATAAAACGATCAAAATAGGTCAACATTGGGAGCGTTGCTTTTGACTCCACCTGCTGCGCTTTTGAGGAAAAGAAAGCTACTATTGCGCATACGAAGACCAATGTTCTCATGTAAAGATGCTTGTGATTAAAGGTAAAGATACCTTATCAAAGAAGATACGGACCCTGTGGGAATCAAAAAAGCCCCGTCATAAGACAGGGCTTTTTAAAGGGTGAAAGACGGGGTTCGAACCCGCGACCTCCGGAACCACAATCCGGCGCTCTAACCAGCTGAGCTACAATCACCATGTTTAGGGCCGCAAATATAATCGGAAACTGAGAACATCTGCAACCAATATTTACTTTTTTAAAAGACCACCCATAAGGTTAGTACACACAAGATCAAAAGGAAGGTTAAGGCCTTTGTAGTGCTACTCATTGGAACAATATTCTCAGTACTCCAAACCAATGTTTCATCGTCATAGCTTTCCGCATTTGGCCGCAAAAGGCTCACACCAACTAAGATTATCGAACAAATCGCAAAGAGCAATAATGCATAATGAAGGAAATTCATATGCACCATCCAACCAATAAAGCCGGTATACTCCCCTCCTGCTACTTCCAGGGATAAGCGTCCTACGCCAAGCACAGCACCCGAAAGTAAGGCCCATTTTGCGCCGGCAGCATTGATTTTTTTGAAAAATATACCCAATAAGAACGCCGCAGCAATAGGCGGTGATATATACGCTTGGATAGACTGGAGCTGCTGGAACAAGCCGCCTTGTATGGCTTGCATTAATGGAATCCATCCAATTCCAAGAGCAACTAGGATCACCGTAGAGATGCGACCCGCATTCACCAATTCCTTGTCCGTCGCTTGTGGACGGTATTTTTTGTACACATCGAAGGTAATGAGTGTAGAGCAGCTATTGAATACAGAACTTAAAGAGGACATTAAAGCTGCCAACAATCCGGCAACCACTAAACCACGAAGTCCAGCAGGTAAAACGGTTTTTACCATAAGCGGCAAGGCGGCATCATATTGCGTTTTGCCATCGACAACGAAGGTGAGAAGTTCCGGATTTTTTTGTGCCAGTGCGTAGGCAATGACACCAGGAAGCATAAAAATAAATATGGGTAATAATTTCATATAACCACCAAACAATGCTCCTTTTCGCGCCGTATCAATATCCTTTGCGGCAAGGACGCGTTGCACAATGAATTGGTCCGTACACCAATACCATACGCCTAAAATAGGTGCGCCGAACAGTATACCTGTCCAAGGGTAATTTGTATCGCTCGCTGGGCGCCATAAACTCCAGTGCTCAGGGGTGGTGTTCGCAACCAATTCTTCCACACCGCCTAGTTCCTTTAGACCAAAAACGGTTAACACAATAGACCCACCTACAAGGACAAACATTTGCATTAAATCCGTATACACCACTGCTTTAAAACCACCGAAAATGGTGTAAATACCAGTGGCGACGACAATAACTATGGCGCCGGTCCAGAAATTGATCCCGAGTAATGCCGTAAAAACAATCGCTCCAGCGAAAATAGTCACCGAAATTTTTGTCAAAACATAAGCTACAATACTTACATAAGAAAGATAAGTTCGTGCCCAACTGTCGTAGCGTTTTTCTAAAAACTCAGGCATCGTAAAAACGCCTGAACGCAAATAAAAAGGAACGAAAACCCATCCCAAAAGGATGAGAATCAATGAAGCTAATAATTCAAATTGGCCCGCGACTAATTCCCCTGCAGCACCTTGTCCTGCCAGCCCCACGAGGTGTTCAGAGCCTATGTTCGAGGCAAATAATGAAGCTCCTATAACAAACCAACCTAGGTTTCTACCACCTAAAAAATAATCTGCAGCCTCGCCATTTTCGCTCTTTTTAGAACCACTGTAAAAGGCGATTATAAATACCAGGACGAAGTAGAGTCCAACAACGATGTAATCCGTTCCATTCAACATGTTTCAGCGTGTTTAGTGTTCGATTTGACCAATTTAGTGTACAAAGGACAATTATTCACATAATATTCTATTCCCACTCCTTACTCTCATTTAATTTGACATATGGCGTAACTTGGCGCAAGTGAAAGCACCCCGAATTTTACATATTGTCAAATGGTACCCACATTCAGGGGATCCTCAAAATGGCGTTTTCGTTAGAAAGCACATTCATGCAGTGAACCCTGAGGCTGCCGTTTTGGGATTTTTAAACCACTCTGATCCGCCTGAAATCAACGGCGCAAAAACGCTCTACGGAAGTATAAACATGAGCACAGCCGCAAAATGGGGTGCCTATTTTGCAAAAGTAAAGGCCGTCCAGCCGCAAATCATCCACTTTCATTGCTATGCTCCGGATTTAGTACCACTGCTCTGGTTTGCAAAACGTGCGGGTATTACAACTGTGCATTCAGAGCATTGGTCCGGATTTTTACCACAGTCACCTAATGCCTTTAGAGGCTGGCGTAAATTTCTAGCGCGCTGGTATTTGAGCAATACTCACATGGTTTTACCCGTAAGTGCAGCGCTTGCTGATGGTATTGAATCGTTTGCACCACGTGCAAATCTGCAGGTTATTCCTAATATTGTAACCCACTGTGATTATCCAGAAACAGAAAAACGCGCTTCTACTAGTATTTGTGTGGTTGCGGATATTGTTTTTTCCATTAAACAGCAGGACATCATTCTTAAAGTCTTTTCGGAGTTGCCTCAAATGCAATTTGAGCTTCATTTTTATGGTGGCGGTCCGGATGAATCAAAGCTCGCAGAGCTCGTAAAGTCACGCTCAAACGTCTTTTTTCACGGGCGAAAATCAAATGCAGAAATTCTCGAACTCTTACCGCAACACCATGCATTACTACTTTTCAGCGCCTATGAAACTTTTGGAATCACAGTTTTTGAGGCACGACAAGCAGGTTTGTGGGCCATTACAAAAAGGAATTTTGGCGGTGCGCCGTATTTTGATGAAGGTTGTTTGATGGTTGAATCCACCCATGACCTTAAAACGACTCTTATGAAGTTGGCCGATTTACCTCAACCCAAGGCAGCGAATTTTGAAAAATTGGATTCAAAAAGTATTGCAAACGAGCTTTCATCACTTTATTCAAAACTTATCTTCTCTTAAACTTGAGTGTTTAGGGGATTTCCCTTTATATTTATGATACCACAAAAAACACGTTTTATGAAGAAATTATTACTCGCATTTGCTGGTCTTAGTGTCATTGGAGTTACCGCACAAGAGGTGCGTGCCGACCTAGGACGCAGCTCAGAAATGCTTACTGCAACCCACGCAGAAGGCATTCCCTACAAAACTTCTGCAAATAAGCAGAGTACCGCAGTGGCAATTGGTACTGCACCTAACGTATATGGTGCTGGCTTTGGTCCTAAAACCAACATATGGGCGGACGAAGATTTGAATACTATTGCCTTCATTCACCGTTCTGATTATTCGAACAACGGTGATAACAGCTCTGGTAGTTTACGTTTTGACTATTCTACCAACGGAGGTTCAACTTGGACTTCCAATGCCGGCCCTGTCTACAACCCAAACTTAAGCGGATATGCATATCCAGGTTTCGCCCGTTACCCACACATCGGTATTCTTAATGAAACGGGAAATACGAATCCATTGAATGCAAGCATTTCCTTATGGGCACCTACCCTTGCAGGAACAAATGCAGGATCTTGGGGTGGTGCTTTAATGGGCACGCACAAAATGGATAATACGACAACAAACACCTCTGTAGATACTACCGGTGGTCATTTGACCCTAGACAATTCTTATGTAGACGGCGGTTCCTTCTGGGGTTTGAGCTTTGACCATCCGGATTACGATGTCGAGGAATACACAGATACTGCGATTATATGGAAAGGAACTATGGATTGGACGACCGATTCTATGACCTACACGGAGCACAAAGCCTATATGCCCGTAACCAATGAAGCTGCAAATGGCAAAATTTATGGAGACGGAAGAGTCTTCTTTGCTGCAAACGGCACCACAGGTTATGTAAGTATCGAAGCGTACGATAGTACCATTGCTCCTGCTAAAGTGATCCATCCCTACCTGATTAAAACTACCGATGGCGGTTCTTCTTGGGGTTCAAATATGGGACCTAACTTAGATGAATTAGTAGATAACGGAACAGGCGATAGCTTAGTTACCATTTTTGATCAAATCACTGGCGGAACATGGAGCATAGGTCACCTTACGTCTTCTACACGCGGTCACGACTTAGCTGTAGATGCTAACGGTAATCCGCACATGTTCGTTCATGTATTCCCTGGAACAGGGACTGCCGCTGCAGGTGGAACTCCAGCTTCCGACTTCAACTATTTCCCTGGCGTCAACCTTCTCGTTGACATCTTTACCACTGACGGCGGTCTATCATGGGAATGTAATATTGTAAGTCAGGTATTTACATTTGACTTTGACTTTGACCCAACTAATGGACCGGTAGGCGAAGCCAATCGTCCTTACATCTCCATGAATGCCGACAGAGATATGATGTTCTTCTCTTGGTTTGAGACAGATACAGCGTATTCAAGTGGCACAACTGATAACCAATTCCCGGATTGGAGATGTCAAGGGTATAATGTCATCGGCGACTCTTTAGAAGGTCCGCAAACTGTCATGGGAACTTTTGGAGATGCTACTTGGGGTAACGTAGCCGATTGGGCATTTGACAATGGCGACGGAACACACCAATTGCACATGACTTATTCTCCTATTGAAGATTTCGGTTCGTTCAGTGTTCTGAACTCCATCGACTTCTACTACCTAGGGCAGCCTTACCCAAACAACATCGGTTTAGAGGAGCTCGAGCGCAATAATTTCGCGGTAAGTCAAAACTTCCCTAATCCTGCTTCAGGTATTACGAAAGTGGCTATCGAATCTATTGAAGCCGCAAATTACAGCATGATTGTTATGGATATGACTGGACGTCTAGTAGAAATGAAAGACTTCGGTCGTCTAGACGCCGGACGTCACATTCAAACAATTGACGTAACGAACTATGCCGCTGGTGTATACTTCTACACTATTGAGAGCGCGGGAAGTAAAATCACTAAGAAATTGATCGTAGAATAAGTACGGTCTTTCTCAAAAGCAAACACCCCCGAGGCTCACGCCTCGGGGGTGTTTTTTTATACGCTACCGCTCGGCCGCGGTAGGTCGCTTAATACTTCAGTAATTTTTGAACCGCTTCTTTCAACTTCGATTTGGCCAAGAATCCCTCCTCTAGCGCGGCATGAAACGGCACTGGAGTAGCATCTGAACTCACCGTAATTACCGGTCCGTCCAATGCTTCCCAACATTCCTCAGCAATGCGAGATACAATGTGTTCAGCATAACCACCCACAGCAACATCCTCTTGAAGAACAATGACTTTGCCTGTACGCTCTACACTAGAGCGTATGGCACTGAAATCTAGTGGAACTAAGGTGCGAAGGTTGATCAATTCTAATTGGCCCGCTAAATCCTCATCTTCAATGAGATCTAAAGTCCAATGCACCCCCATTCCATAAGTAACCACCGTAATATCGGCTCCTGTACAAACCACATCGGCCTTACCTAATTCCATGAACTGTGGACCTTCTTTAACGTCTTCTCGTACGGTACGGTACAGTGCTTTGTGCTCAAAAAACAGGACAGGGTTAGGTTCATTAAAACTGGACATCAACAATGCTTTAGCCTCCCCAGGAAAGGCGGGATAAACCACTTTTAAACCAGGAACGTGCGTAAACCAAGCCTCCGTACTTTGAGAATGGAATGGTCCCGCAGCGACGCCAGCACCTGTCGGCATGCGAACAACAACATCTACAGCTTGTCCCCAACGCCAATGCAATTTCGCGAGGTTGTTTACAATCTGATTAAACCCTGTCGTGACAAAGTCCGAAAACTGCATCTCCATCATCGCTTTACCGCCTGCAATGCTCCAACCTAATGATGCGCCCACAATGGCACTCTCACAGAGTGGCGTATTGCGCACCCTGTTTGAACCAAATACATCGGCCAATCCCTCCGTTGCTTTGAAAACGCCACCATAAGGACCTATATCTTGTCCCATGAAGACCAATTCCGGCCACAGCGCTAAACTTTCCTTCAATCCATCGTGCACTGCGTCGATGAGTCGCATATCGCGCGAGCTACCGCTCGCGCTATCAGGTAGTGCAGGTACTGCTGCAAACAAATCGCGCGTACTTTCCTCAATATCATAGTTTGGGCCATCTAAGGCCAGTGCTGTATGGAAAGCTTCATCTACGCGAGCTTTAGCAGCATCAATGGCAACGTTTAACGCTTTTTCATCAGTTGCATAACGATCCGGTTCCTGGAAAATTTTCACCATAGGCTCGTCAGACATCGCTGTGTCTATCATGCCTTCGGGGTAATATTTAGTTCCACTCGCTTCTTCGTGTCCTCGTATTCTGAATGTGTTTGCTTCCAATAAAATTGGCTTACCCTCTTTTCGAGCATAGTCTGCGGCACGAGTCAATTCTGAATAGCATTCTGCTAAATTATTACCATCGAACCTTCGAGCTTCCATACCGTAAGCAGGACCTTTATCGACGAAGCTTTTAAACTTAAACTGTTCTTCTTCCGGCGTACTCAATCCCCAGTAATTGCGCTCTACAATGAAGACTACCGGCAGAGACCAAACGGCTGCCACATTGAGTGCTTCATGAAAATCGCCCTGTGAAGTTGATCCGTCACCCGTGAAAGCTACAACGCATTTACCCGTACCCAGTTGCTGTTCACGCAAGGCCAAACCACAAGCTAATCCTAACTGCGCGCCTAAATGGGAGATCATACCAACAATATGGTGCGATTGACTTCCAAAATGAAAACTGCGATCGCGTCCTTTTGTAAAACCTTCCAATTTTCCTTGAAACTGCGCGAATAAACGCATTAAGGGCACCTCACGCGCTACAAAAACACCCAAATTACGGTGCATCGTACAGATGTATTCGTCTTTTTTTAAGGCGTGAACGGCGGCTACTGAAATGGCCTCTTGTCCAAAGGAACTGAACCATTTGGAAATCTTACCCTGTCGCAGGTAAATGAGCATTTTCTCTTCAATAGCGCGCGTTTGCAGAAAATCCTGAAGTAGTTCAGGCGGTAAAGGGTGGTTCATAACTTCTTTAGGTGACATTAAGTTCCATTCGAACGACTGCGAAAAGGTAGTTATTTTTGATAGATATAACCTATTGAGAAACCGTATGTCACTCATTCCAAATTTAGACCTATCCCATTGGACAAGCGGGTCACCTGCTGAAAAAAAGGCTTTTGCCGCAGATTTAGGAAAAGCCTATACCGATATCGGATTCGTAACCATTAAGAATCATGGTTTTAGCGATGCAATGCAGACGCAATTGTACGATGAAGTGGCAGCGTTTTTTGCATTAGGTACGGATACGAAAAAAACATACGAGCTAGAAAAATTAGCCGGTCAACGCGGTTATACCAGTTTCGGAAGAGAACACGCAAAAGGGATTGAAGCAGCAGACCTAAAAGAATTTTGGCAAGTAGGACAACCAGCGCCGGCATACAACGGTCCAGAGTACCATGATAATATCACGGTAAGTGAACGCCCTGAATTGGCCCCCACTTTTGTAAATGCGTACCAGCAATTGGAGCGTATAGGAATGGAACTACTTAGCGCTATTGCGACCTATTTAGAACTGGAACCTGACTACTTTGAAC
>JAHEKP010000020.1:13507-21262 GCA_024638285.1 Cryomorphaceae bacterium
AGTGAACGCCCTGAATTGGCCCCCACTTTTGTAAATGCGTACCAGCAATTGGAGCGTATAGGAATGGAACTACTTAGCGCTATTGCGACCTATTTAGAACTGGAACCTGACTACTTTGAACCTTGGGTGAAAGGTGGAAACAGTATCATTCGCGCTATTCATTATCCGCCCATAACTTCAGATCCGGGAGATAGTGTTCGTGCGGGACAGCATGAAGATATCAATCTGATTACCCTACTTATGGGTGCCAGTGCTGAAGGACTTGAAGTACTAAACAAACAAGGAGAATGGGTAGGTATAACTGCCATTCCCGGGTCGTTAGTAGTCAATGTCGGAGATATGCTTCAACGATTAACCAACGGCTATTTAAAGTCTACTACCCACCGAGTGGTTAATCCGCCTAAAGAAAAATGGTCTCAACCCAGATATAGCATTCCCTTCTTCTTGCATCCCGTTGGAAAAATGCCCTTGAACGCTTTAGCACAATGCATCAACGATGCTCGACCAAAAGCTTTTGATGACATCACTGCGGGTGATTATTTAGACGAACGTTTGATCGAAATTGGTCTTAAAAAGAACTAAGGTGCGCATTGATATCATCACCGTACTACCGGAATTATTAGAAGGTCCTTTCGCGCACAGTATTTTGAAACGCGCAAAAGATAAAGGCCTTGCAGAAGTTCATGTGCACCAGTTACGTGATTTTGGAGCCGGCAAACACCAGCAGGTCGATGACTATCAGTACGGTGGTGGTGCAGGTATGGTGATGCAATGTGAACCGCTGGTGGACTGCATTGAGGCATTACAGAAGCAACGCACCTACGATGCCGTGCTGTACATGACTCCAGACGGAAAGCGATTCAATCAGCAAGACGCCAATGCACTGAGTTTATTAGGGGACATGATTATTATTTGTGGCCATTACAAAGGCATTGACCAACGTATTCGCGACCATTGGATCACCCATGAATACAGCATTGGAGATTATGTTTTAAGCGGCGGAGAGCTTGCTGCAGCAGTCATTTCAGATGCAGTTATACGTCTGCTGCCTGGCGTTCTTAACGACGAAACTTCAGCGCTTACAGATAGTTTTCAGGACAATCTCTTGGCGCCACCAGTTTATACTAGGCCAGAAGACTTCCGCGGTCATAAAGTACCGGAAGTACTGCTCAGTGGTAATACAAAAGCCATCGATTTATGGCGGGAAGAACAGGCGTATGATCGCACTAAAACGCGCCGTCCAGATTTGCTAGAGGACTAGTACAAGTGCACGTCTTTTATAGCTTCGCGGCCTAAGTGTTCGTTTATACTACTCACGATTTTTGATTTCACCATGAGTAATTCTTTGCGCACCACCGCACTTTCCAACTGAACATATAGAATTTGATTCTGTACTTTTTTCTTTGTGGTTTGACGTACTATTGAAGGCCCCATCAACTCATCCCAAGCTTGCAATACCCGCGTTTCATCCGTACCTCTGCGAAGACGGTAGCGGTCCAACCAAAGCGATAATGCCTCGCCCATGGATTGTTCGTTAGAGACTTTGTATTTCGCCATCATCAGTGATTTCAAAGGTACTGTGGTTCAATTTGAGGTTTTCACTCAATTCAAGCATTCGCTCTGGATGCGTATCCGTAATAAATATTTGACCGAATTCTTCTGTATGCACTAAGCTCAATAGATTGGCCACCCGTCCTTCGTCCAATTTGTCGAAAATATCATCGAGCAATAGTAATGGGGGCATCCCTAAATGACGTTTGGTAATTTCAAATTGGGCCAATTTCAAAGCAATTAAAAAACTCTTTTGCTGCCCCTGTGAACCCACACGCTTAATCGGATGCTCACCCAGGTGAAAAACAAGATCATCTCGGTGTGTTCCGCTTGAGGTATACTGCAAAACGCGGTCCTTCGATTCATTTTCGGCTAGCAAATCACTCATTGACGTTTCATGCAACGCACTTTTGTAACGAACACCTACGGTTTCTTTGCCTTTAGAAAGCAATTGATAATAGTGCGTTAGTAACGGCAGCAGCTCTTCTGCAAAAGCCTTGCGTGCTTCAAAAATAATGGCCGCATTGTGTGCCAATTGTTCATTATACAACCCTATCATCTCCGCATCATAGGTGCGGTTTGAGGCAAAATACTTCAACGTAGTATTGCGTTGGGTAAGTGCCCTGTTGTATGCCATAAGGGCGTTTAAATAGTGCTTATCGTTTTGGGAAACGGTAGTGTCCATCAATTTTCGCCGGGTCTCAGCTGCATCGATAATTAAATCACGATCCATTGGCGTGATCATTACTACAGGCATATAACCAACATGATCTGCCAATCTATCCACCTCCTTGCCATCAAGTCGAACCTTCTTTTTCTGCCCTTTTTTCAGACCTAAATCAAGCACATGATCACTTCCCTTACGCTCTAATTTCGCTTTAAGTAATGCCATACTTTCACCGTGGGTGATGTTCTGACTGTCGTTCGTATTGAGGTAGCTTTTCGTTAATGAGAGGTAATGCAATGCATCTAAAACGTTGGTCTTACCGTTCCCATTATTACCTGAGATGATATTCACCTTAGGATTAAACTGCCATGAAGAAGCACGGTGGTTCTTAAAATGGGTCAATTCTAAAGCGTGCACAAGCAGGTTTTCCATAGGAACAAAAATAGGGCTCAAAGCATGAAAATTTATACTATTTTTGGCGGACTCAATTAAAACTAGCTATGGCTAAGAAGAACGCGCCTGCAGAACAGGATAACCTTGGATTTGATAACGTAGAACAAACGCTTACTAAAACGGAACAGTTCCTCGAGAACAACGCCCGTCAGGTAGGGATCGTAGTCGCAGCAATAGTTGCGGTGGTATTGGCCTACTTCGCTTACAACACATACATCGTGGAACCGAAAGCGAAAGAAGGTGCTACAGAAATGGCGAAAGCAATCAAGTGGTTCGAGACGGATTCTATGGAATTGGCTCTAAATGGGAACGGTGCGTATTACGGTTTCTTAGATATAATTGACGAATTTGGTAGCACTGAGGCAGGAAATAGCGCGCATTATTATGCGGGTGTTGCTTATTACACTTTAGGAGATTACGAAAATGCCATCGCTTACATGGACGACTACGATAAATCAGATGCCGCCACTTCGGCAACTGCTTTCGGTATGATCGGTGATGCATTCGTTGAATTGGGCCAATTCGGAGATGCTGTAGATTACTACAATAAAGCGCACAAAGCCACTGAAAACGACTTTACAACGCCACTTTTCTTGTGGAAAGCAGGTTTGAGTTATGAAGCTCTGGGTGAAAACGCAAAAGCGGTAAAACTCTACGAACGCATTGCTGCAGACTATCCTCGGAGCCGTCAAGCTTCAGGTATCGCAAGCGTCATTGCTGCATTGAAATAAATCATGGCAACTGCCCATCAGCATCTGGATAGCACAGATAACGAAAAAGTTCCTTCTGGCGCAGGTAAAGTAGTTGCTATTGTCCGGGCAGAATGGAATCACGAAATCACGAACGGACTCGCTCAAGGCGCTTACGACACGCTAGTGGCGCACGGCGTAGACCCGGAGCATATCCTTCAGACTGATGTACCAGGCGCTGTTGAACTCACCTTTGCTGCAAAACGCCTGCATGAGAATGAAGAACCCGATGCAATTATTGTAGTAGGTTGTGTTATTCAGGGTGAGACAAAGCATTTCGATTATGTCTGCCAAAGCGTGACCTACGGCATTACCGAGCTGAACCTCAGCTACGATGCCCCTACCATCTTCTGTGTATTGACCGATAACACCATCGAACAAAGCAGAGCGCGTTCTGGCGGTATTCACGGTAACAAGGGGACAGAGGCCGCTGTAGCCGCGCTAAAAATGATGGCGCTCTAATCAACCTTCAACCACTTTTCTTGTTACTTTAGGGGAAACCCTAAAAACAACTCACATGAAAAAATGGATACTCGGTGCCGCCCTGCTAGCAGTGGCCTTACCCATGAACGCTCAAGAGCTACCACAACCCTCACCTACTTCTACTGTTGATCAAAGAATTGGTCTCACTGATTTTAGTATTACTTATTCTCGTCCCGCGACACGCGGCCGTGCGATCTTCGGCGATCTAGTTCCTTACAATCAAGTGTGGCGTACGGGAGCAAATGGTTGTGTTCTTCTTAGTGCATCCACAGACTTCACTATGAACGGTAATGCTATAGGTGCTGGAGAATATGCCTTGTTTACCATTCCAGGAGAAACAGAATGGACCATTATACTTTCTACCCAAACTGATCTTTGGGGCAACACAGGTTACACTCAAGATAATGATGTAGTTCGTGTTACCGCTCCAGCGACAAATGGAGACTTTGACGAAAGCTTCACCATAGGCTTCAAATCATTGAGCACTACCGGTGGCGAATTAGTCCTTGAATGGGCCGATGCAGAAGTAAGTATCAATCTAGGAGTAGATTCAGAAGGCGAAAGCGGCAAAAATGTAGCAAAGGCACTATCAGATGCTAAGCGTGCATACAGAAATGCAGCCAATTACTACAGCGGTCAAGGTGATCACGAAAAAGCAATCGCAACTATTGAAATTGCCTTGCAGTTAGATCCGGATTACTGGTACACAAATTGGGTAAAGGCTAAAATTCTTTACGCAGCTGGCGATACTAAAGCTGCCCTAAAACAGGGTAAAAAAGCCATGGATATGGGCGCACCAGATTCCTACAGAGCCGGCTACGAGAAAGAGATGAAAGGTTGGAAATAATCCGCTTTTCCACTTCATAAAGAAACCCCGCCACGTGCGGGGTTTTTTAATGGTACCTAGTTGGACTTATATGTCTCGATCCCTAAATGAGGATACATAGCGTACGCATAGGCCTTTTGCTTGTATTGGTACAACTCTCCATAATAAGAATTCACCCACTCCTCGACGCTCATACCAGATTCCAAGGCTTTTTGTAGTTCGTTTGAACCGGCTAATTTTTTGAAGAACGCATTGAAAAATTCTGGTGCCTCCGTGGGAGCATTCTCTTTCCAATACGCATAGGCATCAAATAAATGGTTCCAATCTATTTCCTTTGGGGCGGTACTTAGGTCCTGAGACAATTGAACCCCTCCGCATTGCTTTCCTTGAAACTTGGGATACTTGGATCCCTGATCTGGCGTAGGTGTGAATTTATACTCGTACCCTTCCCCACCAAGCCACGGTGCACCATAACGTGTAAATGGCGCATCGGTGCCTCGTCCACAAGAAATGGGTGTGCCCTCGAAATAACACAAGCTTGGGTAATGCCAGATGGCCTCTATGGAGCGCAGATTAGGTGATGGAGGCACTTGGAATTCCTTGAAGACCTTATTGTGAGAATACCCTTTGCAATGAATAACTTCTATACCACCCTTCTTCTCAAAGGCGGTACGCCACTGTTCATTCTCTGTCGCAGGCATCCAACGCTCACCATAAACCATGGACCCATATTCTCCCATGGTTAAGCCGTGTACTACCGGTATAGGGTGCAAGCCTACCATACTCTCGAAGCCTGGTTTTAAGATGGGACCGTCGATATAATGACCGTTTGGATTGCCCCGGTCCATAATCATGAGCGGGACACCGGCTTCTACACATGCGTCAATCACGTAGCTCAACGTAGTGCTGTAGGTATAAAATCGAACTCCGACGTCTTGAATATCATAAATAACCCAATCTAAGCCCTCCAACCAATCCGTCGGTGGACGCTTGGTTTTACCGTACAAACTCTTGATAGGTATACCTGTTTTAGGGTCGCGGCCGTCTTCCACATGCTCTCCAGCATCTGCATCGCCTCTGAAGCCGTGTTCCGGCGCCCAGACCTGCCTAACATCCACACTCAGCGATATCAAATGATCTACCGTATGGGTGCCGTTGGGCAACAATGAAGTCGCGTTGGCCACTACTGCCACAGATTTTTCGGTCAGCTTCATGTAGTACTCGCTAGTCTGGGCGATGCCAGGCACATAGGTCTCTTGTGCGACGGCGGAAAAGGTACATAAGATCGCTGCGAAGAAAGCGAGACTTACCCTAACTTGCACAATGATGAAAGAGGCGTTTTTCATAGCAAGAAAGATACAAAAGAGCACGGGTTCGCAAGTAATTGGTCCCTTGCTAAAATTGAGTATCGCAGCTACGGCACTAGGTATGGCACTTGTACTATTGTCCATTACTTCTGGTAAAGGATTACAGCACGCCATCATGGATAAATTTAGTGCCTTAGAAGGCGATTTTACCATTAGCGCTTACGCTCCCAATAGGACGGAAGAACTTAAACCCATACGCTTATCGGACAGTTTAGCTAATGCTCTGAGTCAAGCCTCGTACGTCAAGGCAGTTCATCCTGTCGTTCAAAAAATGGCGTTGTTAGTGAATCCTATTGAAAATGCGTTCGATGGTATTCAAATCAAAGGGTTCGAAGCCGATTACTTAGAAGCATTTACCACCAACTATGGAACGGGCGAGGGTGCCACTACTCTAAACTCTCGTTACGGCACTTTTCTATCCACGACCCTAGCAAGAGAATTAGGCCTAGGTATTGGGGATACTGCGGTCTTGACCGTTTTAAAGAGTCAGGGTGAATTGCCCCGTCTGCGTAAATCCATTGTTGAAGGACTCTTTACCACAGGATTGGACGAATTTGATAGGCAAACTATTTTAATGAAGCAGGCCGATGTTGCCCGACTTAACGGTTGGCGCAGCGATAGTGTAAGCAGCTATATGGTGGTATTGAATGATCAGGAAGGGCGCGAAATCATTTCTTCCTATTGGAATGCCGTTATTCCTTACACCATGCAGGCACGAAGCATTGAGGACCGTCATCCAGCAATCTTCGGGTGGCTAGCGCTCTTCGACACGAACATCATACTCGTGCTCGCTATTGTTCTTATTGTAGCCGTGGCCAACCTTATAACGGCATTACTCGTTTTAATCATCGACCGTACTCGAATGATTGGAACACTCAAAGCGCTTGGGGGCAGCGACCGACTCATTCTACAGGTTTTCCAGTGGATCAGCATTCGTATTTTGACTCGCGGTTTAGCTTGGGGTAATTTACTGGGATTGGGATTGAGCGTTCTACAATGGCAATTCAGCTGGGTCCAATTGGATCCTGAAACCTACTACATCGCAACAGCACCTATTACTTTCGACTGGCTTTGGATTCTTGGCGCAAATGCCGTCTTTATAGTCATCGCTTACCTCATACTCCTCCTTCCCGTACGTTGGATTGCCCGATTACACCCCATCCAAAGTATTCGTTTCTCATAAGAAGCCTTGTTCCAGGCGCACAATCGGTTATCTTTACGGGACCTAATACAAAACAGATTGGCCCATGCGCCCCATTTACAACAACATCCTTGAGACCATAGGCAATACGCCCATGATCAAACTCAATAAAATCGCGGAAGAGTTCCCTTGTCCAGTATATGCAAAGGTGGAATATTTCAATCCAGGCCACAGCGTAAAAGACCGAATGGCTTTGCAAATGATCGAAGATGCAGAGGCACGCGGAGACATTAAACCAGGGGGTACCATCATTGAATGTACTTCCGGTAATACGGGAATGGGCCTTGCATTGGCTGCTATTGTAAAAGGGTATAAACTCATTTGTACGCTGAGCGACAAGCAATCGAAAGAAAAGATGGACATACTTCGTGCTATGGGCGCTGAAGTCTACGTTTGTCCTACGAATGTTGCTCCGGAGCATCCAGACAGTTACTACAGCGTAGCTTCACGTTTGAATA
>JAHEKP010000028.1 GCA_024638285.1 Cryomorphaceae bacterium
TATGTGCTAACGAAAGAGCGGGCAGGTTTGGCAGTGTTTTGGATTTTAAACGGATTGCTGAAGAAATTGGTCCTTGCGGACTACCTCGCGGTCCAATTCATTGATCGCGTCTTTGATAATCCTCAATTGTATAGCGGTTTTGAAACCATGAGTGCACTCTTTGGCTACTCCATGCAGGTGTATGCTGATTTCTCAGGCTATACAGATGTTGCCATAGGTATTGCAATGCTTTTAGGGTTCACCTTACCTAAAAACTTTAATAGTCCATACAAGGCCTCTTCAGTGGCAGAATTCTGGCGTCGCTGGCATTTGAGCTTGTCAACGTGGTTACGTGACTACCTGTATATTCCATTAGGCGGGAATAGAACCGGTTCGATCGCATCCTACCTCATAGTATTTGTTTTTTTAGTGATGATTGCTTTAGTAGTGGACCAGCCGTTATTGTCTGTGGTACTGGGCATAGTATTCGCGGGAGGATATCTACTTATGCGCTACAGTACTACGGCTGAACGTTGGGTCAATACCAACATCAATCTGATGCTAACCATGGTATTGGGTGGTCTTTGGCACGGTTCGTCTTGGAATTTTGTCACCTGGGGTACGCTCAACGGTGTTGGTTTAGTAGTTTATAAGAATTGGAAGAAAATTTCGCCTTGGGCAGACAAATCACGGTGGTACAACCGGGCAATAGGCTTAATAATCACGCTCGTTTTTATCACATTCACGCGTGCTTGGTTCCGTTCTCCAACGTGGGATGGCGCTATTCAAATCCTTGCGAAAATTCCAAATGACTTTGGTTGGTCTACCCTTGGAGGGGTGCTCTCAGGTAACTGGAAGTATTTCACGGTCCTCATTTTTGGCTATTGCATTCATTGGATTCCGAGCGCTCACAAGGCCCGCCTTCGACAGGTCGTTAGCACCGCGCCCCTTTGGGCGTTGTTCGCGCTCGTTCTTGCCGCAACCATGGTCATTTATCAAATTCTTAGCGCTGAGGTTCAGCCGTTTATTTACTTTGCGTTTTAATCCCTTCGGCTTATCTTGAAGAAAAGCTAAGAATGTATGTTTACGCTACATAAGGGTATAGGTTTTGGGTGGATATGGCCATTGTTCGCGTTGATCACTTTAAGTTGCAATCAACCTTCGGTAACCGTCGGTCCACTCTTTATACCTCTATATGATGCCGGCGAGGAGTTCAGTTTTCGTGGTTTACATGCAGTTGACGACAGCGTAGTAGTTGTAGGCGGTACCCAAGGCAGTTTCTGTTATAGTCTGGACGCTGGAATCCATTGGGATTTCTTGCAAATCCCTAACGCAGAAGAGAGCCAATTCCGCAGTGTTTGGGCCCACAATCATTCCCGCTTCATCGCCGTAAGCGCCGGTGCTCCGTCCTACGTTTACTTAACAGATGACCGTGGTGCACATTGGTCGCGCGTATTTTCAGATACCGCACAATCTACTTTTCTAGACGGCATCACCTTTGCCAACGATACCTTGGGCTGGGTTTTTGGTGATCCTGTAAATGGACGTTTTAAGCTATTACAAACAGTAGATGGTGGGATGCATTGGAACGAAATCTCAGGTCCTATCGCTATTGATGGAGAGGCGGCTTTTGCAGCAAGTGGATCATCTATACTTTACCACGATTCAATACTAAGCATCGTAACTGGTGGAACAGTATCGCGTATACACCTATCGTTGGATAAAGGACAAAGTTGGGCTGCAAAGTGGCTGGATTTACCACAGGGATTACCCAGCCAGGGCGCATTCGCTCATGATTGGTACAACAATCGTTATATCATTGTAGGTGGCGATTACCTCTACGATACCGCTTCATTAGGAAATGTCATTGCATACGATCCTGAAAGTGCATATACAACGAATGAGAATTTCGGTTATCTACCGTACGCTTCAGATGTGGTGTGTGAAGGGCAGATTATGTATTTTACGGGAACTGCCGGTATGTATTATGCAGATTCTGTTTTACATGAATTGGATACCACGGCAATGCACAGCTTAGCGTACAGCGGAAAATATGTATTTGTCTCGGGGCCAAAGGGTCGCGTAGGACGTATTTTTCAAGGTACTAAGACGGAGTTAAATGAATTAAAACGAGCAGTTAACGAACGATGACACAATCAGGTACTCCCCCCGTAACCTTTAAGAGAATTGCTACTGCTATGGGCTTTTCACCAATGGCGAAAGCAAACCTTGCAGAAGTCTATCGAATCGCCAAGAGATGCGATGCTCAGATGTATGTGTTTCATATAGGTATATGGAATGATCGATGCGAGACGACTTACGCGGGGTTCTTATCAGAGTTAGGTATACCAAAGTCTGAGGTAGAATTGGTCTCGAAGGAAGGTGATCCTAAAGAGGAACTACGTTTGCTTTGTCAAGAAAACAGTATTGATCTGCTTGCACTAGGTGCACTAGTTCGGGAAAACATGTTTAAGGTTTTTACCGTCAGTATTGCTCGAGATGTATGTCGTAAGGCCAAAGTGAGTTTATTGTTATTAACACATAGTCGAGTGGAAGGTATGTCTTGCGAACGCATAGTGGTCAACGGTTTAGATCACCCTAAGACATTAGATACTGTTCGTACGTCACTATGGCTGGGTTCAAAACTGGACAGTAAAGAGCTGTTTGTTGTAGATGAATTGAGCGAAAAGTCATTGATAAAACCGGACGACGATAAAAGCCAACTAAACAGTGAGCGTAAAAGAAAGCAAATCGAACGCGAACAACACAGCCGTATCGAAAAAATGCTCGAAAGCTGTCAGGTACCGGCAAATCTAGATATTCAAGAACAGCATGTTTTTGGCAAGAGGGGATATACCATTGCCCATTTTGCAAAAGTAAAAAGAGCCGATCTTTTGGTTGTGAATTCACCTGATACAAAGCTGGGCTTGCTCGATCGAATTTTCAAACATGATTTAGAGTACATACTGGCTGATCTACCTTCGGACGTTCTCATTGTTCATACTACTAAAGACAATAGCTATGAATAAGCCGAGCAGTGGATTTAAAGGATTCAAGGAAAATTGGCAGGCCGATCTGAAAGCCGGATTTGTCGTGTCATTAGTAGCTCTGCCTATTTCAATAGCCTTGGCATTGGCCTCAGGTGCGCCTGCTATTGCAGGCCTTATGGCCGCTGTCGTTGGCGGGGTAGTTGTAGCACATTTAGGAGGTTCGTATGTGACTATTACCGGTGCTGGTAATGGGTTAGCGGTCGTCACACTTGCAGCGATCACGACATTAGGAAATGGCGATATGCTGGCTGGGTATTATATGGCCCTGGGGGCAATCGTCGTTAGTGGTGTTTTGTTATTCTTATTGGGATCCGTTCGGTTAGGAGTTCTAGCCGACCTTTTCCCAACCTCTGCTGTTCAGGGTATGCTAGCAGCTATTGGGATTATCATTTTAGCGAAGCAAAGCCACGTGATGATTGGAATATTAAATCCAGAAAGTTCAGCTCCTATTCCATTGTTACTCGAGTTTGTTAGGTCAATAGAAGCACTTTTTAGTGCGGATATAGGAACATGGAAAACAGCGGGTATAGGGTTGTTCAGTTTACTGTTACTCTCATTATTCCCAAAGATTAGGATACAATGGATGCATGCTGTTCCTGCTCCGCTATGGGTTGTTATCATTTCTGTAGCCGTTCAAATGATCGGTACACGTATAGCAGGCACGAGTTTCTTTCCAGAAAAGTATCTAGTGAATATACCGGCAGATTGGATGTCCGCCTGGCGCATGCCGGATTTCTCTGGTATAACAAAGGGTCCTTTTTGGGGGGCAGCAGTTTCGCTAACCTTCATCGCAAGTATTGAAAGTTTGCTTTCCATAAAGGGAATGGACCGATTAGATCCATACAAACGCCGTTCAAATGTTAACAAAGATCTGCGCGCATTGGGTATTGCTACTGCATTGTCTGGATTAGTCGGCGGACTCAGTGTTGTAACCGTGATCGCACGCAGTTCTGTAAATGTGAGCAATGGTGCTAAAACGCGATCTGCAAATTTCTTTCATGGTATCCTCATATTAGTATTCGTCTTGTTTTTTCGAACGCTATTAACACAAATTCCGCTACCCGCACTAGCAGCTATTCTAGTCTTTACAGGATATAAGCTCTTAAATCCTTCACAGTTTAGCCGTATTGCCAGTATAGGATTAGAGCAGTTGTTCTTGTTCTTTTTCACTTTATTCGCAACGCTCGTTTATGGATTAATCATGGGTATTGTACTCGGTATGTTGGCCACTTTTGTTGTCCAAGTATTCATCACAGGTTCGGGTATAGATATTTTGCGCTATTTCTACCGTCCCAATACGTTGCTCTATGAAGAGGATGAACAGAAATTCATTTTAAATATCAATTACTTCGCGAATTTCCTTAATTACCCAAGGTTAAAGAGTAAGCTCGATAGTGTGCCTACTACTGCGACGCTTATTGCTGATTTTTCGAATACTCAATTTGTTGATCATACCGTGATGGAACATCTTTCCGGGTACACGGAGCTTTTTGATCAAAAAGGAGGCAGCCTTGAACTGGTTGGTTTAGAAGCCTTTGCGCCTTCATCATCGCATCCTTTAGGTGTGCAGTCGCGTTCGAACCGCTCAAAGTTCAGCTTGCAAGTATCAGCGGGGGGTACACAGAGACCTAGGTTGAGTGCCAAACAAGAAAAACTTAGCGCTTATGCGGTATTAAATGAATTGAAATTTATTGCCTGGCCAGAGTCTAAATGGGGCCAATTGGTGGAGCAGTTTAAATACTTTAATCACCGTCGGATCGATTATACAACCAACCTTCTCAAAGATGTTGATGAAAATTTCTATGCTTTGGAAGTGAATTCACACAGCGGTGAGTTTATAATGAAGGATAGCCAGCACTTAGCGTGTGTTGTAATGGAGCCTCAGATATTTAAATTGCCGGAATTTGTGTTAGACCGAGAGCGAATTTTCTCTCGTTTGGCACAATATGCTGGGGTGAAAGATGTTGAGATAGGGAATCCAGTGTTTGATGCGAAATTTAAATTGAAAGGTCCCGATCCGGAGGCTATTAAGGCTTTCTTCACTAACGAGTGTGTTGACTTTTTACTGGACCATCCTGATTTCCACATGGAGAGCAATGGTACATCTATTCTCATATTCCATAAAGAACGTGTTGCAAGTGTGGCAGAGTTCAAATTGATGGTTAGTTTTGCACGCGATTGGGCGAAGCGAATGAAAATACCATCTTCCAAAGCCCATGTAAACTAGTATAATTATCTAATGTGATACTGGAGGACTCTATAGTGCTTCGAACTGCAGGTAATGGCTAACCAATAAAGAATCAATCACAATGAGTAACGATTTAAAAACCACCGCACTAACCCATGTTCATGAAGCTTTGGGAGCAAAAATGGTACCGTTTGCGGGGTACAACATGCCAGTACAATACAACGGACTAAAACTAGAGCATGCTGCAGTGCGCGAGGCAGTAGGAATGTTCGACGTAAGTCACATGGGAGAATTTTTTGTTGAAGGACCCCAGGCGTTGGACTTTTTACAAATGGTTACCTCGAATGATGTAAGCCGGTTATTGCCAGGTAAAATCCAATACAGCTGCATGCCTAATGCACAAGGCGGAATAGTTGATGATTTATTAGTGTATTGCTTCTCTGCTCAGCATTTCATGTTGGTGGTTAATGCATCCAACATAGAAAAGGACTGGAACCACCTCATGCATTATGTGCCACAGTTTGACGTGGCATTACGCAACGAAAGCGACGATTACAGCCTTTTAGCTGTTCAAGGTCCTAATGCAGTTCCAATGCTACAAACCCTTACCCAGGTTGATTTAGCTGATATCAAATACTACAGTTTTACCGTAGATACTTTGGCCGGAATAGACAATGTAATAATTTCTGCAACAGGATATACGGGTTCAGGCGGCTTTGAACTGTACGTCCCAAATGCCGTGGCTGAATCTCTTTGGAATGCCATTGTAAAGGCAGGGGCAGAATTTGGATTACTTCCAGCGGGTTTAGGTGCACGAGATACACTACGCCTCGAAATGGGTATGGCACTCTACGGGAACGATATTGATGATACTACCAGCCCGATTGAAGCGGGACTCTCTTGGATTACAAAATTTACGAAAGACTTTGTTTCATGTGAGCTCTTTCAAGCACAGAAAGAGGCGGGTGCGGAGAATAAGCTTGTCGGCTTCGAAATGATTGATCGCGGTATTCCTAGACACGACTATCCTATAACGGATGCATCTGGTGCAGAAGTTGGTCGCGTTACATCGGGTACGAACAGTCCTTCCACAGGTAAGAATATTGGAATGGGATATGTGCCTGCAGCGTTGTCTGAAGAAGGTTCAACCTTCTTTGTCATGATCCGCAATAAGCCAATCAAAGCGCAAGTGGTGAAACTTCCGTTCTACAAAAAATAAGATTCGAAGGGATCAAATAAAAAAGGCGCATCCTTCGGTGCGCCTTTTTTATTATGCCAAAAAAAAGTGGCGTTGCTTTCCCTCAACGCCACTTTAACCCAAATACAAACAGAGTGAACGGAAAGATTTTTATGCGTTTAATGCTGCCTTAACTGCTTTACCGGCAGGGTGGTGGCTGTAGCGGTCTAAATATTCGGAGGCAGTATAGCTATATTCTTTACAACGGTTGTGATTTAAGCACTTTACCTCGCGGACCGTTTCCGTTTCAACATCTAGAAAAACCTCAATAACGCTTTCCGGATTGTTGATGGTGTAAAGTGCGGTCTGTGTAGGTGTTTTAGTACTTAATTCAGTCATAGTTGTGTGTTTTTAAATTTGAATCAACAAATACCTTTATTTGTTGAATGGAACGCAAAAATACAACATTAAAAATAAATTTCACACAAATTAGTAAACTATCGATTGCCTTAACTTCATAAAAAAGAAGTAACGTGTCCGATTATCAAGTAATTTAGCTGAGCTAATAAACCCTAGTTACTCATTATGAAGATTGATAAACTCGACAAACAGATTCTAGAGTATTTAGTAAAGGATGCACGAAAACCCTTTACTGAAATTGCTAAGGATCTATTGGTTAGCCCAGGGACCATTCATGTTCGTGTGAAGAAAATGGAACAAATGGGCATCATAAAAAGTACTTCCATTAGTGTAGATTATGAAAAGTTAGGCTTTGGATTCATCGCCTATGTAGGGTTGTATACTTCTAGATCTTCTACTTCCCCACAGATTATAGATGCATTAAGAAGTATTCCAGAGGTTACTGTAGCGCATTTAGCTACGGGCAAATACGGCATCTTCTGTAAAATTCGTTGCCGTGACGCGTCCCATGCAAAGGATGTTATTTTTAGAATTAATGATGTAGAGGGCGTGGAGAACACGGAGAGTATGATCAGTCTTGAAGAAAGTATTAATTCAAATACGGGATTACTAAAACTTATTATTGAAGAGGGTCAATAAATAGCTCTTTTTAAAGTAAATAATAGAAGGGCCCGGTGCATACGCACCGGGCCCTTCTGGTATTTCACTTAGGTTTGATTGTGATTAGTAATATACAGGGCGACGTACGCCTGTAAAATGCTTTGCAAGACGCAGCACTTGTCGACTGTAGCCGTATTCGTTATCATACCACACATAGAGAACGACAGATTTACCATCCTCCGTGACTTGAGTGGCATTGACATCATAGATGGAAGGGCAGGGGTTTCCTACGATATCAGAGGAGACCAATTCATTGGAAGTATTGTAATGAATCTGCTCCACCAAGGCCCCTGATAAGGCTGCTTCCTTCATGTAGCTGTGTATTTTTTTTAGATCAGTTGGGCGTTCTAATTGTAGGTTAAGAATGGCCAATGAACCATTTGGTACGGGTACACGAATGGCTGAAGAGGTGAGTTTTTGACCCAGTCCAGGGATGCACTTATCCACGGCCTTACCCGCTCCTGTTTCAGTTATGACCATATTCATCGCTGCAGCTCTACCTCGTCGGTATTTACTGTGCATATTGTCCACTAGGTTTTGATCGTTTGTGTAGGCATGAATGGTTTCGAGATGACCGCGTTCAATGCCAAAGTGATCATTAACCACCTTAAGGACGGGCGAAATGGCATTTGTGGTACAGCTGGCGGCTGATATAATACGTGCGCTTTTATCGACACTGTTTTGATTAACGCCATAAACCACATTTGGAATGCCCTTACCGGGTGCTGTCAAAAGTACCTTATCAACACCTTTTCCTTTAAGGTGCTTACTTAGTTCGGTCTCATCTCTGAAAGCTCCAGAGTTGTCAATAAGTAGGGCCTTGTGAATGCCGTAGGTAGTGTAATCTGCTTTGGTGGGGTCCGGAGCAGGAATGAAATAAACGGGACGTCCGTTAATGATTAGCGCGAGGTTTTCTTCATCCACCGTTATGGTGCCCGGAAAATCTCCATGCACGGAGTCTATTTTTAAGAGCGATGCTCTTTTGTGAAGACTGGATGCATCTATGCTTCGAACGGCAACTGCTCTAAGTCTGAGCTGGTGTCCGCTGCCTTCTTGTACGATCAATTCCCGAGCTAATAATCGACCAATACGACCAAAGCCAAAGAGAATAACATCGCGAGGTTCTAGGGTAGTAGGCTTGAAAAAGCTGCCTAAATGGTCCATGATCCAATGGTCAGCCGTATCGTCCGTTTGTGACCATTCGTGCGTGATACGTCCAATATCGAGCTTTGCGTGCTCGATAGCCGTTCGTTTCAGTGCTAGAAGCATTTCTAGCGTATCCTCTACACGAATGGGTTTACCCACAAAATCCGAGGTGTACTGATGCAATTCCAAAACTTGGCTTGCACTTTTATCCCGGAGCTGGTTTCGGAACATGGTGATTTCAATGCCTCTATTGTAAAAGAGTTCGTGTACGCAGGCACTTACGTCCACTGCAAGGCGTTCGTTTTGGATACGAAGCCCCACTTTTTGAGTATACTCTTGTTGAGCAATCATGTGATAGTTTTTGGTGGTTCTATGCACAAAGTTAGGGCAGAGCGTTAGAGTCTAAAAGGTTTATTTATACTAGTTAGTTGTCTGTAAAACAACGGTTTAGTTTGGTTATGAACAGTGTAGAATGTACACTTTTATGGGGGGCTTTGGCGTAAAAAAATCCCCCAGCTGGCGCGATGCGCTCAGTGGGGGAGCTTTTATGGCTGGCACAGCGCTATTACCACTCAAATGCGTAGTAATTTGCTTTACCATTGGGCTCAAATCCTTGAATAAGTACGCCGTCTCCGGGGTTAAACTGTCGCACAAGCCGTTCAAAACTTTCGACGTTCTCTACATAAACGTTGTTGAGTTTCACGATGATAAAGTTTTCAGGAATGCCGGCATTTTCGAATCGGCCACCCAATACTTTTGAGACGCTAATGCCGTAGCGAAGACCTAAGCGACGCTTATCTGCACTACTTAAATCCTCCAGTTCAGCACCGAAACTGCGTAGTAATTCTTCTTCTTTAGTGAGCATTTCCGTAGTACCTAGTTTATTTTTCAATACTACTTCAAAGGCTTTGTTTTTACCCGAACGGTTCACCACTACAGAGAGTTGCTCTCCAGGTCTGTGTTGTCCTAAGGCTTCTGTCAGGTCCGCTCCGGAGGTGATAGACTTTCCGTTGACATTAATAATGACATCTCCTTTAGCGATACCTGCATCGTCTGCGGCTCCTCCGGAAATTACGTTTGCGACATAAACCCCTCTGTTGATCTCTAGGTTTAATTCTTCGCTTAATGCGGGGGTCACTTCATTAAAATTGATACCTATAAATGCACGTTGGACACGCCCATATTCTTTTAAATCGTTAACGACTTTGAGCATAAGGTTTGCAGGAACTGCAAAACTGTAGCCCTCAAAAGATCCGCTACGAGATGAGATTGCGGTATTAATTCCTACCAATTCTCCAGCGGTGTTGACCAGAGCCCCACCAGAATTGCCAGGATTTACAGCCGCATCCGTTTGTAAAAAGCTCTCTATCGCACTTTGCTCATCTATGATGTTGATATCACGACCTTTGGCAGAAATAATGCCGGCAGTAACCGTGGATGTGAGGTTGAATGGATTGCCTACGGCAAGGACCCATTGGCCTAATCGGACGTCGTCAGAATTTGCAACATCTACCTTAGTCAGTCCATTTCCTTCAATTTTAAGTAAGGCAATATCTGTGGTTGGATCCGTTCCGATCAATACGGCTTCATATTCGTCATTATTTGCGGTCGTCACTACTATTTTCTTCGCATCCTTGATCACGTGATTATTGGTGACAATGTAACCGTCTTCAGTGAGTATAACGCCTGATCCAGAGCCTTCTACTTCAAACTTTTGTGGAGTAGAGGGCCGGCCAAAGAATAAATCGTTGAAGGGATTGTAATAATTCTGAACACGTTCGGCAGTGGTCTTCACGTGAACTACAGCTTCTACAGTGCGTTCCGCGGCCGCAACAAAATTGGTGGGAGCAGATGGCAGTGGATGGTCTGCGGTCCAATTTACTTTTGAAACGCCCTGATTCGAGTCCTCAATAATGACGGTTTTTCCTGTCCATCCCAATCTGTGAGCGGATCCCAGTGCTACTAAGCCGCCAATAGCAGTAAAAATTATAGGACGACTAATGGAATTCAGTAATGCTTTCATAAGGTTCATTCGTTAGATTCTTGTTTCCTTCGTACCTTCAAATTGTACACCAAATCAACGTACATACCACGTCGAAACGCATAACTTTAACGCCTTTTAACACCTATTGGGATGGCTTACGTAGAATTTTATAAATACCACGGCGCTGGAAATGATTTCATCCTCATTGATAATAGATCCAGTACACTGAGCTTAACGACTGAAACTATAGCGCGCTGGTGCCACCGCAACTATGGAGTAGGAGCAGATGGTTTGATGTTATTAGAAGCTCCTGCGGTGGAAGGCGATCACTTTTACATGCAGTATTATAATGCTGATGGTAGGGAAAGTACCATGTGTGGAAATGGTGGGAGATGCATTGCGCGCTTTGCCGTGGATTTAGGAATTGCCGCAGAGGGTACGTTGTATTTCCATGCCATAGATGGGCCACACGCTGCTGTAGTCTCCTCATCGAGTGTTGCTTTAAGTATGATCGATGCCCCTGCTCCGGTCTCCCGAAATAATGGTTTTTTTATAAATACCGGATCTCCGCATCACGTAGAGCATCGGGCACCCGGGGCCGATTTTGTGGGCACTGCTCGTCCTATTCGAGAGGCCTATGGGCCAGAAGGAGTGAATGTAAATTTTATTCAGGCGTGTGAAGGTGAACTTTCTATACGCACGTATGAACGCGGCGTAGAAAACGAAACGTTGGCATGTGGTACGGGTGCGACTGCAGCAGCAATGGTTGCGGTAGCGCAGGGCTGGATTCCTTCTGCACCGGTGAGATTATATGCTCAAGGTGGAACATTGACGGTAGATTTTAAAGGACTAGGTCCTTTCACAGATGTTGTGCTTACCGGACCTGCAGTGCAAGTATTTAAAGGAATTTTGCCTTTATGATTAAGGTAACGGATAACGGATACTTGCGTGCGCCTGAGCCAGATGATCTTCAGTGGTTGTACAGCATCGAAAATGATGCATCGCTCTGGTATCTAGGAGTCAGTAAGGAGCCCTGGAGTAAAGAGGTGTTGGCCCAATATTTGGCCCAGCAGCCGGGCAACTTACAACGGGATGGTCAACTTCGATTACTCTTCATCTATAATGGACAAACGGCGGGAGCGGTCGACCTTTTTGATTACGATCCTATTGCCCGTAAGGCTGGAATAGGTATTGTACTTTCAGCGGCGTTTCGCGGTAAAGGTTTGGCAACAATGTTACTCATAGGCTTTGAATCGTATTGTTTTAAAACCTTAGGGTTACATAGCCTCTATGCACATGCCCCTGTGAATAATGAAGCATCGATTCGCTTGTTCGAACAAAGTGGATACCGTACGGTTGGAATTCTAGAAGATTGGGTATGGTTCGACGGTACCCATCAAAACGCACAACTCTTTCAAAAAATAGTTTTATGAGAAAGCTGATGGTTATTACAGTAGGCGTGGTCATTCCAGGTCTGTTGCTCGTATTGGTTTGGAAAGGCTACCATGCTATTTTCGAAGCAAATGTCAATCCAGAATTGGTCCCCTATGAGTTATATGTAGAACCCGGAACTACATTGGAAACGGTGTATGAGGAGTGGTTTGAATCGGGCCTACTGCTTCAGCCGGAGGGATTTTACCTGATTGGCAAGAAAAAGGGACTGGATACGCTCAAAACCGGGTATTACGTGATTGAGGAGGGCATGAGTAGTAATGGAATTGTGAACCTGTTAAAAGCGGGTTTACAGACCCCTGTGAAAGTAAGTTTCAATAGTGCGAAAAACTTGAGGGACCTTGCGGACCAATTAAGTCCTCAGCTGATGACTGATGCAGCTGCACTCTATGAAGCATTGCAAGCACCCATGGAAGGGTGGGAGGGGCCTTTAAAGCAAGGGGCTTTTTTACCGGATACCTATGAGTTTTATTGGGACGCAAGCGCAGAGACGGTTGCAAATAAGCTGTATCAGAATACCATTTCATTCTGGACTCCGTCGCGCATTCGTCAAGCGAAAGAATTGGGCTTGACCCCGGGGGAGGTCAGTACACTGGCTTCCATCGTAATGAAGGAAAGTAGTAAAGCAGACGACCGCCCAAAAGTGGCCCGGTTGTATTTAAACCGATTGGCAGCAGGAATGAAGTTACAGGCGGATCCTACCGTCATCTATGCAATACAGCAAGAAAATCCCAGTGCAGTTGTGCACCGCGTGCTGCGAAAGGATTTGAGCATTGATTCACCGTACAATACGTATAAGAATGTAGGTCTACCGCCCGGACCCATTTGTGTTCCCGAAAAGGCGGCGCTACTCGCAATTCTAAATGCGCCTGAGCACGATTTCATCTTTATGTGCGCTGATCCCGATCAACCCGGTTACCATGCTTTCGCTCGCAATTATGCGGGTCATTTGGTGAATCAACGCAAATGGACGAACTGGCTGAACAGCCGCCAGATTTATCGTTAAATGAAAAGGACCGCCACAGGGCGGTCCTTTCTGTTATGCCCTTTAATACGCAGCGGTTTTAGGTAGCGCTGGGTAATTCTACGTTTCTAAAAACGACAGTGCCTTCAAAAACGTCTAATAAAATGACATCATCCTGTTTTACTTCACCTGAGATGATGGACCGTGAGAGTGCATTGAGTACTTCGTTTTGTATGGCTCTTTTTACCGGTCTTGCCCCGTATTGGGGATCAAAGCCAATCTCACCTAAATGGTGTACTGCTTCGCGTGATGCTTCTAGAGTTATGTGTTGATCGGCCAAACGCTCTTTTACGAGTTCCAATTGCAAATGAACAATACGATTCATCTCTGATTTGTCGAGCGGACTAAAGACAGATACTTCATCAATTCTATTTAAGAATTCAGGACGTACAATGTTCTGAAGCATACCCAAGAGCTCGGGTTTTAATCGGTCCATTAGGTCATCATACTTAGCTTCTTCCCATTGATTCATAGCCTCATTGATAACTGCGGAGCCTATGTTGCTCGTCATGATGACCAATGTATTTTTAAAATTCACCGTACGGCCTTTATTATCCGTTAAACGACCATCGTCGAGTACTTGCAAAAGAATATTAAACGTATCCGGATGGGCCTTCTCAATCTCATCAAGCAAAACCACACTGTACGGCATTCGACGTACGGCTTCTGTAAGTTGTCCGCCTTCATCGTAGCCAACATAGCCCGGAGGCGCACCAACAAGCCTGCTTACACTGTGCTTTTCTTGGTATTCGCTCATGTCTATCCGCGTCAATGCACTTTCATCATTAAATAAATACTGCGCTAACGCTTTTGCCAATTCCGTTTTTCCTACTCCTGTGGTACCTAAAAATAAGAAGGTTCCTATGGGTTTGTTAGGATCACCTAGTCCTGCCCGCGAGCGGCGAATAGCATCGCTCACGCTTTTGATGGCTGCATTTTGACCCACCACACGCTGGTGCAGCGCCTCTTCCATTCTAAGCAACTTCATGCGTTCGCTTTCCAGCATTTTTTGCACTGGAATCCCCGTCCATTTACTTACAATCTCCGCAATATCTTCTGCAGTCACTTCTTCTTTAATCATGGAACGTTCGCTGCGCTCAAGGGCTTCTTCTGCCGTCTCCAGTTCCTTCTCCGCATCTTGCATGAGTCCATATCGAATCTCTGCTACTCGACCATAGTTTCCTGAACGTTCCTCCCTTTCAGCTTCTAATCGCAGTTGCTCCAAGCGTTCTTTTATCTCTTGAATGTGCTCGGCTCTATTTTTCTCACCCACCCAAATAGCGTTGAGTGCGTCCCGCTGTTCGTATAAATCGCTCAATTCGGCCTTGATGGCGGCCAATTTTTTCTTGTCATCCTCACGCTTAATGCCTTCTTGTTCAATCTCAAGTTGAAGAATTTTACGGTCCAGAATATCCAACTCCTCCGGCTTAGAATTGATCTCCATACGAATCTTTGATGCGGCTTCATCCATTAAATCGATCGCTTTATCCGGTAAGAATCGGTCGCTGATATACCGCGTACTCAGCTCTACTGCGCTAATGACAGCCGCGTCCTTAATGCGAACCTTATGGTGCGTTTCGTATTTCTCTTTAATCCCACGTAAAATACTGATGCTGCTCTCTTGATCCGGCTCCTCCACCAGTACCTTTTGAAAGCGACGTTCTAATGCTTTGTCTTTTTCAAAATACTTTTGGAATTCATCAAGGGTAGTGGCACCAATTGCACGGAGCTCTCCACGTGCCAACGCTGGTTTTAAAATGTTAGCTGCATCCATGGCTCCTTCGCTCTTTCCTGCGCCAACGAGTGTATGAATTTCATCAATGAACAATAAGATATTCCCATCACTTTGTGTCACTTCTTTGACTACAGCCTTTAGTCGTTCCTCAAATTCCCCCTTGTATTTAGCACCGGCTATAAGGGCACCCATATCAAGACTGTAAACCGTTTTATCTTTTAGATTTTCCGGCGCATCTCCGTTTAATATCCGCTGCGCCAGTCCTTCCGCTATGGCTGTTTTACCCACCCCGGGTTCTCCTACGAGAATAGGATTGTTTTTAGTTCTGCGTGATAAGATCTGCAAGACACGACGTATTTCATCGCCTCTCCCAATGACGGGGTCTAAGTTCCCTTCCTCAGCCATTTTATTCAGATTCTTCGCATATTTATCTAAGCTGTTGTAGGTGTTTTCAGCACCTGAACTGCTTGCTGAGCGACCTCTTCTCAGACTCTCTACTGCGGCTTGGACCAATTTTTTAGTAAACCCGGCATCTTCTAGCATCTTTCCCGCATTGCCCTTGTCTTCTAACAGTCCTAAAAGCAAATGCTCTGTGGCTACATACTCATCCTTCATACCATCGGCGATTTGTAAGGCTTTTTGTAAAACGAAAGCCGCTTCGCGGCCGATGTACGTCTCGCTAGTGGAATCTTGGCTAGGTAAACCTTCATAGGCAGCAGTCAATGCTGTTTTAAGTCGATCTAAAGCGATTTCACCTTGCTGTGCAACATAGGGCAGGACACTGCGGTCTTCTTCTAAAAGACTCAATACTAGGTGCACACCTTCGACGTGAGGATGTTTTTTATCCGCGGCCAAAAATTGGGCCTTAGCAATCACACTTTGACTCTTTGTTGTGAATTTTTCGATATTCATAAGGCTAGGGTATTTACTGAACTACTTTTCAAAAGGCGTTCCACTCTAATTTCAACCTGTGTCAGATGACAATACGTCTCAACAACTCTAGATTTCCGGAAATATTGTCTCAAAACCAGCACCTTACGTGACAAACATGCGGTAAAAAAAACACCCCCGCATTCTCGAAAGAAGTGCGAGGGTGAAAAAAAAGCGTTGGATGTTGTACTACTCTACAATCAAACGTTGAACGTCAGCTCCTAATGGTGTGACCGTTTCTACTAAATACATGCCGGATGCCCATGAAGATGTCTCAATAGTAAAGTTGTGTATCCCAGCGGTTCCATGAACGGTGCGTTGCTCAAGGATTTGTCCTTGCGTATTACGTACAGTAATCTGCACATCTGCATCACTCTGGAAGCTGATCGGTAATTGGGCAATTCCTGAAGTTGGGTTAGGGTGGATGTTACCAACACCAATGTTTTGTTCCAATTCTTCTTGACCAATGACATAAATTTTATCATTGTCACTAGTCTTATAGAAACAGAAATCATCAATTGCCCAGCCGGCTTTATTAATAGTTTCATCGGAGCCGAAGCGGAATCTAAAGATGGCATTCCGTGCGGTATCTACAGCAAGGTTGATCTTTGCTTGTTCCCAACCGTTGCTTACTCCAGTCCATCCTGGTTTGAATACATCCAATGACGTTACAAAACTGGTATTGAACCAAGTTGCTCCATAGAGATTGGTACCCACTGTATGCCATGATATACCTCCATCAAATGTAACATCGACAGTTCCACCATCGTGGTAAATTTCCGTTGAGAAGGCTTGCATGAACTCATACGTATAGGTCTGTCCAGAATCCAGGCGGAACACCGGAGTGTATAGGGCAGAGGAATCACGTTTCTTATAGTTAGAATCTAGATCCGTCATCCAAGCATTCGAACCACTGTTAGCACTCACAAGAGGGGCAATGGCAGGCGTACCTTGCTCCCATGCGGTAAGACCGTCTTTTACAAACGCGTTTAACGTCAACCAAGGCGATAATGACGGGTCGTCAAAGTCATTACAGTACGAGCTGTCTACAGACATGATGATTTTGTCTAACACCGTAATGTCTGCACAGATTTGGTCATCACTAGGATCGTTATCAGGCTTACTGTCAGGACGCGAAGTGCGTATACAGACGTTGTAAAGTCCGCTTGCGGGACTTACCCAATCTTGATCAAATTCGTACCAAGAAGATTTTCTTGGTACCAATGGTGGATTAAACACCACCTGCTCTGGATTCGACCAAGTGGTCCCGCCATCTGTACTGAATTCAACTAAACAGCTGTCCAGTACTTTCGCACCCGTATTTTTTATCAAGGTCTTCAAGTGATTGTTTTGATCCGGTACAGGTAAATATTCGACTGTAGTTACATTGATAGGTGCAGCACTGTTCTGTGGCGGAATATAAACTTCTACTTTATCTAAATTCCAGCCATCGCTATTCCCAGTACCTGATTTCATGCGTGCACGAAGAATTAACGGTGCAGCAGAAAAGTTCCATGTAGATAATGGCCAACTAGAGCTCATCTGACCCTGTGCACCAACCCATGCATCATTTACAGAAGACGTACCCGTATTGTACCAATTTGTACTCACCACATTTTGTGGATCCCAGAATCCTAGGGTGTTCCATGTACCGTTTCCTTGAAATTCAATGAGTGCAACATCGCCTGCGCCTAAATCGATATCATGTACTAAACGTAATTCAGCACCAGCGATGGTGTCAAAACCAATAAATCGAGGGAAGTACAAGAATTCTTCCAGTCCACCAGGTACATTTTGGTTAGGACGTGTACCCATACCGTTATTGTTACCTAAAGCGTTGATTTGATCCACTTTCCATAAATCTAATGCTCCTGAAACAAAGAATCCAGATGGATCACCGTTGTTACAACTCTCAAAGTCTTCAACAAATCCAGATTGAATATATACTTCTGGCCAACCCGCACTCTTTACATAAGCTGAATCGTTCCAAGAGTTGTTATCGTTGGCTTTGCCCGTATAGGCATACATCTCAAAAGTTCCTGTTGGCCATGCAACAGTATTGGAGTTATCTGTTACCGTTACGTTTCCGCCTGCTGGGATGGATGCGCTGTGCGTGAAGGTATACGTTGTACTTACACCGGCATTGGTTCCACAGGTAGGGGTTATAGTATAGGTAATAGGCACATTAGTTTGTGCATTCTTACCAAAGTTTCTAAGTTTAAACTCAGCCTTTAATTGGGCAGGACCTCCTACCAGATTGATACGTGCTACAGGGTTCGTAATAGCATCAACTCCAACGTCAACATTCGCCTTGTCCACAATAACAATATCGTCGAAAGCGACATCAGCAGCTACACCAAATCCTGATTTCTGAGCAATAAAACGCAGTTTAATCAAGTTTCCTGCTTGTGCACTTAAATCCACTTCATAGAACGACCAATTGTCTTTTTCATCCGATAGAGTAGTGGTGAATGGCGTCATAGGATTACTCCAGAAGTTATCGCCGTCCTTGATCCACTGCACACGTATTGCACCAATATCTGCACCATACATGTGGTGACGGAATTGTAGAACAGGATTAGTCATGTTGCTTAAATCCAAACACTGTGAAACCAGTGTTGCAGAAGCAGGTGAAATTCCGTAGTTGCCTTCAGCAACAAGGTAATTTCCTTGACCGCTCTTATCTGAGATGGGGCCTGAGCCAATGGTTGGGGTCCATTCATCACCAACCATAAAGGCATATTCTCCACTGTTTCCTGCGGGAAGTGGTGTCCAGACATTATTAGGGAAACTACCTGCGTTCGCAGCTGTGTTGTTCCCCGCTGTAGTACCAGCGCCATCGAAGTCTAAAACATACGGGAAGGTAGAATACGGCTCTTCATGTACGATTCTGATCGGGCCGATAGTGTCATTTGTCCCTACCGTATCACCCGGTTGCTCCGTGTACACCCAAATGTCATAGATGCCGTAACCGCTTAGGTTAGGACCGGTGGCAAAGGTATAGAAGGTAGAATCTCCTGTTTCGAGGGTCTTGTTGGTAATGTATTCTGTATTCGATTGATTTGTCGTTGTACCCGCAGTATTGGTATAATCAAATTCCCAAGTCACAGGAACACTATCAAGATTAGTACAACCGTTGTTTTGAATCCATAAATCAATAGTCTCATTGTTCGAATACGAACAGTACCCATTTTCCGGATTAAATACATCACGTAGTGCTACTTCGTATGCTGGCGGTTCGTAAATGCGGATGTTATCAATAGCGACATCACCCTTAAGCGAATTTCCTCTATTTACAGAGAAGCGAATACGAGCATAGTCTCCTGTGATGTCATTTAATGCCACAGAGTACGTCTTGAACGGATCCGAGGATTTTGTTTGTTGTTCGCCATCTATACGAGCTAATCCAGTATAGGCCGATGTATTGAAACCGGTATCTGCGGTGATTGCGAGGAAGTCAACATGTGCGCCGTACATGTGGTAGTCAAATTCGAGAATAGCACAATTATAGCTTCTCAAGTCTAAACAGGGCGTAATGAAGTGTGCCTTATCGTTTTTACTTCCTTGTTCAGCTTCGGTATAAATGTATTTACCACCTCCGTTTGATGAAGCATCACCGTCAGGTCCTGTAAGGCTAGTAGAAGTACTACCAGTTCGTACAGACCACGCAAATCCAATGGTATTTTCATTGGGGATTACTTTATAGTTTTCACCATAGGGTGGATTTTGATCAGGGAAGTTTCCACGGTGCGTGACACCTGTTCCTCCGGTACCTGAACCTGCAACCCAGTATACATTGTTTTCAAAATCCTGGTCTACAGGCAGTGTTGTAGAGTATGGGAATGAATTTTGAGTGGTCGTTCCACAAATTGGTGGCAGACCGGCATCGCGCCAAAATCTATATGCAAAAATAGAGGCAGATTCTAATGGATCCCTTACTACGTTGGGACAGGCGCAATCAAAAATACGCACGTACCATTCAATGGTGTCGTGGATATCGATGTTGCCAAATGTGTAGGTGTATTGCGAAGAATCAGGACAGTTAGCCGAGAATGAAGAACTCATCAAAGAATCGCTCCAAGTACCCCACGAACCGGCAGAATAATCGTAACGGCGCATGTAAATACGCATGCTATCTACCCCAACATTATCTTTTCCTTTTACACGAACGGCTTGGGAAGGCATGTAACGGGCCCCAATAGGTTTCGCAGGAACACTTACATTGACCCAGTCAATCGTTGGTGGCTCTAATTCACAAGGTGCGCCTTCAACCATAATGTTATCTATAAACCATCCGTCCAAAGCTGCAGGTGAAGGAGTACCTGTTTTGTTCGACATGATAAAGCGAAGCTTACAGTTGGCGTAACCGTATTGTGAATTCGTGTTGTCGTAAGTACCTAAATAGCTACTTAAATCAAAGGTTTCACGAGCCCACCAATCCGATGCTGTGTTCGGTGTTGGACCTGTACCAGTATTCGAATTACCGATGGTAGGTCCGTACCAGTAAGGAGTAAGCAGTTGCGAAGGATAAGATAATTCATTGAACCAACCCTGCGAACCAAACTGCGGACTTCCGCCTTGGTAGTGCGTGCTCGTTAAGTTCACCCATGTCGCGCCATTGTCACGGGACATTTGGATAAATCCTTTTTGGATATACCGTATTTTACAGATCTGATCGAACGTCAATCGAACATTGGTGTAGGTCACGGTGGTGAACGCATCGGTCTCAAAGACTATAGAGTCATTCGCATAAATCTGCGTGTGAAACGATGCATTTCCCGTTGTCTTGATGTACGACGTATCATTCCATGAGCGCGTGGCGTTGGTAGAATCCGTGTTGTAGTTGGCTGCAATTGAGTCGGCGCCTAGGGTTCCATCGAAATTTTCCGTGTAAACGGTATCAATTGGCGGGGCAAATTGTCCAAAGACCGCTGGGGAAGCGAGGGCAATAAGGAGTACAGCTAGTAAGCTTTTCTTCATTTTAACGCGTTTGTGTTAACGTATTTTCAGGGTAGTTACAAATATATAAAAATGGCAATGCGCCCGACCTGAAAGTCAACAAAAGTGGC
>JAHEKP010000033.1 GCA_024638285.1 Cryomorphaceae bacterium
ATCCCAGGAGCGATGTGGTCGACGGTGCGGTAGTCACGACCCGGTGTGATTCTTTTTCCACCAACAAATTCTTTGAACCAGAACTTCAGCGCATATTTCAATTCTTCTTCGTCCTCGAATGCATAGGTGCTTAAATCGTATTTTGGCTTCACACTATTGCCAAGTTCATTTACTTCGCGTTCTAACTGTTTGAGCTGGAAATACGAATGGTAAATGAATTGGGTTTCCGGCAAGACACCGTAATCGGGTTCGTTTCCGTTGAGCTCTTTGACTTTGAAGTTTTCGGATTGCTCTTCAATAAATAATGCGGTACGTTGTTTCAGTTCCTCTGCTTGACCAAAAGCAAGGAATGGAATGAGTCCTAGAAAAGTGTAAATAAGTGTTTTCATAAGTTTAAATCGGCTACTACAAAAGTGCTCCCCCCTACAAAGATAAGGTCATCTTCTTTTGCATGTTTTATGGCTGCGTTCAGTGCTTCTTCAACGTTGGAGTGCGCGGTTCCTTCATACCCGCTAATCTGCGCTATTTCAGCAAGTGCTGCCGAATCAAGCGTACGTGGACTGCGTGTAGAAGTCCAGTAAAAGGAATCCGTTTTCGAAAACACCTTCAAGGCTGCAGCATGATCTTTATCTGCCGCCATTCCTAATACCCAATGGACGTGGTTTGCTACTTCGTGGGCCTGCTTAACAATATGCTTTAGCGCATGTTCGTTGTGCCCCGTATCACAAATAATAGTTGGGTTGGAGCCAATTTGCTGCCATCGCCCTTGGAGCCCTGTATTCTCAACTACTCTTGAGAACCCAAGTTCCCAAAGCGCACGCTCTTGAGGAAATAATAATGAGAGCGCAGTGGCGGCGGTATTGCTGTTAAAAAGCTGATAACTGCCCCTCAGGTCGGTGGTAATGTCGAGCGGTACGCTCCAGAAAAGAGGTGCATTTTTAGCTCGTGCCTGTTTTGTGAAGACCTCCTTTGTATCCGTATGTTTTTCACCAATAATTACGGGTACCCCCTCCTTTATAATACCTGCTTTCTCTGATGCAATAGCACTTAGAGTAGTGCCGAGCCATTGGGTATGATCAAGTCCGATGTTCGTGATTACGCTCAATTCTGGAAGGCAAATATTTGTGGCATCTAATCTGCCACCCATACCGGTTTCTAAAACGATCCAATCCACAGCTTCCTGCTCAAACCAAGATAAAGCGAGCATGGTCGTAAGCTCAAAGAAGCTGAACCCACCGGCGGTAAAAAAGTCTTTGTTTGTTTCTACGAATTGGCAGACATAGTTCTCTGGTACAAGCTCAGTACCAATCTTAGCACGTTCTCTAAAGTCAAAGAGGTGCGGGGAAGAGAACACTCCCACACGCAGTCCCATCTCTTTCATTCCTGATGCGAGCAAATGCACTGTGGAGCCTTTACCGTTGGTGCCGGCAACATGAATGGTTGGTATCGTTTTACCGGGAAAGTTTAATTCTTCCCATAATGAAAGTGGACCTTCTAGTCCTATTTTGTAGTCTTTCGTTCCGCCGTCGCGCTGAAAATTAGGTACTGCATCGAACAGCCACTGAACTGCTTGCTCGTACGTCATTGCAACTCGAAACGGTAGACGATAAATCCAACACGGCGACTGTTCCCTGCATCTGCACTCCATTTAGAATTGCGCGCGGCAACCTTCGCTTTGTTTACCAGACAGGTATTGGAACCAAAGTTAGACTTTGGTAGTGAATCAGGAATTTGATTATTCGGGGCGAGTTCCGCTTCATAAACACTTCCAGATTCTGTAACAGCAATTTTAATGACCACGACACCTTCATAATTACAGCCGGTTTCTGGCTCAGGTAAGTTGATAGGTGTGCCAGACATCCAGTATTTACCATTACCTCCAGCTCCACCATTTCCGGTTCTGTTTGGGCTCAACGGATCGCCATTGGGGTCACCTTGATCGCCCCCACCGTTTGTTACACCTTCGCCTTCACCCGTTCCATTGCGGGTGGTATTGAACATGCGATTCAATCGCTCTTGTTGCCGTTGTCGCTCCAATTCCTCTGCAGTCGGCTGCGGGTCGGGTTCGGGCTCCTGAGCGGTTTCTTTGGGGTTTTCAGTTTCTTCTTTGGGCTGTTCTACTACCTCCTCTGGTTGGGTTGGGGTAGGGTCATCCGTGGATTCAATAACTGGCGCATCTTCCACATCCTGCGTAACCACTTCTTCTTGTACTGGTGGAGTTTCTACTGGAGTCGTAGGTGTTGGTGGCGGAATGGTTGGCGCAGCTTGGGTATTCTGACCAGCTCCCGTTTCTTCGTAACCAAAATTAATAGCAATTCCCTCCTCTGGAGGTGGGTCTTGGTACGTTAAGCCATAAAACGCAAACCAAAGCATGAGTAGGATGTGGACGGTGATTGTCCAAACCTTTGCCTTGTTTTTATTGCGTTGCTCGTTAAATGCCATGCCTATTTAGGATCAGTTGCGATGATCATTTTTAAGTTGTTTCGGTAACCTATATCCAAAAGTCGTACCGTTTCGCCTGTAGGAATACTTTGATCCGCGCGCAGAACCACGACGGCTTGTTCCCCATCGGTTAACTTTAGCGCTTCAGTCATTAAGCGTTGTTCTACCTGATCGTAACCAACGATAGTGCCGTTCACGTCAAATTCCAATGCTTCATTTACAGTTAGCGTGATGTTTTTCTTTTTCACCGTCTGAGCCCCACTTTTTGGCAATACAATATCTAGGGCACTTGAGGTGACAAGTGTCGAGGCGAGTATAAAAAAGATGAGCAATAGGAATACCAAATCGGTCATGGACGACATGTTGACTTCGGCGCTAACCTTGCTTCTGCTGCGTAAGTTCATAGCGTTCTTTATTAGGCCGGTTCGTGCAATAAATCTAAAAAGGCCATTGCACTGTCCTCCAATTTATAGACCACGCGATCCACACGAGTGACCAGGAAGTTGTAACCGAAGTAAGCAATGATACCTACCAATAGACCAGCAACGGTGGTTGTCATTGCCGTATAGATACCTTCTGCCATCATGTCCAACTTGATTTGACCGCCGGCATTAGCCATCTCCTTAAATGTCAAAATCATACCAATAACGGTTCCTAAGAAACCAATCATAGGTGCTCCACCGGATATAGTTGCGAGCATAGGAAGGCCCTTCTCTAGACGGGTAACTTCCAATTTACCTTGGTTTTCTATCGCCTGAGTGATATCACCAAGCGGTTTGCCAATTCTAGTAATGCCTTTATTAATCATTCGAGCCACGGGAGTACTTTCTGCAGTGCAGAGTGCTTGTGCTGCATCCAGTTTTCCGTCCATCACCATGTCTTTAATGTTGTTCATGAAGTTGGGGTCCACCTTATTCGCATTGCGAATCGCGCCAAAACGTTCGAGGAAAATGTATACCGCAAAAATGCTGAGTATCCCAAGGAAGGTCATAATTAGAATTCCACCAATGCCACCTGAAGTCATTAACTCCAATATAGACATGGTTTTTTCTGTAGGTTCTTCAGCTATTACTGCCTCTGCACCGGTTTGAATTTGTAGAAATAGTGTGCTCATTTGTTTTGACTGATTTACTCAAAAATCCATAAAAAGAAAGCCCCCGCAACGCGGGGGCTTTTGAAATATCAACAAGATGAATACCGCACTAGAACAATGTACGTTCTAGGATGTAAACAGCCGCCCCTGCAAAATATCCAACGATCGCAAGCAGTGAAATATTCTTCAAATACCAACCAAATGGTATTTTTTCTAATCCCATTACGGCAACCCCAGCTGCAGAGCCAATAATCAAGGCAGAACCGCCGGTTCCAGCACAATAGGCAAGGAATTGCCAGAACACACCGTCTTGCATAAACAGACCGTCGGCAGTGACTTCATACATTCCCATTGCAGCGGCTACAAGCGGTACGTTATCCACGATAGAAGATAATAGACCGATGATAATGCTTACAATGAATACGCCTCCCTCAGTATCTGTACCTATGCTGTTGTCTAGCGCCAAAGCGAGATCGCCTAATTGGCCCATACTTTGCAACGATGCAACGGCTAGCAAAATCCCTAAGAAGAATAAAACTGAAGGGGTGTCAATTTTTTGTAAAACACCCAACGGGCTCAAATGATGTCTCACTTCGACTGGTTTTCTACGATGCATTCGATCTGTAATGATCCAAAGAACACCTAAGGAGAGCATCATGCCCATGAAAGGCGGTAAATGAGTTACCGTTTTAAAAATGGGAACGAAAATGAGTCCAGCTACTCCCGCAAAGAAAACGAAATTTCGCTCGAAAGGTGTAGTAGGATCAGTGTAATGCTCCGCAGTTTCTGCTTTTATGGGCCGCGCTACATTTCCTTTTAATCGGAAAGAGAGAATGGCCAATGGCGCTAATAGAGTGAATAATGAAGGAAGAATAAGATCCGTAACTACAGCACCGGCAGTGATTTGTCCTTTGATCCAAAGCATGGTGGTGGTGACATCACCAATAGGCGACCAAGCGCCTCCGGCATTTGCGGCGACCACAACCATTCCCGCGAAGAACCACCTGTCTTTTTGATCCTCGATGAGCTTTCGTAGTAAACTTACCATAACAATGGAGGTAGTCAGGTTATCTAAAGCGGCGGAGAAAAAGAAACTCAGAATACCAATGATCCACATCAGTTTTACTTTGTTCGTCGTCTTTATTTTGTCCGTAATTACTGAAAATCCTTCGTGCGCATCAACCAGTTCTACAATAGTCATCGCTCCGATCAAGAAAAACAGGATAGAAGATATTTCACTGAGGTGGTGCAAGAGTTCACCCTCGACCTCATGTACATGGTGGCTAGTGAGCACATAAAGGGTCCAGGTTACTACACCAGTAACTAATGCAGCCGCGGCTTTGTCAATTTTTAACTGGTGTTCGAAGGCGATGGCGGCGTATCCTAGTACAAATACAACCAGCATTAAAGTATAGATCATTATATAAGGAGTTTCAGAGCGTTAGTGTAGGCCTTAAATGTAATAAGGTTTGGTTGATTATCAATAGCGTAAACGTCGCGAAGTGCGTTGTGTATAGTGTTGGAAACGTCTTCAAAAATTGCTTGATCTTCAACTACGACATCTTCTTGCATTAAGTAGCCAAAAACGCGTGCCATCCCACAATTAGAGATAAAGTCTGGGATTACGGCACATTTTGAATCCGCGAGTTCTGCAATCGGGCCGTAGAATATCTCTTGATCTGCAAAAGGAACATTTGCCCCGGAGGAAATGACTTCCAGTCCGTTGTCCAGCATTTGGGCCAATTGCATTCTATTCACAAGCCGCGAAGCCGCTGCAGGAATGAACACTTCAGCTCCCATCGACCAGATTTGCTTATTCACTTCTTCAAATGAGAGCAAATTTGGAGCGGCCAAAGCGTTGCCCTCTTTGGTGTTGAATAGATGGGTGATTTCATCGAAAGAAAATCCTTCTGGATTTATGAGCCCTCCAACTTTATCAATAATCCCAACCACTTTTGCGCCCATTTGACTCAAATAGTAGGCTGCGCCTGATGCAACGTTGCCCCAGCCTTGAATAATCACTCTTTTTTGGGTGAGGTCTCCGCCCCATATCGCGTAGAAATGTTCAACGCTCATTGCAGTTCCATAGCCTGTGATTAAATCACCAACTTTAAAGGTGCCGACTTTTGAAGGGGTAAGCCGTTCCGCATTCACTGAAAGACTTACACCATTTTGAAGTTGTTTGATTTTACGTGCCTTCGCGAAATCACCTGGCTGGTAATGACCGTTAAGAACGCCTTCTTGAGGATGAAGAATCCCTAATTCGCTCGTGATTGGGATGACTTCAGTTTTTTGATCTACATTCAGATCACCACCAGTACCGTAATAATTTTTAAGAAGAGGGTAAACGGCTTTATACCAGCGTTTTAGTACACCTTCTTTACGTGGGTCATTGGGGTCAAAATCAATACCACTTTTTGCACCGCCTATAGCAGGTCCGGCTACAGTGAATTTGATTTCCATGGTTTTTGCAAGCGAAAGGACTTCATTTTCTGTCAGTCCAGGACGCATTCTTGTGCCTCCACCAGCGGCTCCACCTCGAAGGGAGTTAATGACTACCCAACCTTTGGCTTCGGTTTCAGCGTCGTGCCAGTGGAAGACGACTTCTGCAGGGCGCTCTTCAAAAGCGCGTAGTTGTTCTTTCATTTAATGCTCTGTTAATAAGGGAACCTAAAGGTACGTTTTAGGGGTGAAATATAGTGCCAGAACTGTGCCATATTCCACTGCCTGTAGTAGTGCCAATGACATTTGTGTTGCCTTTAAATCGCTCATATCCGAGCAGGGCAAAGACCACTGCTTCTTTTGCTTCGATCATGGTTTTTTCAGGCAATACGATATCTACACCATTCTCTTCAATGGCTTGTAGTAGGGTTGTATTGAAAGCTCCACCGCCAGTGACTAAGGTGCGCTTCCCTTTCAAGTGCATAGCAATTTGATCGGCCATGTGCTGGACGCAGGTTGCTAAAGCATCTTGCGGAGCGAGTAGGTCTACGTATTCGATGAAGTGTTCATCAATCCACTCCTGACCTAAGCTTTTGGGTGCATGAAGGTCATAAAAGGGGAGGCTATTTAATTGGTCCAAAACCCATGGATTGATGCGACCTTGACGCGCTAAATGTCCATCTTTATCGTATTCATGGCCCAATTCATTTGCGAATTTATTTAAAACCCTATTGAGGGGACAGAGATCAAATGCCGCAGAAATACCATCTCTTAGAAGTGGAGCTCCTATACTGCAATTGGCAAATCCACCTAAATTGAGTGCCGCGTCATAGCTCCCAAAGAGTTTGTGATCTCCAAAAGGGACGAGCGGAGCACCTTGACCACCCAGTAATACATCTTGAACTCTGAAATTGGTTACCAACGGAATTCCTGTGTCTGAGGCGATCTCTGAGAGGCAGCCCGCTTGAAAGGTGAGTTTCTGTTCGGGTTTATGAAAAATAGTTTGGCCGTGGCTGGCAACTAAATCAATGGTACCGTCAAAATCCTTTTGAATAGTGCGAATGACTTCCTTAGTCCATGCCGCAAAAGCGGTTGAGGCTTCTGCACTAAGACGGATGTTTTCATAGGTTGCTTCTATAGTCTTTTTTAGTGCCTCCGGGTAGGGTAAGCACTTGAAATACAGTAAATTCCATTCTGTATTAGGGCCGTTTGAAAATTGGACCACAGCAGCATCCATCCCATCGAGTGAGGTTCCGCTCATTAAGCCTAAAACATTGACGTGTGCGTTGTACATTTGCAAGACCCAATAATAAACAGAATAATCGATGAACTTCAACCTATCAGAGGAGCATTTGATGATTCGTGATGCAGCGCGCGATTTTGCGCAAACCGAGCTGTTACCCGGAGTCATTGAAAGAGATGAAAAGCAGGAATTCCCTGCAGAACAAATTAAGAAACTTGGCGAATTAGGCTTCATGGGCATGATGGTATCACCTGAGAATGGTGGTTCTGGAATGGATACCCTAAGCTATGTTCTGGCCATGGAGGAATTATCCAAGATAGATGCCTCGGCGTCTGTTGTAGTGAGTGTGAATAATAGTTTGGTATGTTGGGGGCTTGAAACCTTCGGATCGACTGAGCAAAAAGCTAAATATTTACCACGTCTTGCTTCGGGTGAAATCATTGGTTCTTTCTGTTTAAGTGAACCTGAAGCTGGTTCGGATGCAACTTCCCAGGCGACTACCGCGGTCGATATGGGTGACTACTATTTGTTGAATGGAACAAAGAACTGGATCACAAACGGTAATACATGTGAAATAGCCTTGGTTATCGCTCAGACAGATCGTGAAAAAGGACACCGCGGAATAAATGCTTTGATTGTAGAGAAGGGCATGGAAGGATTTGTGGTTGGTAAAAAAGAAGACAAATTAGGTATTCGCGGATCGGACACGCACACGTTACTCTTTAACGACGTGAAGGTGCCTAAAGAAAATAGAATTGGTGAAGATGGCTTTGGCTTTAAATTCGCAATGAAAACTTTAAGTGGTGGACGTATCGGTATTGCAGCCCAAGCTTTAGGTATTGCGCAAGGTGCACTTGATTTGGCATTGAGCTATTCAAAAGAACGTACCACATTTGGAAAACCTATTCACGAACATCAAGCCATTGCCTTTAAGTTGGCGGATATGGAGATGAAAATCGAGCAAGCAAGACTTTTGGTGTACAAGGCGGCTTGGTTGAAGGATCAGGGTATGTCTTATGATAAAGAGAGCGCGATGGCAAAATTGGCTGCGTCAGAAGCTGCAATGTGGGTTTCCACAGAAGCCGTTCAAGTTCATGGTGGATATGGCTTCGTGAAAGAATACCACGTAGAACGTTTGATGCGTGATGCGAAAATTACTCAGATTTATGAAGGAACGTCAGAGATTCAACGCATCGTGATCTCTCGCGATATGATTAAGAATTCTTAATTAAAGCAAGGGTAGGAGCAGCTCTAGTGCAATTCCTCTTGAACCTTTCAATAAAATTACGGCGTCCTTAGGGGCGCCGTTTTCTTTCCAATACGTTGCTAAATCATCTGTTGTAGCGAACAGTAGGCCCTGCCATGTGGTAGAGCCGAAGTGTTTACCTACGAGTATACAGCGCTCTTCCATATCTGTCCGTTGGACTAATTCTACTATCCCCTGATGTTCTACTGCGCTTTCTTCGCCCAGCTCAAACATATCGCCGAGCACCAGCCAGCCGTCTTGATGCCACTTCGCAAAATTTTCAATAGAGAGCGACATGCTAGTGGGATTCGCATTGTAGGCATCCAATAAGACCCGATTCGAGCCTGTTTTTCGCCATTCAACTCTATTCATAGCAGGCACATAGTCGTTCAACGCTTGTACTATAGCAGGAGCGGGTACGTCGAAATAAAGTCCTAGAGCAACCGCTGCTGCAAGATTTGTACAATTGAACGAACCGCTGAGATTACTGTGAATGCGGAAGGATTCGGTGGTTGTCGAAAATTGAATACCGGCAAATTCATCTTGCTCATTTAAGGTAAAGGTGAATTGCGCATTGGTTTTTCCAAACGTCGTGCTACGGCAGGCAGCACTTTTTTTCAATTGTATCGCATCGTCCACATTCACTAATGCTATGCCTTTTGAAGTTTGTGCAATGTAATCGTACAGTTCGCTTTTGCCTTTTATTATCCCTTCTACCCCGCCAAATCCTTCTAAGTGCGCCTTACCATAATTGGTAATATATCCTAGAGTGGGCTGAGCAATGGATGCCAGTTGTCCAATTTCTTTTTGATGATTGGCGCCCATTTCAACAATAAGAATTTCAGTTTCTTTTGGGGCGCTGAGTATCGTTAGCGGTACCCCTATATGGTTGTTGAAGTTGCCTTTTGTTGCATGTACCTTATACTTCGTTTTCAGTACAGCAAGGAATAACTCTTTGGTGGTAGTCTTACCATTGCTCCCTGTGAGCCCAACCGTCGGAATGTTTAAATAGCGTCGGTAATCAGCCGCACATTGTTGTAGTGCACTGAGTACGTCGTCTACAGTAATGAGACGTTCATCATCACCCACATGCTCGTCCACCACAGCGAACGCCGCACCCGCCTCCAGAGCTTGTAGTGCAAATGAATTCCCATTGAATGAGGCACCTTTAAGTGCAAAGAATACACTTCCGGGAGTAACAGATCGTGTATCTGTACATACGCTGCCGCAGGAAAGAAAAGCTTCAAATACTCGCATAGTATACGGTTGTTCTTTTATGGAAAGTTAGGGTACAAAAAAGCCCCACTCGAAGGTGGGGCTTTAAAATTCTTAACGCAATTTAAATTACATTTTGTAACGTCTGAAATTGTGGCGTTTCACTTTTGCCGGACGCTTACTTCTATTGCTATTTTCGTTTTGGAAACCAACGCGATCCATTGCACAACGGAAGCCTATGTAATCGGTACTTTGATCTTCTTCAAGGTATCTGCGTGTACCTGGGCTTAACCAGTAAGCGCGATCTTTCCAGCTGCCGCCTTTGTAAACACGTGTAGTATTTCCGATGAGCGTCTTTTCGCCGTAGTCGTACATCGCTGCTTCACCTTCTTCAACGGGGTTTTCGTAGTTCTTAGAACTTTCGTTGTCACCGTCTAAGTAATCACGGTAATCGCCTTTCTGATAGTTACGACGTTGAACGTTTTCTTCTACCGTAACTGAACGTACAGGAAGTTGGCCCGGTAGACGAACGATGACAGTATCGCCGTTGCGCACTTCTTTTTGAGGGTCTTGTAAAACCTCTAGAGAACCAATGTCTTGGTAGTTTTTGTCGAAGGTTTTGAATTCATTACCACGGAACGCACGGAAGTCAGTTACGTCGTAAGAGCTTACAGGACGGTAGATGTCCAATACCCATTCCGCAACATTACCTGCCATATCGTAGAGGCCAAAGTCGTTTGGAGGATAGAAACGCACCTGCATTGTAACATCTGCTTGGTCATTTAACCAACCGGATGTTCCCATGTTATCACCGCGACCTCTTTTATAGTTGGCTAGGATATCACCACGATCTTGCTTGTCTGGATTACGAGTTGCGTTTCCGTTCCAAGTGTATTTATTCTTATCAACGACGCGATTGTAAATACGCTTGCCACCGTCTGCATATGCTGCATATTCCCATTCTGCTTCAGTTGGCAGGCGGTATTTAGGAAGGACAATACCGTCTTCAATACGTGCGGGACGACCTTCTTTTCCGAAGGCAGAATTGGGATTAAGATCCTTAAGTCCTTTTTTATTTTGAGCTACATACTCTTGTTTGTAGAGGTACACTTCAGTGTTGAAGTGATCCGCATCCATTTGCTCAGGTAATTCTCTAAGAATACCTTCTTTGATCAAAATCGCTTCGTTCACGCGGTCCGTTCTCCATGAACAGTAGCGTTGCGCTTGCAACCAGTTCACACCTACTACAGGATAGTAATTGTATGCTGGATGACGAAGGTAGTTCTCTACGAAATTATCGTTATAAGCCAATTTATCTCGCCAAACTAACGTGTCAGGAAGTGCAGAACGATAAATCTCTGGGTAGTAATCGTAGTCGTATACACGACGAAGCCAGTAGAGGTATTCGCGGTAATCTAAATTCGTCACCTCGTTTTCGTCCATGTAGAATGAACTTACGGTAACGCGACGCGGAACATTATTCCAATCCTTGATAAAGTCTTCTTCGACTTGACCCATCATAAACGTACCCCCTTCAACGAATACAAGACCGGGTCCTGTTTCTTGTCCTTGGTAGCTTAGATTCGCTTGAAATCCACCGTTGTTTTTGTTGTTGATTGCCCAGCCCGTTGAATTAGATTCAGGACCCGCACAACTAGCGAGAAGCGCAGCTGAAATAGTGGCAATTGAAAACTGGATAAACTTATTCATATGATAAACAGTTGTTAGGCTTCTTAGAATTTAGGGCACTTAAGTGCTTTGAGTTTGCTGCGGCGCGAACGGCAAGGGAATTTGTATCCCATACTTACTTCATGTGCACCGCCTAGGGTATTTGTTAAGTCACTAATAGTGTAGTCATAGCTGTAGCCAAAAGTCCAAGGCAAGTCAGGAGGTGTGATTCCTAAAATGAAAATGACGGCATCAGGATTAAAACTACCCTGACGAAGTGCTAAACCACCTGCTAAAGGGCCACGCGCGAAACTAACACCAGCCGTTAGCTGTGAAGCGGCGCCTTGTTGTTGGTAGACTACATTAGGAACGATATATGACTGTAAACTATTGTGTAAACGTTTTCTACCCAGTGGGATGTTTGCACCAGCATGTGCCGTCAATTTTAGAGGAAGACGGCTTTGGCTTAAGAAGGCTTCATTAGGTTCGGTGAGGTGATGACCAACAATCCCAATGTACCAACGCTCAGTAAAACCAAGCATACCAAAGCTTAGGTCAAGGTGGTTGTTGTAATTGTTCCCCGGTGCTACTTCATTCGTAGGTAATACAAATCCGTAAAAAGGATCAATCATATCTGGGAACGTGAACTGATTCCAATCCAACGTACGCTGGCGGAAGGTTGCTTGAAAACCACTGAGCAATGTAAAATGACGATTCACTTCCAAGTGGTAGCTATATACACCACTTACTTCCGTTAAATTCAATGCCCCGTTTCCAGCATCATCCTTAAGTGCCATGATAGCGACACCACCATTCAATTTATCGACATATTGGTCGTAAGAGGCGGAGTAGGATTGGTAAACTCCGAGCTCAGGATACTGATTTCTGTAGTTACTGTGTACCGTAGGGCATCTTTCTAGACCCGCAAATGCTGGATTTAGATAGATTGGATTGGCATAATACTGGCTGAAGTGCGCATCCTGAGCGACGCTCAAAGTGCTGAAAATCAAGCCTGTGGCCAATGTTAGTATGCGCGTTTTTACTGCGTTCATGGATTAACCTATGTTTTCAAGCAACAAGTATAAGCAAAAAAAGTACGTTTTACACTTGCTTGACGTTCCTCTTTAAACGCTTTTTTTAGGCCAATTGTTATCTATTACATAGTAGATTTGTCAGAGTGAAAAAAATTATAGCGCTTCTTGGTGTCATTTTGTTCCCGGTTTTGGTCGCTGGTCAGATGTCCTTTGGTACGGGCACCTACGTTCGATTTAAGACCTTAAATCACCGAATTTCTGGATCGCAAACCCCGGGACAAGAGTCTTCAGGAATATACATGCTCAGTGGTAGCGAAATTATAGATTTGGGCATTCTAGGTGAAGGGTCTCGGAATGAATCGCTTGAAATTCGTTGCCGACTGGATGGGACTCTTTCTCCGAAAAACACCGTGAGCGAGCCGATGGGTGCTGATTTCTCGATCCCCTATCACATCGTTGATTCAGATTCTATTATCGATGCTGCCACTGAATTCTGGTTCTACATACCACCGAGCTACACCATGATTTATGATCCTGCCTTAGGTAGGTCATCTTACTTCGCTAACCCATATAGCGATCAAAAATATTTCTTAGTCAGTGGAGGGAACACCACATACCAGGGGATTCCGTTAGAAGCAGTTGCTGAACAGGACAGTTCTAGAGCATTGAATGCTCGAGCGACTTGGGTCTACGATACCGCAATGTATAATCTTGTTGGAACCGGTCGCAGATGGATGGGTGAGCTGTTTGATTTTACGACCACGCGGGCTTACGATTTTAGAGCACGCACAACGACAAGCAATTCCAATGCGAATCAACCCGTGCCTGGAAGTGCTATCAAAGTGCAAATTAAAGCGGTTGCGCGCGCCAGCACCAGCAATACTAAACTAATAGTACACTATGGGACGCAAAGCGAGACTGTAAGTTTTCCGGCAGTACAAGCGGGTTCGGTAAGTAATTATGTACAGGAAAAGCTACTTACCGTGGATTTTACTGCGGATCAAAGCACAACCCTTACCATTACTTATGATAAGGTAGGGAACAATGCGGCAGCCATGTGGCTGGATGAAATGATTGTGGATTGGGAAACTTCCGAAGCAGAGGTCTGTCCTGATCAATTCATGGTTAATCAACCTCGAGGTGCGGGTTACTACTCGCACTTTGAAGTCGAAGGGAGCAGTTGTTTAAGGATTTTTGGACTGGAAAATCAACAGATTTCGACCCTCGTGGAACCTGCAGCTGTGACTTTATTAGGTCCGAATCAAACCAGGAACAAGTGGTACTCGCACGAGGATTCGCCACGAATGTATAAGATCGGTGACTGCAATGAGCCTCCAGCGTTCATTGTAGATGAGAAGGTAAATCATAGCGAAATCGAAACGGCTACTTTTTCAGATTTGGATGGAATAGAAAGTATCATCATTACTACGGATTCTTTGCTCCATGTTGCGAGCGATCTTGCTGAACTGGAACGTGCGTCAGGAGTGACTTCTGAAGTAGTTTCACTTTCCTACATCTATGATATAATGAATACGGGAAATCCAGATATTGGTGCCGTTAGAAAATTCTTAGTGAAGGCCTATGCCGATTACGCTTCGCTCAAATACCTAACGCTATTCGGTGATGCTTCCTATGATTACAAGGGCGTGCTTTCTGGGGCGAAATCAAATTTAGTTCCTACCTACCACACCAATGCAAGTTTCTCACTCATGACTTCGTACATCACAGATGACTTTTATGGGTATTTGGATTCAGGGGAAAGTGTGAATTGGTACCTGGATGATTTAGATATAGGTATTGGTAGAATTCCCGTACGAACGATAAATGAGGCGGAAGAAGCAGTGGCGAAAATTGCAAATTACCTGCAAGGTGGAGCGCGGTTCGGTCCGTGGCGAGCTCGAGGTATTTTTGTGGTGGATGATGCAGATGAACCTTGGGAGAAGGAATTTGCCGTTTATCAAGACCGATTGGCAAAAACTTTGGATACTACAAGAGCGGAATTGAATCAAATAAAAATCTACTCCGACGCCTATCTGCAAGACACTAAGCCGGGTTCGCAGCGTTATCCTGAGGCGCGTAAAGCTCTGTTTAATGAGGTGGAACAAGGAGCTTTAGTCGTTTCATTTGTTGGTCACGGTGGGGAAGTGGGTTGGACTACAGAGCGCATTTTACAATTGGAAGATATCAATGGATGGACCAATACCTCTAAGCAGCCGGTTGTCACCACCATTACCTGCGAGTTTACAAGATTCGACGACCCCTTGCGCGTAAGTGCTGGCGAGCAGTTGTTCTTGAATCCAAGCGGCGGTGCTATTGGCTTATTTTCAACGACTCGGAGTGTTTTTGCGACCAACAGCACTTATGCATTGAATGCCTTACTGAATGAGGAAATGATGCAATTAAATAACCCTAGATTGGGGGATGTTCTTCGCGAAACGAAAAACAACAACAATAGTGGTGATAAAATAAAGTTTTCACTCATCGGTGATGCAGCCTTACCACTGGCGCGACCAAAACATCAAATGAGTTTTGATACCCTTAACGGTATGGCTTGGGCCGATTTTCAAGATACGTTGAAGGCACTTTCGTGGGTGCAAATTCATGGTAGTGTCCGGGATGCACAGGGTGGAGCGTTGTTAAATAATTTTAATGGTAAAGCTTGGGTGACCGTTTTCGATAAGCCGCAAACGCAACAAACGAAGGTGAACGATCAGAGTGGAAGTCCGTTTAATTTCACGACACAAAATAATGCCGTTTTCAAAGGCCAGGCGAGCGTGGTAAATGGGAAGTATACGGTGGCTTTTAGAGTTCCAATGGACATCAACTTAAGTTTCGGGCCACCTAAGATCAGCGCATATGCTACAAATTTTGAGACGGATGCCTGGGGGGCCTCAAACGATCAATTAATGGGAGGGATTTTCGATGGTTTGATCACAGATACAGAAGGCCCCGAAGTCCAGTTGTTCATGAACGATACTGGTTTTACATCGGGCAGTATTGTTGAATCGGATGCCACAGCACTCGGATTACTATACGATGAAAGTGGAATCAACGCGGTGGGATTAGGAATTGGTCACAATATGACCCTTAAATTGGACGGTGAAGCTATAAATGTGAATGCCTATTATGAATCGGATTTGGATGATTTTACACGCGGATCATTGCGCTATCCCTTTTATGAGCTTGCATTAGGAGAACATACTTTATCACTGCGCGCTTGGGATGTTTTGAATCAGTGGGGTTATGACAGCATTGCTTTTGTTGTAGTGGAAGCCAATACTCCTATTTTAGAGCAGCTGCTCGCTTTCCCGAACCCCTTCACGGATCAGGTAAAATTCCAATTGACCCATCAAGAGCAGGGCGAGGAGGGCGAATTAAAAGTTTCCGTTACGAACAATCAGGGTCAATTGGTTTGGCAGCGTGCACAAACCTTGCGTTTAAACGATGCTACAATCCAGTTGCCTACCTTTACCATGTCGGAACAACCTGGTAGAACTCCTGGGGCGGGATTTTATTCCGTTCGGGTGGAATGGACGAGATTAGTTGATGGAAAATCGGCTACAATACAAGAAAAGCTCATATATATACGTTAAACTTGCGCTGCAAGAAGCTATTACACATGAAAAAACTCAGTTTAGCACTGCTTATCCTCGCTACAACCGTTAAGGTTTCAGCACAGAATGATTTGAAATACAATGTGGTAACTACCGCTGTCCCCATTTTATTGGTGAGCCCTGATTCTCGGGCAGGTGCCATGGGCGATGTGGGTGTTGCAAGCACGCCGGATGCAAATTCAAGTGCGTGGAATCCCGCAAAATTAGCCTTCTTAGAAAATAAAAAAGCTTCAATGGCGCTTTCGTATACGCCTTGGATGTCAAAATTGGTCCCAGACATTGATTTAGCTTACGTGAATTACACAAAAGCACTGAGTGATCGTCAAGGAATCAGCGCTTCATTGCGCTACTTTTCTTTGGGTGAGATCAATTTTACCGACGAGCAAGGAAACAGCATGGGTACTTTCAATCCTTATGAGTTTTACTTTGATGTAGCCTACGCCTTGAAATTAAGTAATCATTGGAGTGCGGGAACAGCACTGCGTTGGATTTTTTCTGATATCGCCCAGGGTCAAGTTGTTCAAGGATTGCAAACGAAACCAGGTCAAAGTGGTGCAGCGGATTTAGGGTTTTACTACCAAGGGGACTACTCCAACATTAAAGGCGGGCGTCGTCAAGCCTTCTCTGCTGGGATTGCAATGACTAATCTGGGGGCGAAGATTGCCTATTCAGAAAGCGGCAATGCCGATTTTTTACCTACGAACCTACGTCTAGGTGGTGGTTATCATCTTGAAATAGATGATTACAACAAACTTTCTGTCTATCTCGATATCAACCGACTCTTAGTTCCAACGCCACCACTTTTAGGAACAAACGGTGAAATCATCGCTGGGGTGGATGATAACGATCTTACACCACTCATGGGTGTGTTCCAAAGTTTCAATCCTTCTTCAAAACCGGGCGGTTTCGAAGAAATGCTGCAGGAAAATATTTACAACTTCGGAATGGAGTACAAATACAACGATTTCTTGTTTGCACGGACAGGCTATTTACATGAACACAAGCTCAAAGGGAATCGTCAGTATGTCACTTTAGGCTTCGGTCTTGCCTATCAGGTATTCACCATAGATATGGCCTATTTGATCCCCGCGAGTCCAACTACGCGTTCACCGTTAGAGAATACATTGCGTTTTTCTATGGCCTTCAATATTGACGGATTCTTAGCGCAATAGATCATTTTTTACCGATTTAGCAAAGTTTCACAACTTTAATTTCATCGTGCAGAACTAAATATACAAAGTTGTTTTGCTAGGTGGGCTTTTGCGTTATTTTTGCTCCCACAAAACACATCGATAGAAATGGCAAAAAAGCGCATCACAAAAGCTACTTACCTGAAATGGTACGAAGACATGCTCTTCTGGAGAAAGTTCGAAGACATGGCGGCAGCCTTGTACATCCAACAGAAAATCCGTGGTTTCCTTCACCTTTACAACGGTCAAGAGGCTGTCCTAGCAGGTTCTGCCTATGCTATGGAAGAGGGTGATAATATGATTACCGCTTACAGAAACCACGTTCAACCTATGGCTTTGGGTGAAGATCCGCGTCGTATTATGGCTGAGCTCATGGGTAAAGTAACCGGAACCTCTCGAGGTAAGGGTGGCTCCATGCACATGTTTTCACCAGATAAAGGTTTTTGGGGTGGACATGGGATTGTTGGTGGTCAAATTCCTTTGGGTGCAGGTCTCGCATTTGCGGATCAATATCATGGGCGTAAAAATGTTACCTTAACCTATATGGGTGATGGCGCTATTCGTCAAGGAGCCTGGCACGAAACTGCTAACCTTGCAATGCTATGGAAATTACCTGTGGTATTCTGTGTTGAAAATAATGGATACGCAATGGGAACTTCTGTTGAGCGTACCGCCGGCCAGACACCAATTCACAAATTAGGTGAAGGCTATGATATGCCTAATCGTGCCGTGGACGGCATGGATCCTATCGCAGTTTACGACGCAGTTTATGAAGCCACTGAGCGCGCGCGTCGCGGGGATGGCCCCACTTTATTAGAAATCAGAACCTACCGCTATAAAGGACACTCCATGTCAGATCCTCAGAAGTACAGAACAAAAGAGGAAGTGGCAGAGTACCTAGCAAAAGATCCTATTACCCTTTGTTTGAACAAGATTCAGGAGAAAAATTGGGCGACAGAAGAAGAAATCGCATCCATTAACCAGCGCGTTAAAGATTTGGTTGCGGAATGTGTGAAATTCGCTGAAGAAAGTGATTTCCCTGATGCTTCTGAATTGTACCAAGGGATTTACGCTCAAGAAGATTACCCATTCATCAAAAACTAATTCTAGATGGCGATAGTAATTAATATGCCGAGACTTTCGGACACCATGACTGAAGGTGTGGTAGCAAAGTGGCACAAGCACATTGGTGATTCTGTCAATGAAGGCGATTTATTAGCTGAAATTGAGACAGATAAAGCAACGATGGAATTTGAAGCTTTTCCTGGACAAGAAGGCAAGCTTCTTTATATAGGAACTGGTGAAGGTGAAACGGCACCTGTAGATACCGTTTTAGCCATTCTTGGTGAAGACGGTGAAGATATTGAAGCGTTAAAAGGTGGAGCAGTAGCTCCTGCTCAGGAAGCAGAAGTTACAGCGACCCCTGCTCCGGCAGCCCCAGTTGAAGAAACTCCAGCTCCTTCGGCCCCTAAACCTACTGCTATTCCAGTTGCCGCGGCAGCTCCAGTGGCAGTTGAAACAGACGGAAGTATTAAAGCTTCTCCTTTAGCACGTAAACTAGCAGCTGACAAAGGAGTTGATCTGTCTATGGTTAAGGGAAGCGGTGATCACGGACGTATTGTTAAAAGAGATATTGACAGCTTTAATCCGGCCATTCACACCTCGCCGCAACCGGGTGTTGTGTCGGCTCCAGCAGTGCCTGCGGGTGTTGAAAGTTTTACGGATACACCGGTTAGTCAAATGCGTAAGGTTATCGCTAGCCGATTATCAGAGAGTAAGAACACTGCGCCACATTTCTATGTCACTATGGATATAGATATGGACCATGCTATTGCTGCTCGTAAAGCAATGAACGCAAGTGGTGAGGTTAAGATATCTTTTAACGATCTTGTTGTGAAGGCATGTGCTTTAGCACTCAAAAAGCATCCGGTAATTAACAGTTCTTGGATGGGCGATTTTATTCGCGCAAACCATCACGTACACATTGGCGTTGCAGTAGCGATTGAAGATGGACTATTGGTTCCTGTCCTTCGCCACGCAGATCAAATGCCGCTTGCCACAATCTCAGCAAATGTTAAAGATTTGGCCGGTAAAGCGAAAGATAAAAAGTTGCAGCCATCAGATTGGGAGGGCAATACCTTTACAATCTCTAATCTGGGTATGTTTGGTGTGGAAGAATTCACAGCCATTGTTAATCCACCTGATGCGGGTATTCTTGCAGTAGGAGGTATTAAGCAAGTACCTGTGGTTAAGGACGGACAAGTGGTTCCTGGGAACGTGATGAAAGTAACCTTGAGCTTAGATCATCGCGTGGCAGATGGCGCAAGTGGTGCGGCATTCTTGCAATCGGTTAAAGGTTTTCTAGAGAATCCAGTTACAATGTTGGTTTAAAACCGATTTTACTTTTAATATTACACGGCCCAGACAACAAGTCTGGGCCGTTTTTGTATACCTATATATAGTACACATAAAAATCAAATTAGATTATGGGAGTAGTTTGGATCACGGGTGCATCAAGAGGAATTGGTTTTGCTACAACTGTAAAGTTCTTATCCGAAGGATGGGAGGTGGTTGTTTTAACTCGAGCCGTTGAGAAATTGGAAACCCTGAAAAGGGACTATCCAGACCATTTACACATTTGTAAGTTAGATCTCATGCTGCTTGATGGGGTCCAATTCCCAAATCTTCCTGTAGACATCCTCATCAACAACGCAGGTGCATTGATCAACAAGCCACTTGCACAGGTTTCTCTCGCAGATTTACAGAAAAGTTATGGCGTAAATGTCTTTGGCCCCTATCTGTTAATACAGAAATTGCTTCCTAAATTCACTGAAAAGGCACACGTAGTTAACATAAGTTCTGTTGGAGGTATTCAAGGAAGTGTGAAATTCGCTGGATTATCTGCATATAGTTCTGCAAAAGGAGCTGTGAACGTGCTAACAGAATGCCTCCAAACGGAGTTCGAGCAGAATACGCAATGGTCTTTTAATGCTCTTGCGCTAGGAGCGGTTCAAACAGAAATGCTAAATGAGGCGTTCCCTGGGCTTCAGGCACCCCTCCAACCGGAGCAATTAAGTCCATTTATATTTGCCTTTGCCACCACTGCACACCTTGTGATGCGTGGGAAAGTACTCCCCGTTTCAATGTCAACTCCTTGATAACGAGAAGTCAAGAAAAAAGTAGAAAAAAAAGCACTTGGTACTGCTTGAATAAAAGGATTAGTACAATACATTTGCACCCGCTTTGGAAGCAAAGCATGTTCTTTTAATAACCGGGAAAAACAAGGCGAAATTAATTTTTCACTTTGTGTTGCGAGTGTCAGATTTCATTCTACATTTGCCACCCCGAACGAAACGCCTTTAGAGCGCTACTTCAAAACCAGCTAACGAGCAGGTCTTTTAAAACTAGAAATAGTTATAAAAAAGTAGTTGGAAAGCGGATGTTATTACCACAGTGGTTTGTACATTTGCCGCCCCTAATCGCAAGAGAGGGACATTAAGAAAA
>JAHEKP010000041.1 GCA_024638285.1 Cryomorphaceae bacterium
CAATGGCAAGGGTTCATTATTCCTATGAGCTGATGCATATAATCGTTCATGGGCTGCAGCAACATGTCCCGAATGCGCGTGCTCGTAGTATGGAGTTCGTCTATGCAATACACCCCTCCCAAGGTCGCTAGTAGATCTCCTAGCACCTTTGGGGCAGCAACAGGCGGATCTAAAGGAAGTAGCGCGTTGCGAAACTGCTGGAGAACCTTCACTGCTATGTCGGGTAATGCCCCAAGCAATTGACGCTTGGTTAATGGTGGACTGCGTTTCAAGAAAGGACGTAGGTTTTGAAATACTAAGGGGTATTCTTCGCTGGTTCCCGAAGAGTGAATGCCATTGAGCCATGGTATTTCATAGGGCGTAATAGGAGGCAAAATAGAAGGCAGTCGTTCACAAAGCATGGTCTTTCCTACTCCCGGAGGACCTACTATCAAAGCGTGATGTCCGCCTGCGGCAGCTACTTCCAGCGCCCGCTTGAGCGGGCGCTGGCCGGCCACCTCGGAAAAACAACCAAAGTCAGCACGGTGTTGACTCCATGGTACTGACTTAGATTGAGGTGGCCGGAGCGCGGCGTTAGCCGCTGCTGGAAGCTGTCCGGTTTGAAAAAAGAAAACGGCTTCTTTCAAAGAACGGACCACGCACAGCGCAGGATATTGGCGCTCGTTTAGGTAGGTGTACTGCGCACTGTGCGTGTTTAAAACAACCCCCTTTTTACCCAATCTTTTTGCTAACTCGAGCAATTGATAAGGCTGTTGAATAGGAACAACACTGCCATCTAAACTCAGGGTCCCAACAATGAGGTACGCTTCTAAACGGTCCGTGGGGAACTGCCCACTTGCGGCCAACACACCCAAAGCAATAGGCAATTCAAGCAGCGTACCAAATTTTCGCGTTGTCGTAGGCGCGAGATTGATGGTGATGCGCTGTCCTGGCCAATGAAACTGTGTGTTTTTAATGGCCGTATAGATCCGCTGTTTGCTCTCCTTTAAAGCTGTATCGGCAAGACCAACAATGAAATATTTAATTCCACGGGTGATACTGACTTCTACAGTTATGGGAGTTGCATGAAGAAACTGGACTAAACCGGACTGAAGGGTTACGAGCATGATGAAGGTTTTTGAAGTTGTTTCTCTTCAAATTGGAACCTCCTGTCCTTACTTCCAAATAATGTGAAAAAGCAATACTTTTCCACAATCAGAACATGGGACTTCTGTGATCTAGAGCGCTAAGTACCCCTGAATAGGAAAGCTAGGCTTCGGCTTTATTTGCCAATTGACCGCAAGCTGCATCGATATCTTGCCCGCGCGAATGGCGAACCGTAGCAACAATACGACGCTCCTCTAAAATGCGTTTGTATAGATCTACAGCTGCTTGAGATGCTTGCGTATACGGACCGTTATCTATGGGGTTGTATTGAATGATGTTGACTTTTGTAGGTATGGCACCACAGAATTTTGCCAACGCTATAGCATCTTCTTCGGTATCGTTAAGATCACGCCAAATCACATACTCAAACGTAATACCGCGGCCGGTCTTCGCATACCAGTATTGTAAACTTTCGCGTAAATCCGCGAGCGTCGTGCTTCGGTGCGCTAAAGGCATCAATTTCGCCCGTTTTTCTTCAATGGCACTGTGGAGAGAAATAGCCAGACCAAATCGGACACCATCATCGGCCATTTTCTTGATCAACTTCGGCACACCAATGGTACTTAAGGTGATGCGCTTAGGAGACATACCCAGCCCTTTTGGATCGGTAATTTTATCAATGGCAGCTAGCACGTTATTGTAGTTTAATAACGGCTCACCCATCCCCATAAAAACAATATTAGTTAAGGGCCTTCCGAAGTGCTCTTTGCCTTGACGGTCAATCACAACCACCTGGTCGTAAATTTCATCAGGATCTAAATTCCGCATGCGCTTCAACCCTGCCGTCGCGCAGAACGTACAATCTAAACTACAACCAACCTGTGAACTCACACAAGCCGTAATGCGCTTCTCTGTGGGAATCAATACGGATTCAACGAAGGCGCCATCATGCAACTTCACCGCATTCTTAATGGTGCCGTCTTTCGACTGTTGCATGACATCCACTGCCAACTGTTTGAATTCGAAATGGGTGTTCAACAATTCGCGTGTGGCCATGCTGAGATTCGTCATTTCTTCAAAGCTGTTTGCACTTTTTTGCCAAAGCCATTGATAAACTTGCTTCGCTCGAAAAGCTTTTTCACCGTGCGTTTCAAAGAAGGCGATTATGCCCTCTTGACTCAGTGTACGAATGTCTTTTTTAATTTCTCCCACAAGGCAAAGATACGAGAGGTCAATTGGCCCACGGCATCGAATTACGGTAAATCGCGTTCTACTAAAAAGCCCATCTTACCTTGCTGGTAATCGCGCATGGCTTCCATTATCTCTGTCTGGTTAGTCATCACAAATGGCCCATAACTTTCCACCTTCTCTTTGATAGGCTCCGCTGAGATAAAGAACACCTTTGTCTTTTCAGAAGGAGTAAACGTATACGTCCCTGCATTTAGTTGGTACAACATATGAGCTTCGACCAAACCGTAATCTTCTAAATGTCCTGCGCCGTCAAGTAAATACAACAAACCGTTTTCACCGGATTTCACCTCAAAGGTCGCCGTAACATTCGCCTCCATGGCTCCATGTGCAGCAGTAATGGGGTACGAAGATTTCAATGGGCCTTCGGGTGCATGAACCACTGGTTTTCCAGATGTAATACGAAAATCAGGATGACCAGGAACCTCCGGCATTTCATCTTTCTGCAAAGGCATGTATTTTGGTTCGTCCATTTTACGTGCGCTTGGCGTATTGATCCAGATTTGAATGATCTCCTGCATTCCACCTTCCTGGGCCAATTTTGCCGGCGGACGTTCGCTGTGAATGATGCCCAATCCAGCATCCATCCACTGCACACCGCCGTCATCTACCACGCTATTGTTCCCGCGACTGTCCCTATGATGTACACCGCCAGACCACATAAAGGTAACTGGAGAAAAGCCTCGGTGCGGATGCGGACCAACTCCTGCATTCCAACGATCCGTTCCACGAGGAATATCACTCGCATGATGGTGTATTAATAAAAAGGGATCTATTTGATCTACACTCTGCGTAGGTAAGGGTTGTTTTAACGGATGGTCGCCCATCATTACTTCATAGGCAGGTAAAGCGCGTACTACTGGCATGTTTTACTTTGTTTAGTGGGATAACACAGAAGATCATTTTTTGTGCAAGACCGGGGTAATAAGGGTCTACACGATACTCAACAGTTCTTCTAAATGTTGAATCTCATAAGTGACTTTTTCGGTGTGTCTCATCCCTTTGGGGTTAAAAAATACCTGATCAATTCCTTGCTCACGGGCGCCGACGCAATCCGCGATGAGGTTATCACCTATCATCAAACTCTCTTTGCGATCTGCGCCCGCAAGCTGCAAGGCACGGCGGAAGATCTTAGCATCCGGCTTATTTACGCCTACCTGATCGCTACACAATAGAATATCGAAGAGCGGCTCCAGTCCACTTTCAGCGAATTTGATGTTTTGGCTTTCGTGGAAGCCATTAGTGATGATGTGCATGCTGTAGCCACGTGCATTCAGGGTTTGAAGCAGATCCCGGGCGCCATCAATCAAATGATTTTGATAGGGCGTTTCATCAATATAACGGGTCTCCAGTGTCCAAGCCACATCATTTGCTTCCACACCAAAGTGTGCAAAGGTTTCCTGAAAACGAGATTCACGCAAACCTTGCTTGGTGATTTTACCTTGACGGTATAAATCCCATTTTACATCATTGATCGTTATATATTTCTCAAAAAAAGGTTCAAAGGAAGGCATTCCAAGCCCTTGCAAGTCTAGATCGTTAAAGAGTTTACGAAGAGACATCTCAGAATTCTTTTCAAAATCCCATAGGGTATGATCCCAGTCAAAAAATAAATGCTTGTACCTCACGAACGTGTTGTTTTAGGTTTCATCCATTTTGACCACCACGGCAAACGGTTCTCTACATGGAAATAAAAAGGTTCATCGGATGCGCCAAAGCCTTGATAAAAGCGCGCAAGTCCAGGTATGCTACTTCCTTCAAAATCAATACAATGATCTAACCCTGCCTTTGATTGTATCATCTGGTCTATAAGCAATGTAGGAGCCCCTAAATCCTTGCCTTCTGAAGTACTCGCATTTAGTAACAAAGTGGAACGGCCTTGCCACTGCACCCAAAACTGGCCTGCGACTAAACTGTTTCCCTCTCCGTAAGCCACGAGTATTTGACCTCGCTTTTGATAAAGACAAAACTCTAGGACCTTGCCCAAGCTGTGCATATTTTCATCGGTTATATGTGTCCGCTCTTGTGTAGTGTTTTGCCACAATCTGATCAAATCTTGCACGGTAGGCCAATTCCCCGAATCCAATTTTGCCTTTTCAGCTTTTTTTAAATTACGTTTTGTCTGTGCACTGTATGCTCCTTTTAAATGCTCATAGGAGGTATTCGTGTTCAACACAAAGTTTGAAAAATTTTGCCCCGTCCAATGTGAAGGAAGTGGCACTTCCGGAGAAATAAAGAACTCCCCGTATTGGACCTCAGCCATCGCACGTTCAATAAAGTCTTTAGTCCAATCTGCACTCAACGGAATGGTAGCGAAAGGGCCCAATGCCTGCGTGCCGTAAGGACGTGTAGTGAACTTAAATCCCTTTTTTACCTGGGGGAACACCGGTAAAACAGCTTCATAATCACCATAAACTACAGCGGTCCAACCCGGAGCTACCCAATTCAAATACCAACTAAAACCATACGGCTGGGGCTTATTACGTGCACCAACGCAGCGGTCCCATCGCTCAAAATCAATTTCTTTATGATCTAAATACCTAAGGTTGAGCGGCATGAATAAATGTTTTATAGGTTTCAGGCCAGCCTTTCCACTGAACCTCGTGTTCTGAGAAGGTTCTATTGTGCCACACTGAAATCAGCGTACCACCAACGTTCTTTATTAGCGGAATCCACTGCTTCATTTCCTCTGCCGCGGCCTCGGGGCTCAGATGTGCATAGGTAATGTCCATAAAGGCAAAAGGTCTGATGACCAACGGCAATTCCGCCTCCATTTCCAAATCATAAAATGTGTAGGAAGATGCCATACTCGACCTGAAGCCCGGTGTATAGGTGTACCCCATACTGTGTTCTTCTCTCACCCCTAAATCCACCAAATTCCTAAAGGTTTGCGGGGTGCGCATCCGCAGGTAGTGTTGTCGCGAATGGGTTACCGGCCTTCTTAAAACTTCTTGGAGCTGAACGCGTTCAATCTGTACCTTCTCTGCATCGCTGTTCGAAGCGTAGCTGGGATGTATGCCTACAGTTGACCAATCCGCAATTTCCCGGAGTTTTACCGCAGCTTCGGTGCTGTGCGGACTTACATTTCTATCTTTTGGACCAAAGGGTGCAAAGAGCATGAAATAAATAGCATTAATCCCGTGCGTTTTATTCCAATTGCGTTGCTTTCGGAACGTATCATAGGGATCACGTCGAAGATTAAAAAGTGTCGACAGACGTTCCTTGAGTTTCCAAAAGGAACCACTACGAACATCCTTTGCTAGTGCTCCTATCGTGCGCAGTGCGCCTTTACCCTTGTACGCAAAAAGATTGTCGATATCCACCGTGGTCAGGTAGTCGTAATTTTGAGCCAATTCGAATTGGGCACCCAGTATACATTTTCCCACAGCAAGCGCCCACTCTCCAACCAGCGGTCGCGCTAAAAAGCCATTGCTATATGCAAAACTTTGCTTTGCTGGAAAGCGACCGTGTTCGTCAGGTATAAAGGGCAAATATTCTTCGTAGCGAGATACCAAGTAAAATGTTGCTGCTAATGGATCAAAAGGGAGGTCACCAATCTGACGTTGGCAAAAAACAGGCATCCCTTCCCAATCTGAAGTGTAGAATTCTTGATCTGAAATCTCGTGCTCCCAAAGTAAACCCTGCGGACTAATATTAAAGGCATCTTGTCGCATCTCAGGCGAGTAATTCACCTTAAATCCTTCTGCTTTCTTAAACGCTTCCTCTGAGGTATAGATGACCAAATCAAGCCGCATGGCATTTTTAAAAAACACCTTAGCCGCCCATTTAAATCGGGACGTGAGCTGTGGAGTATAAAGCGCTATTACGGCATCCATTGACCGCCATTTATATGAAGGGTTTGCCCCGTAGTATATTCGCTTTCTATCAAATACCGTATGGCCGCAACAATCTGCGCTGGCCGACCAAAATGGTCTTGTGGTATACCGGTTCTGATATCATCTAAAATGGTTTGCGGCACATCATTTAACATGCCTGCATTCATGTATCCATAGGCAATGGTATTTGCCGTGATTCCCTGCGTCGATACGTCTAATGCGACGCCGCGCATATAACCTTCGAGCGCACTTTTTGATGCGGTATAACCGCTAGTACCAAAAGCGGGTTTATGCGCCACTACAGAGCTTACGGAAATGATTCTGCCATAGCCCTTCTGTCGCATGCCTGGAAGGGCCAATTGCGTGCAGCGCACAGCACTGTAAAAGTTAACTTCCATCAAACCGTGCAATTCATCAGCAGTGAGCTTCCAAGAGGCAGCCGCGTGCGAAACACCAGCATTATTAATTAATACATCTACACCACCAAAAGTTTCTGTCCATTCAAAAAGAGCTTCCACCTCTGATTGAAGGGTGAGGTCCGCACTGTAAACCTCAGCCTGTATTTCGTTTTCTTTACAAAACGACATAAGCGCATCTCCTGCCCTTGTGGTCAATAACAATCGGTACGGTTCAACAGCTAATAAAGCCGCAATGGCCTTAGCAATACCGCCACCGCCACCTGTCAATAGTATATTTTTCATGAGCCTTGTGGCGTATACATAGTTGTTCCATTCTCTTGGTAAGCGTCCATTAAAACCTTTTTAAAGGCCTCAGCATCCGCTAGTAATGCAGGTGCCTCTCCAACTTTAACACGGCTAAGGGCACCTTTTGTTTCAAGTAAAGGTATGAGACCATCGCAGAGACGAAGTGCACTCACTTTTGGATTGTGGCATTTTGTTACAACCGTAACGTTTCTACCGTCATTCAATTGTACTGGAAAAGCCTTACTGTCTAGATAGATGGGGAATGAAAACGATTTCCATCCAATGGCATCTTCAACCGCGTGTAAACTGGTTCCACTATTGATGAGCGTAGTGCCTATGTACAGTAACTGTCCACCACCTTTTAAATGTTTCATCCATGGACTTTGCGGTCCATATGGTGTTCCATCCGTATGGTGGCCTTTCACATACCACAAAGCGTCCGGTCCCACGACAGCAACGGGCTCTAATGGATGTGCACTACGTTCGGTGGCAACCTGCGTCCTAAAGTATTCCGTAATCGCACCCATTTTACTTGGCGTATCCTTCACTGAAAACACCTCTTGTGAATGCATCGCTTGAAGTGTCGTTACTGGACTGGTAGGCATAAGTAAATTCGCTTTAGGACCTATTACTTCAAGCAAAGCGTCAACCACGGTTTTAGGTCCGCCCGCAACGTATCCTATGGCGCTCATGGAACTGTGGACCAACAGATCTGCCCCCTCTTTCACCCCTGCTGCACGCAATGAATCCACCAAACGCTCTTTCGTCCAAGTTTCACCCGATGCTTTCTTTTTTGCAAGTGCTTTTCGAATGTGGGCTTTTTTACGCCGACGGTTCCAAGCTAATATTGTGGACGGAATAAAGGACCTTAATCTATCTCTAGTGCTCATTTGACCAATTTAATTCATTCATCAAACTATCCACCATATATTTTGTCGCCCAATTAGGCAAACCAAAAGTTTCATACCTGCCCCACATAGGAAAAGACCCTTGTAATGCACCTCCTACATCGGGTGCCGTGCGCGCACCATTGGTAGCAATGACAGAAATTAAAATATTCATATTGTTACGTGCTTCACCTGCCCAAAAAGCCTGTTTATCAGCTCGATAAATTTTATGCCATAGGATGGCCAACTGCGCACCACCTGTAGGAATAAACGATTCCGAACCCTGCCAGTGCTTGTCGTATCTGCCGTGTAATAATCCCCGCTCGATAAATTTTTGTGCGAGCACTTCAGCTCCTCCGATGGCCGCTTCTTTGTACTTCTCTTCCAGCAATAAACAACCGGCATCAAACAACCCATCTAGTGTATAAGCGATAGTATGAATGATGGGCTTGTGATTTTTATGTTCCGTATTATCACAATTGGCCAGCCAAAAATTATCCTGTTGTTGCGTCAACACCCAATCTAAATGCAATCGAGCCTTTGCTTCCCAAGAATCTTTATCCGCTTCAAAATGTGACGTCCACTCTAGAATAGGCGCAACCACGTAGGTACCATAAACACGCACCGCACCCATGAAATCATTCGAAGAAAATTTACCTTCAGCGTCCAATTGGTTCCAAACCCAGACGATTGCTCGGTGTGCCGCCTCTTTATAAACCTCATCCCCAGAGAATAGATAAAGTGTTCGCATTCCACGTAGGATTTGCCCTGTGTTAAACACCACCGAATCTCTTTTTTGGTGCACATATCCACCCGGCCATCCCCCATCCGCGTGTTGTATTTTTAACAACCAATTTCCCGCATCAAGTGCTGCAGTCACTGCACTTTTAGCCCACGGACCTTCTTCGTTTTGAGCATAGTGCAATAGTGAGGGTATGATATACCCCGTAGTTTCCGGGTATGAAGAAGTCCAACCGCTATGGTGGTAATACGTTCCAGACCCGCGGTCCGTGCCGCTAGATATACTATGAATTAACCAACGTACGCCGTGATGCAATGATTTTTCTAAGGCACCCGCGTTGTGGTGCTTGCGGTATGATTTTAAGTACATGAGTTTATTCCACTCCGCAAAAAAATAGCGCCAATGGTCGTACTTCTTAAAAAATGCAGCCCAACGCTGACTGTAGGCCAATGCTCCCATTACAATAATCCCTGATCTGAAAAGCTAAAGTAGCCACTACCGGCCACAATTAAGTGGTCCAGCAACTTGATATCTAAAGTATCTGCTGCAGCACTCAATTTTCGAGTCATCCGCTTATCATTTTCACTGGGTTGTAATGATCCGCTCGGATGATTGTGAGCCACAATGATTGCTGTCGCGTTCCAGTGTAAGGCCCGCTTAAGAATTAAACGCACATCAGTAACTGTTCCTGTCAAACCTCCTTTAAACAACTGATGGCGGGCCAATGGGGCATGTGCCCTGTTCAAATACAATACATGAAACTCTTCGTGTGCTGGAAATTCTAGACTTTTAAAATGTAGATACGCATCCGCGCTTTTTCGAATCACTTCTTTAATTGGTCTGGGTGCACTCCACGCTTGATGTAAGGCTAAAACGGCCATAATTTGTTTTGCCTTGATAGGCCCAATTCCCTTAATCTCTCTCAAGGCATCTTCTTCCACTTGAAGGATTCTGTCAAAATCCAAAAAGTATTCATTTAGTGAGGATTCCAGCTCATCGACACCTTGAAATCGGGTACCCGCATTCAAAATGTAGCTTAGTAACTTTGCTTGCGACCACTGCCGCGACGCTTCAAAAAAGGATTGTTTTTCCATGTCAGTAGGTTTTTCATTAACGGGGCACTTAATAAGCTAAGAGAGACGGAAGAAATATCCTACTTTTAACGAGTGAAGATTGCAGTGCTAGGATCCAGAGGGATTCCAAACCGATACGGAGGCTTTGAAGAAATGGCCGCTCACACCGCACCGTTATGGGTAAAAGCGGGTCACGAAGTGGTGGTCTATACCATTAGTAATCACCCCGAAAAGATTTCCGAATTCAAAGGGGTACAGATTCGCCACATGTTCAATCCAGAGAAGCGTTTGGGTCTTGCTGGCCAATTCATCTATGATTTATTGTGCATCATCGACGCACGTAGAAAGAATTTCGACGTCATTCTTCAATTGGGCTATACGACCAGTGGAATTTGGTCCTTTCTATGGCCAAAGGATAAAACGGTCACGAATATGGACGGTTTAGAGCACCAAAGAGCTAAATATGCAGGACTCCTTTCTCTTTTCTTGAAATGGAGTGAGCGACGAGCCTCTAAGCGTTCAAAACTATTAATTGCTGACAATCCAGAAATCGCCAAATACCTTAAGGCATACAACGTGCCCATTCGTACCATCGCCTACGGCAGTAAGGTCGTGGAGGAAGATCAAAACTATAAAGAACTATTAGGGCGCCACCACTTACCGACGGACAACTTTCACCTTCACATAGGTCGAATACAACCCGATAACCACGTATTTGAAATTTTAGATGCTGCAGCGAGTACCGGGGAAACACTAGTTACAGTTGGCGATTACACGACTCGATACGGCCGAAAACTTAAAGCCACCTTTCCCGAAACGAACATTATTTACGCAGGCACCATTTACGATAAAAGCGTACTAAATGGCCTCCGTACGCGAGCAACCTTTTATCTGCATGGCCATAGCGTAGGTGGCACCAACCCCGCACTGCTCGAAGCTATGGGATCGGGCGCAATGGTATTGGCTCACGATAATCCATTTAACGCCAGTGTTTTAGGAGGACTCGGCGCTTTATGGAAAGATGAAGAGGCGCTGGCTCTATTACTCACCCAACGTCCTTCTCATGCTATCCGCAATGAACAGTCCCGTCTATCTCGCGAACGTATTTCAGCGCACTTCAACTGGGAAGATGTTGCGGAAAGCTACTTACTCGCCTTCACCAGCATAAAATAAAAAGCCCTACAGTATCTACTGCAGGGCTTTAGTTACGTATTCCAATCGGAATTTTAGATGATCAACATCGCATCTCCAAAAGCAAGGAAGCGGTACTTCTCTTTTATGGCCTCGTTAATGGCGTGCATGGCAAGGTCGTGACCCAACATTGCGCTATTCATCATCAATAAAGTAGAACCTGGAGGATGGAAGTTCGTCACCATTGCATCAGGTACTTGGATTTCATAAGGAGGGAAAATAAACTTATTCGTCCAACCTTCACTGCCGGTTACGCGGCCACCTGTAGTCAAAGAGCTTTCAATAGTACGTACGGTCGTTGTCCCAATAGCACATACCCTACGTTTTTCTGCTAAGGCTGTATTGATGGTATCCGCAGTACTTTGAGGCAAGAAATATTGTTCGCTATCCATCTTGTGTTTGCTCAAGTCTTCTACCTCTACAGGACGGAAGGTACCTAAACCTACATGGTGGGTCAGCTCGGGTAAATGAACACCTTTGATTTCCAAACGCTTCATGAGATGCTTAGAGAAATGTAATCCAGCCACAGGCGCTGCAACAGCACCTTCAACCTTAGCAAAGATGGTCTGATAACGTTCGCCATCCTCAACTGTCGGCTCGCGATCAATGTATTTCGGCAAGGGCGTTTCTCCCATTTCCTTCAACTTTGCGCGGAACTCTTCATAACTTCCGTCAAAGAGAAAGCGAAGTGTTCTTCCACGAGAAGTCGTGTTATCAATAACCTCAGCAACTAACGAATCATCGTCTCCGAAGTACAATTTGTTTCCAATTCTAATTTTTCGTGCTGGATCAACCAGAACATCCCACAAACGGCTCTCTGAATTCAACTCACGAAGTAGGAAAACTTCGATGCGCGCACCAGTTTTCTCCTTGTTACCCCACATTCTTGCAGGAAAAACTTTCGTGTTGTTGAGGACCATTACGTCGCCATCGTCAAAATAATCGATGACTTCATGAAAGTGCTTGTGTTCGATTTCACCGGTGTCTTTATGAACGACCATTAGGCGACTATCGTCGCGGTGAATTGTGGGTTCTTGTGCGATGAGCTCCTTCGGGAGGTCATAGGCAAAGTGTGAGAGTTTCATTTTCATAGCTTACGGGCTTTGAAAAATTAATATTAAGAGAACGGCAAAGATACGATTTCGACACCCCCCTTGTCAAGTTTTATAAGAACCAATTGATTTTAAACAATGCAATTCCGACATTTGTTAAACCTACTCGCCAAATATTGATTGAACAGTCACATTCAAACAACACATTATGGGAGTTAATCTACACGAAAAGTTGAGCGATTTGCGCTCTAGGAACGAAACCCCGGCACACCTAGATGTGTTGGATGGATTCAAAACCTTGCTCAACGCACCCTCTGACGGAGCACGCATCTTGGAAAACCTCTTTGAATCAACCGGTGAATTAGAGGCTTTGAACTTTGACGCCCTAGAAACCGAACGAATCTACCACATCACGGATATTAAGAAACTGTGCGTCAACTACCGTCTTAGATTTTTAGATTCTAAGCGCTTCAATGGGAACTTTCCTCCAGAAGCTTTAGACGCCGTTAGCACTTTTGAAGCTGCCCAAGGCCGGGAGATCAAAGGATTTAAAATGATTGCGCCTGCCGGCATGTTCAAATTGGCTGAGAAAGACAAGGATCCTTTACTATTCGTTCCTATGGGCGGTGGTTATCATTACCTACTGGCTAAATGGGGCAATGACTTGCACCCATTACGCAAAGCCTTGGTATACCCATTTAGAGATTTTGAAAGTCTAATGAAGACGGTCTTTGGATTTTGCTTGGCAGTAGCCTTACTCTTTCCGGAAAGTCTTATACGCGGACCAAAAGATACGGGTACCATCTTGCACCTTCGCGTAATTTTCTTCTTTTGGATGGTCTTTTCAACGGGCGCAATGACTGCGCTCTACGGCTTCAGTCGAATGAAGAATTTCAATGCCAATCTCTGGAAAAGTAACTATTTAGACTAGCGGTCTAAGGAAGCCTTAAAATACGCTGACCATTCTATCGGGTTCTTTGCGCCATCGGCAGCGAAGGACCCGATTTTCGTTCTACGCAAAGCGCTCAAATGCGCACCGGAATGCAGCGCTTTCCCTAAGTCGTGCGCTAAAGAACGGATGTAAGTTCCCTTACCACAAAGTACTCGTAGCTTCAAGACATTATTTGAATACGAGACTAGTTCTATTTCATCAATTTGAACCGTACGCGGCTCCACAATGACCTCTTCACCGGCACGCGCTTTTTCATACATGCGCACACCTCCTTGTTTGATTGCTGAGAAGATGGGTGGATATTGCTGGATTTCTCCCTGAAACTGCGGGAGTATTTCCGTTATCGCAGCAACAGATATATGCTCGGTTGGATAGGTAGCGTCGATTTCACTCTCTAGATCATACGAAGGCGTAGTACCACCAAAGGTGATTTCAGCGACATACTCCTTCTTCTGTCCCATAAAACTTGCAATCTCCTTGGTCTTTTTACCCACGCAAATAATGAGAAGGCCAGTGGCAAGAGGATCTAGCGTTCCGGCATGTCCAACTTTCAGCTTTTTAAGTCCCAATTCTTTTTGAAGTGTAAAACGAATCTTAGCGACTGCTTGAAAGCTGGTCCACTCCAGCGGCTTGTCCACCAGTAGGACTTCCCCTGCCAATATAGATGCTTTAGTCAAAGCTTAAACGAGTTGACTGATCAACACGATGGCAGCCACCGCGAAACAGTAATAAGAGAAATATTTCAATTGGCTACGCTTTACTAATGCGACCATCCAGTTACACGCGACGATTCCACTTAAAAAAGCAGCCAATAAACCAATGATCAAAACGACACCGCTCACGTCTTCTCCCATTGTCTCACCCGCAACAATATCCTTTGCATCTAGAAAGGCCTTACCTAAGATGATGGGAAGCACCATAAGAAAGGAAAAACGTGCGGCTTTTGCGCGGTCTATACCGAGCAATACAGAGGTTGAGATGGTTGCGCCACTGCGCGAAATTCCCGGCAGAATCGCAACAGCTTGAGCTAAACCTACCACAAACGCATCAATTCCTTGAACGCTTTTACGTGTTTCTTTCGCTCTATCTGCAAGAAAAAGTAATAGGCCCGTGAGCGCTAACATTGCACCGATCAAAAGTAATTGGCCCTCAAATAAAGCACCGATCTCTTCTTCAAAAACTAATCCTATAAACGCTGCAGGAACCATTGAAATCAGTACGAAACTCGCAAATTTTGTCTCCGCATTCCATTTGAATTTCAATAAGCCTGTTATGATTTCAGCAATATCCTTCCTAAAAACTACGATGGTAGACAGCGCGGTTCCCGCATGCACAACAACATCAAACGTTAGGCTTTGCGCGCCAGACATCTCGAGGCCAAAAAGTGCTTTTCCTATTTCAAGGTGACCTGAAGAACTTACTGGCAAGAATTCCGTAAGGCCTTGAATGAGACCTAGAATTAAGGCTTGAATTGGCGTCATATCGAAAAATTAATCTTCCTTTTTCTTCATCATAATCGCTGCAATAGGCAACAATAATCCAATAAAAATGAACCATGGCGCTACGCCAATGCGCTGCGTACCGAAAATCTCTTCGTTGAATTCATCAGGTGCTTCTGCACCGCCTCCAAGCATTAATGCAAACCCAATAGCGAGCATGACCAATCCAGCAATCAGCACTACATACTTTCTGCGGTCAAAAAGGAAAGTGTCTTTATTTTCCATTGTTAATAGTATAATTCGTTCGTTCTTAATTTCAAATATTTACGGATTGCTATAGCCGTGGAAACTCCAGGTACCAACAAGCCTATACACAATAAGGCAGCAAATACTACCAGAATAGTTTCACGTTCAAAAAGTGCCAAAAGAGCAGGAAAGTATGTTCCCAGCACCCTACCTAAGGTGAGCAATAATCCCATGCTTAATACTGAACTCATCACCCCTAAAAATAAACTATTCAATAGATATGGCCTTCTAATAAACCTTGAAGTTGCCCCGACCAATTGCATGGTCTTTAACAGGAAGCGCTTAGAGTAAATGGTCAGTCGTATACTTGAATTGATCAATGCTAAGGCAACAAGCAGCAAGACGAAAACAGCTCCACCCAGTACCCAACTGATTTTTTCAATGTTCTGATTAACAAGCGTTATAAGATCAGGATCGTAAAGAACATCATCGATGTACGGATCTTTCAAGAGCGATTCCCGCAGTTCCTCAAGGTTACCTGAAGCCACAAACGTGCCGTTTAAATGAAGGTCCACCGTATTTGAGAGTGGATTATACCCTAAGAAATCTACAAAATCCTCACCTAAATCTGCCTGAAGTGCTGCAGCGGCTTCCTCTTTTGTGACCAATTCAGCACTTTTCGCATAGTCGGCTAACTGTTGTGACTTCACTAATGTGCGCAACTCTTCTTCTGGAACCGACTCATCCAATACCAAGGTAAACGTGAAGTTTTCACGCACGGCCTGGGCCAACGTATTCGCCGAAAATACCAGCGAACCCAAAACCCCAAGCACAAACAAGACGAGGGTCATTGAAACGACCACGGACAGGTACGATGACCGAACGCGCGAAGAAGTGAATTTTTGTTCTTTGGAACTCATTGCAGCGAAAATAGTAAATCTAGCGGCGCATTCACTAATTTCGCGCATGTTCAACACTTCTTTAACGCTATGGAGTACAACCACAACGAAATAGATAAAAAATGGCAGCAGATTTGGGCCAAAAACGGCACCTATCATGCTCCAAACTCGAGTGACCAACCCAAGTTTTATGTGTTGGACATGTTCCCCTATCCTTCAGGTGCGGGTTTACACGTAGGACATCCACTAGGATACATAGCCTCAGATATTTACGGCCGCTACAAAAAACAAAAAGGGTTCAATGTTTTGCACCCAATGGGCTATGATGCCTTTGGTCTTCCTGCAGAACAGTATGCCATTCAAACCGGTCAACACCCAGAAAAAACTACGGCAATCAATACTGCTCGCTACAGAGAGCAATTGGACAATATCGGGTTTGGTTTAGACTGGTCGCGTGAATTTAAAACGACGGATCCTTCTTATTATAAATGGACACAGTGGATTTTTATTCAACTTTTTGACGCGTGGTATGATCATTCTAGTGCAAAAAGCCGTCCTATTGATTCGCTCATTCAACATTTAAATGAACACGGTACTAAAGGGCTTCAGGCAGCCGAAACCGAAGCGATTGTGCTTACTGCAGAGGAATGGAGGGAATTGGATGAGAAGGACCAATCTGAAGTACTCTTAAATTATCGTCTGGCCTACCGCAGCGAAAGTAACGTGAATTGGTGTCCAGCATTGGGAACCGTACTTGCAAATGATGAGGTCAAAGACGGCGTAAGTGAACGAGGCGGCCATCCCGTCGTTCAGAAAAAAATGATGCAGTGGTCCATGCGAATTACCGCCTTTGCAGACCGGCTATTGGAAGGGCTCGATCGAATCGATTGGAGCAATGCACTTAAGGAAACACAGCGCAACTGGATTGGCAAATCTGTTGGAGCTGCACTGTTCTTTGACATTCAAAACCACCCGGGACAAATTGAGGTTTTCTCTACGCGCCCGGACACCCTCTTTGGGGCGACATTTCTAACGCTAGCACCTGAACACGAATTAGTTGATGCTCTTACGACGGCCGAGCGCAGCGAGGCCGTCGCAGCTTATAAAGAAAGGGCCGCATCGCGCAGTGAGCGCGATCGAATGGCAGATACAAAATCCATCAGCGGCTGTTTCACTGGTGCATATGCACTCCACCCAATCACAAAAGCGCTAGTGCCGATCTGGATTGGTGATTATGTTTTAGCCAGTTATGGAACAGGAGCCGTAATGGCCGTGCCAGCTCACGACAGCAGAGACTATGCTTTTGCTAAGCACTTCGACCTTCCTATCGTGGAAGTGGTTGAAGGAGGAGATATAGCCGCGGAGAGCTACGATGCGAAATCTGGAAAAATGGTGAATTCAGGATTCCTTAACGGCATGGATTGCATGGACGCGAAGGGGAAAATGATTGAACATTTAGAGGAAATTGGCTACGGAAAAGGCGCCACTCAATACAAATTACGCGATGCGATCTTTGGTCGCCAACGGTATTGGGGAGAGCCCATTCCCGTATATTATGAAAATGGAATTCCCAAAACACTGCCCGTAAAAGATCTACCGTTGACGCTTCCAGCAGTAGATGCATACCTGCCAACAGAAGACGGGGAACCACCATTGGCACGGGCAGAAAACTGGACGTACAACGGCTCTCCACTAGAAACCACCACCATGCCCGGTTGGGCTGGGTCTTCATGGTACTTCTTGCGCTATATGGACGCGCACAATACTGCAGAATTTGCAGGTGAGTCAACCGTAGCGTATTGGAACCAAGTTGATCTTTATGTGGGCGGTTCAGAACACGCCACCGGCCACCTACTCTATTCTAGATTTTGGACAAAAGCACTTTTTGATTTAGGCCATATTAATTTTGACGAACCCTTTAAAAAACTGATCAACCAAGGGATGATTCAGGGCATCAGTGCTTTTGTGCATCGCATTAATGGCTCAAATACGTTCGTAAGTGCAGGCTTGAAAGACCAGTACGATACACACCCACTGCATGCGGATGTCGCTTTCTTAAATGGTGATGAATTAGATGTTGAGGCATTTAAAAATTGGCGCGAAGAATACAAAAGCGCCGAATTCATTCTAGAAGAAGGGAAGTACATCTGCAGCCGGGAAGTAGAAAAAATGTCCAAATCGAAATTCAACGTTACCAATCCCGACGAAATTGTCTCAAAATATGGCGCCGACGTACTCCGTATGTATGAAATGTTCTTAGGACCTATAGAACAAAGTAAACCCTGGAACACACAAGGGTTAAGCGGAGTTGCTGGATTCCAGCGTAAATTCTGGAAGCTCTTTCATATTGACGGCACCTTCAATCTAAGTGAAGCGCCTGCAGATAAACGCGCCCTTAAAGCAGCGCATACATGTATCAAAAAAGTGGGTGAGGATATTGAAAACTTTAGTTTCAACACTTCGGTAAGCGCTTTCATGATCGCTACAAATGAATTGACGGAGTTAAAGGCTAATAATCGAGAAGTGCTTGAGCCTCTGGTTCGACTCATTGCACCGTTTGCGCCGCATTTAGCAGAGGAGCTCTGGGAAAAACTGGATGGTATTGGCTCAGTCACCCACGCGGCTTACCCAGAACACAATGAAGGCTATCTAATCGAAAGCAGTAAGAATTACCCAGTATCCTTCAATGGAAAAGTACGTTTCCAATTAGAGTTGCCATTAGACCTATCGAAAGAAGCCATTGAAAAATCAGTGCTCGAGGATCCTCGTACTTTAGAACAGATCGGTGAGAAGCAAGTACGAAAAATGATTGTCGTGCCTGGACGTATTATCAATATCGTTATTGGGTAAGGGAGTCCAATTCTTCTTTTAAGCGTGTCATATAGGATTGATAGGCATCCATTCGATCGGCCGTAAGTGGCTTGGCATCCGGTAATTTTTGCTTGTAAGGATCCACCTGCTTACCGTTTACCCAAAATCTGTAACATACATGAGGCCCCGTTGCTAAGCCGGTTGAACCAACGTAGCCAATAACATCGCCCTGTTTCACCTTAATACCGTTTTTAATACCTGGCTTAATTTTACTCATGTGGAGGTATTGGGTGGTATACGTGCTGTTGTGGCGAACCTTTACATAATTTCCGTTTGCAGAGGTGTACTGGGCGGCAATAATGACTCCGTCTGCTGTGGTCATAATAGGCGTTCCCGTCGGCGCGGCATAATCTGTTCCTAAATGTGCTTTCCAGCGCTTTTGCACTGGATGAAATCGGCGACCGGAATACCGCGAAGAGATACGCGTAAAATTCAGTGGCGCTCTGAGAAACGTTTTTCTTAAGCTGCGTCCTTCTTCATCGTAGTAGTCATGAAAACCTAATTCATTTTCATAAGGAAACGAATAAAAATCATTACCCATGTGGGTCAGATTAGCAGCGATGATACTTTTTAGTCCCACGTACACCGTATCATCTACATACTCCTCTTCGTAAATCACACTAAAAGCATCTCCTTTTTGAAGACGAAAGAAATCAATAGTCCAAGCGTACACCTCTACTAAAGACATGGCAAGTGCCTGTGTGCCACCAGATCGTCCTACGCTGAGATAAAGTGCATCATCTATGGTTCCGGAAATGGCCCTTCTGCGCACCTCGCGTTCTTTCTCTACCTTTTTGGCATAGATTGAATCTTGAAGCCCGATGATCCAATATTCATAGGTACTTTCTGGATAAATGAAGTATGCTGGAAATAGTGAACTGTCACCCGTGGCAAATTGGACTTCAATGCCGGCGCGAATGCGACGTACATTAAACTGGCCCTCTACTGCAGCCGCGATTTTATAGATCTGCGCAGTCCCTATACCGCGTTTGCCTAAAAGTGCACCAAAGCTTTCGCCGGATGCAATAGTATGCTTTTCAAAACGTAAAGTATCTGCAGGCAGGGTCAAAACGACTTTAGGTTCGACGACTTCAACCACCTCTTCCTGTTCTTCAAGGACCGTTATCCGTTCATTTTTCGAAGAAAGAACCCAAATTATGAGTAAAATAAAAAGTGCCGCTATTGCGATCCAAGCATTCTTTTTCAAACTCATTTAACCACTTCTATTTCTTTTAACACCTCTTCAACCCAGCTTTTACCCCATTCAGCACGTTGGTCTAACGTCCACAGTTCGGGGTAGAAAATTCGACGCTGGAATCTAGGAGGCAAGTACTTCTGCCAATTCGTTCCGCCCGTCGCCGCAATGTCCGTTGGTTTTTTAGACAAATAGCGTACGGCCGTTTTATAATGCTGCAAAGGCCAATTCACATTGACATTCAAATCCAACAAACGCAATGCGTTTTCGAGACTTGCCAACTCTTCATCAGTAAGCCCATTGCGTTTTAATTCACAAAAGCGCTCCCATATATTAGAGTGTTCGTAAGCTTCGGCGGCAAACAGAAAATCATCCCAATACTTTTCGATGAATTGGACCGCAGTATATGCAGGCTGTCCTGTAGATTCAATTTTCGCGCCATCACGCCAATAAATGGCTTCCATCTGCTCCTCAATCGAGGCACGACGTAATTCTTCGCGCTTGGATTCTGCGACGATGTTGATCACAGGTGCACAGCCTAATTCAATAATACGGTACTGTGCGCTCTGAAAACCGGATGCAGGCGCAAGCGCATCCCGAAATGCTAAAAATTCAGACTTTTTCATCCCCTTTTCCATCACACCAAAACTGCTGCGTAGTGCTCCGAAATAACGGTTCAAACGATCAATACGCTCCTTAAAATCTGCCACTTCCAATTGCTCAGTTGCGGCGATTGTATCGATTTCAATACGCGCTAGCTTGAAATACAATTCAGTGATTTGATGGTATATGATGAAAATAGGCTCGTCCGGCACCTCTGTAACTGGACGTTGTAGACTCAAAAGAGTTTCCAATTGGATGTAATCCCAGTAATTTTTAAACTGTGCACGTTGCCAGCCGTCGACGTAAGTCTCAAAATCCTGGCCGGTGCTTTCGATCTTACCGCGCAGTGCAGTAAGCTTTTCCATCAATTCGGGAGTCCATTCCAT
>JAHEKP010000064.1 GCA_024638285.1 Cryomorphaceae bacterium
ACCCAATACTTGCGAAGGAATGATTGGAAAAAATCTTCGTACGGCTGACGACCTACCTTTTTATACCACACCCAATTCAACCACGCATGAAAAGGCAATGAACCTATCATCGCGATACCACAACTAATTAAGAATACCATTCCAGTCCCGTCGAGGTAAAATGTATCATTAGGAATATTGATCAACAAAATAACCAATATGGACAAGAGTATACTGCCCAGTATAGAGCTGCCTAGATAGTAAATAAGTGCATATTGAGTAGGCAATTAGAGGCGCTTTAAATGCTGTACGAGAATTTCTTTTTTACGATTACTTACCGGTACTGTTGATCCTTCCGTCAGAAGGAGGTACCCTCCGTCAGCGCTTACGTAGCGAGAAATCATCTCTAGATTAACTAAATGACTTTTATGGACGCGTTCAAAACCCGCGGGACGCAATAATGTCTCGTATTCCTTCATGGTCTTTGAGGCCAATACTGAGGTTTTATTCTTGAGGAAAAACTGCGTATAATTTGAACTGCTTTCGCAACGTACGATCTCACCAACATTGAGAATGTGCATACCTTCTGTAGTAGGAATGACCAATTTTTTAGGGATCCCTTTACTCGCAATTTCCGCAACTGCCGCCTGTTCTGGTGAAATTCTAGTTCCCGCTTTACGTACTGCCTTCACTAGGTCTTCGGCATCAATGGGCTTCAATAAGTAATCCAGCGCAGCATGCTTGATGGCTTGTATGGCAAATTCATCATGGGCGGTCGTAAAAATCAGTGATGGAAAATCGGTCCCTTTCGCTTTCTCTAATAAATCAAAGCCCGACTCACCGTTTAAATTCACATCTAAAAAGAGCACGTCAATATCTTCCTCTTTCAGCACCGCGATCGCCTCATCTACACTTTGGCAAGCGGCAATAACTTCTACTTCAGGGCAAAATAACTTAAGTTTTCCCTCGAGGGATTCCAAAACTGGACGTTCATCATCTAATAGGAGTGCTTTCATGGGGGCGTTTTATACTTCTAACTTACTATTTAATGCCCAAAATCTGAGGGTAAAATGAGTGAAACGCAGGTTCCAGTAGATAACGTTGATTCAGCAAGCGATTCCATGCGTTTTTCAAAAGTTTGACCGTACTTCTTACTTAATAAATCCAGGCGTTCCTCAATGATAGATAACCCATGACTGCCAGAGGAAGTTATTTTCAAGGGCATACCGGGGCCATTATCTTCGACCGAAATACAAAGCCTATTTTCATTTAAAACGATATGAATGCGTAGCACTGCTTTTTGGTCTAATGCCATTACCGGTCTCAAGGCATGTTGAACAGCATTTTCAACAAGAGGCTGCAACAACATGGGTGGAACGTACTGGTCGAACGTATCTAGATTTTCGTCCACCTCCCACTGCACTTCAAAGTTGCCATATCGCAATTTACAAAGGTCCAAATATTGATTAATCAGCTCCATTTCATCCGCCAATACCATGGCTTCACTTCGAGAACTATCCAGCGTCAATCGCATCATTTTGGCCAATTTCCCCATGTATTTCACTGCATCTTTAGGCTGATTTTTAAAGATAAAGTTAGAAATCGCATCAAGCGCATTGAATAAAAAATGGGGATTCATCTGTAATCGCTTACTTGCCAATTCCGCATCCGCTAAACGTTCTTGCAACTTCAACTGCTCTTCCAATCGAAGCTTCGTTTTACGTTGACGAAACAATAAGATTGATGCGCCTACTAACGCAATCAATACCCAAGGCCAAATACGTTTGTACCAAGGTGCACGTACAGTAAACGCATATGCTGCATTCATTCCCTGAGCAAAATCTAAACGCGTACTGGTTTGAATTTCGAGGGTATACTTTTGTGGCGCTGGGCGCTCAAGAATAATGCGTTCACCTACAGCAAAAGACTCCCATGTGCCGGCGTTTAAACGATATCTACCGTATACTTCACCTGCAGATACCTTGCGCTGAAGCACTGTAAATCCGATGGTGGTTGGTGAGACCTCGAGATCTTCAAATGAATCAATTCGCAGTCCATTTTGCCAAAAAACAACCCCTATATCGCGTAAATCGTTGGGCTTTCCTTCGTTGAGGAATACCCATAATCCCTTTGGTGTAGCAACAAATAAATTCTCATTATTGAGCGCAACATCATAACTGCCTGGTCCCATAGCCGGTAACCCTCGAGCAGAAGTAATGCTAAATAACGCTCCAGTGCTGTCAAAGACTTCAAGGCCATTTGGTCCAAAACCATAATACGTATTACCGATCGTATCTACATCGAAATAAGGTTCCTGAATGGTAGCGCGCTCTGAAGGAGAGGAAAAATCATCAATCGCCCAATTACCGTCCAAAAGTTTTTCGAGCGCGATAGCTCCCAGTGGTGTGCGAACCGTTGGACCGTCAAAAGCAAAAATGGGTAGGCCTTCGTAGCGTAATTGCCAGCCTTTTTCCCAACGGTACAATCCGGCCTCCGTGCTTAAAAGCAAACCAAAAGGCGTGGATGCAACATCAAAAATCAGCCCTTTTGCAATAAACACATCGATCAGATCATTTTGCGCATACGCACTAAGTTCAGATCCAGTACGAATAAAAGTAAGGCCGGTCTCGTAGGGAGCCATTTGGAGATCAGGGAAACGCCAGATACCTGAAGGTCGTTCATCCATTCGGGATCCTTCGTCGGTGAACTCAATGCGCAAAAATCCATCTTCAGCTGTATACGTGGTTCCATCCGGTGAAGCTGCTGTTATGGGATAGGCTTGTAATGTACCACTGGTAATAGGCTCACAATTTTCGAAATCGTAGATGATGGATCTCGAAAATTTATCAAAGCGCCGTGACGGTAGAATACGCTGCTCCACCAAAACAAAAACACCGGAACCCTGTGTCCCGATGTATAGCGTATCCTCGCACCATGAAAGTGCAGTGACTGGGTCTGCAGGAAAGCCCTGAGAACGCTGCAGTACCTGTGCTTTTATGCTGAATGCGAAAAAAAATAAGATAGAAAAAAGGAATCCTTTCATAACACAATGTTAGCGAAACAAGATGGAATGGTATTCACGAAAAACTACATTACTTTTGGAAAATGAAAAAAGCACTACCCTTCCTGCTCATGCTTGTTCTTTTTGTGGCTTGTACCACTGAAGAAGCACGATTCAACCGTGAAATTGCGGAAATCGAAGAATATGTTTCTACCACTGGGCTCGATTTTACTCAAACTCCGTCTGGATTATTTTACCACATCGTGGATACTGGAAATGTGAATCGCATACCAGATAGCACCAATGAAGTCAGCTTCAAACACATTGGGTACTTACTAGACAGTACCATTTTCTCAAACGGTTGGTTTGCCTCTAATCATATGCCTATGCCTGTTTTTGTCAGAGGTTTTCAAGAAGGATTGAAAATTCCGGGTGAAGGTGGGACCGTTATCGTGGCCTTCCCATCAAGCTTGGGGTACGGAAAAAAAGGTGCAAGTACTGTTCCTGAATACGCTCCTCTTGTTTTCAGAATAAAATTGGTCAATTATTATTAAGTCGTTCGCAACTTTTAGTTGCTGACAAAGGTTGATTTTATTTAGAAAGCGAAGCATCTTATTGGGAAACCTACCCAACGATGCTTACAAACATTGCGCTTTACTACTACCTAATCTATACGCCGCTTCAGTTTTGGCCCTGCGAAGCGAAAACGCATTTAGCTGTGCGCAGTTTTGGGCTTCCGCAACACGGTGCAACCGCAGGAATCTTTCACAATAAGGGCAAAGCGATTATTGAAATCGCCCATTTAGACGCCTACTCACAATACAGCCTGCTCCTAGGCACACCTATTACACTTTCAGAAAATATAACGCTTGAAAGCAGTTTAGGTGGCAGATACACAGCACTCCAGAATTTCACCTCCTACTTTGATCCCACTGTTCATGCCGTCGTTTCCTACGTACCCGATGCACAGTGTATTTTACGAATGAATGCGGGGTATGACCGCGGGCAATTCATTGCCCGCGCAGAACACTATTACTTTATATCAAAAGAATGGTCCGTTGCCGCTGGATGGTGTAGAGACGATCTTTTACCAGCCGCACTCTACGCTCAATTGAGTTATGTAAACAAAGAGGTGGGTGTGTTTTGGGTGCAACAAGGTGCCTATACGGCAATGGGTTTTCACTGGATGAAAGCACATTATACCCTTAGTGTGCTCATAGGAAATACACAGCTGCTGAGTAGCGCGACATTAAACTATGTGCCGTGAAATGGTGGTGGTATCTGTTCTGTTGCAATGTACTTTGTGGTCAGTCCTTTATAGAAGAATGGACACCAGCAAGAACCACTATTCTAGATACGTTGACTATTAATAATTGTCCACCGGAATGGTTATGGCAGTGGTTCGGATTGAGCAAAGAGGCGGTATACGCTATTGTTGAGTATAGGGAATACATGGGTCACATTATTGACCCCATAGAACTCGTTGGATTACCAGGATTGACAAAACAAGAAATCAAGGATTTAGCGGAAACGTTGCCATTCTCACGCGACAGGCCCAAAAGAGATAAGAGCCAATTGATTTTTAGTGGTAGCCTTAGTAACGGACTTCGAATGAAAACAAAGTTCACGGGCAATCAGGATCGTTTTGAATGGGGTGGGCTAAAAGAGTTGAATATAACTGAAGGACAATTCATCCAATCCAAACCTATAGGCTTTTTCGGCGCAAAACATAACGGAGCAGTAAAATCAAAGTGGATTATAGGCAGGCATTCCTTGCTACTTGGAGAAGGCTTACTAAGCGGTAGCAATGGCTTTGGATCCAGTAGTACTCGCGAACAGTTCGCACAGGGACTACGTGGCACTATCAGTACATATGGGGCGAACAGAAAGGGATTTGGCGCAACTAGTCAATTCAAAAATGGACAGGTTTATATAAGCTTCGATGAGGATGCGGGAGTAAGCGGTGCTGTAGAATACATTAGACATCAAAGCACTCTAGGCCTTGGCCAAGTGAATGGTGCGGGGACCGCTTATTTTAAAAAACAATGGAAGTCGCATCGTTGGTTTGGCGAATTTACTAAACAGGAGCAGGCCGTGGGTTGGAATTGGTGGCGAGACGACTTACTTTTTGAGAGCTATCTGCACCGAAAAGAGGAGCGCATACATACTTCGATAAGTATGCAATGGCGGGATGCTCGAGGACAATGGTCCTTGCAGTTGTTTGAAGGTCGGTTTAGAGGAAATTGGCAAGGTGAATATTTACGGTACCAGTGTGTAGCCTCCAATGAAGGAACCCTGCGTCATCGCCTGACGGTACCCTGGGAGCGCCGTTCTGTAGATCTACATTTCCACAACGGAACGTACGGCGGATCCATTCGCTCTTCTAGAACTATTAGACATTGGGAACTTCAAAGTTCCATGGGCTGGGTACATGCGGAAACTGCTCCAATATGGTTAGCCGTACCCGTTGCAACAGGTTTTATTGGTGCTAAAAGTGTCTACGACGATTTTTTTGGCTACCATTTTAAAGCCAATACAGGTCGGTGGAGCACTAGTTTTTCTTGCGATTTTACCGAACGGTTTAAAGAAGGCTTTAATGTGGAATGGCGGTACGCGACTACCTTAGACCAATTGCGTCCAATGGCGCCAAAAATCAGGATAGCTTTTTTCAACTACAGATGGATGCAGAATAGTCATTGGAAATTTGAACGCTAACGGTGCCAAAGACATTGCAACGCGATGGTCGTTGTGTGTATCCAACGGCGCTGTAGGTGGTGTGAACTTATCTGGATAACTGCTGCATTTAATATGCGCTTCTCCTTTACTGAGTTGAATACCTAGGGCAGCAGCAACCTCAGCAATTGCAGCAATTCGATCGCATTCTTTGCCGCGAAGCGTCTCTAAACCATGCACTTCAAATGGAATCTTTTTAAGTAGCAATGTCATGATCAATGGCTGTGCCAAATCGGGTTCACCTTGTAAATTATAATGAAGGTGTCCCGGGGTGAGCACGGACTTTTTTGAAAGGACGAGTCCCTCATCAGTGAACGTATGGGCAATACCAAGAGGCTCGAAATAATGAACAACTTTAGAGTCGCCTTGATTGCTTGGATCAACAAACCCTGGCAAGGTTAGAGTTCCCCCTTCGCTTAAGGCGAGTGCTTCACACCAAAAAGCAACGGCAGACCAGTCGCGTTCAATCACTAATTGTACAGGGTCTACTGATTCTACATAAGGTATAGTAACTCCGTGTGTTGTCAAAGTCACTGGAATTCCAGCACTTCTAAGAAGGGCAGCGGTCATCACTAAATATGGTTGTGAAACGACACTATCCCATTCTAATTGCAATCCATCACGCATGGTCGGTGCAACGAGCATTAAAGCGGTAACAAACTGTGAGCTTTTCACATGACCCAAATGCAGCGAACCGCCCTGAAGATTCTTGCCTTTAATATGCAAAGGCGCCTGATTAGGTGTATTTGTGTAAGTAATATCTCCTCCTAACGTATTCAATGCATCCACTAAAGGTGCGATGGAACGTTGGTTCAATTCTGGTGTTCCACCTAGCGTGATGGACGATCCTTCACGTGTTGCCCAGTAGGCGGTTGCAAAACGTAAGGTTGTGCCACCAGCGCCGACATGAACTTCTCCATGCGCATACGCATCCAACGTTTCTCTTAAAAACACTGAATCCTTTGCTGTACTGATTCCTGTAAGCGTGATTTCCGGATATAAAGCGGCCAACAATAAACCCCGATTAGCCATACTCTTACTGAGCGGCAATTCAAATTCAGCTTGAAGCGGTTGCGTAATTTTCGGGAGATTGATTTCCATGACTACAATGCGCTATTCAACGCCAACACTGCCTGGGTCCAGCGCTCCAAGGTAATTTCAACATCCCAAACTGGAGCACCAAAACGCGCTAAGAGCACATAACGCACTTCACCATTGGCGTTTTTCTTATCCTGAAGTTGACGTTCCCAAAGCGGCTGCAATGCCTCTTCTTCAACTAGTTGCCAGGGATATCTTTGGGCCAGTGCACTTTGCTCCTCCGGTAGACCACTGAGAATTAAAGCGACATGTAAGCCCTGAATGACAGCAGCACCGTGCGTGCATGGTTTACCGCTTGCTGCAGAAAAACTTTCCCAGGCATGACCTGTCGTATGACCTAGGTTTAGCATTTTTCTTTTCCCGTTTTCCTTAAAATCTTCCCGAACTATCTCCGCTTTAAAAGCTATACTTTGCTCAATATCGTGAAGAGCGAGTGACTCAGGTTCAAGCGCTAATAATTCCAGCCATCGCTCGCCAGAAAGAAGGGCATGTTTCAGCATTTCCGCATGGCCACTCTCCCACTCCTTTTGAGGTAAAGTGACTAAAAAATCGGGGTCAACAAGGACAAAGTTGGGTTGGGTGAAGGAGCCTAATTGGTTCTTTAAACCCTCAAAGTTAATCCCGTTCTTTCCTCCTACAGACGCATCCACCATCGCCAAAAGTGAGGTAGGAACATTTATGAATGAAATACCGCGTTTGTAGGTGGAAGCAATAAAGGCACCTAAATCACAAATTACACCACCGCCCACATTGATGATAAGACTGTTACGATCTGCGCCGTATTCTAACAATACTGACCATAGGTTGGCTGCTACTTCGAGTGATTTGCTTTCCTCACCGGGCGGCACCTCCAAGACTTCAAACTCTGCATCTAATTGGGCCAGTTTTGGAACAAAAACTGAAAGGCAATTTACCGTGTTGCTATCTACTAACAGGAACGTCTTTGTGGGAGCTAATTCCTGAAGCAGGACATCCAAACCGTCGTAACCTTCGGGACCAAAAAAAGGATAGGAATGAGAAGTTTTCATACGTCAAAAGTACGGTTTCTGAGCACTATATTTGAATTCCAATTCACAGACCATGATCGATTTCACCAATACTGAGGTCGCGTTTAAAATGAAGACCAAAAATGATTTGCGCCAAAGCAAATTATTGTTTGCCACATTAAGCTCGCCTCAGGTCGTTCAGACCCTTAAGGGACTCACTTTAGCCTCGCTTCGATTGAAGCTACCTATCAAAGGGATTGTAAAAGCAACGGTCTTCAGACAGTTCTGCGGAGGCGAAAGCGTAGAGGAGTGTCAGCCACAGATTGACCGTCTGGCTGAAGGAAAAGTACAAGCCATTTTAGATTATAGTGTGGAAGGAAAAGCGGAAGAATCAGATTTTGACCGCACACTAGAAACCACTTTAGAGACGATACGCTTTGCCCAAAATAATCCTGGTGTGCCCTTTGGGGTTTTTAAACCTACTGGGGTGGGTGCCATAGAGTGGTATGAAAAAGTAGCGCTTGGAGAAGAATTAAACCAACAAGAATCGGACGCTTGGTCTCGCGTTTTGGGACGTTGGGACCGGATTTTTGAATTGGCCCATACATTGAATGTTCCTGTCATGATCGATGCCGAGGAGAGCTGGATTCAACCCGCTGTGGATGAACTTGCTTTTGGCTTCATGGCGCGCTTCAACAAGGAAACGCCTATCGTTTACAATACAGCTCAACTCTACCGCCACGACCGTTTGGACCAATTAAAAATGGCCCTCTCCCGAGCTACTGCAGAAGGTTTTATTTATGGAGTAAAAATTGTGCGTGGTGCCTACATGGAAAAAGAACGTAAAAGAGCCGCTTTAAAAGGTTATACCGATCCTATCCAGGCAAATAAAGCAGCCACTGATCGCGACTATAATGCTGCATTGGAGTTGATTCTTGCCAATCTCGATCATATGGCGGTAGTCGTGGGGACACACAATGAAAACAGCGTTGCACTTGCCGCAACACTGATGAGAAAGCATGGCATCGCTTTTGACTCTCGTGGGGTCTATGTCGCACAACTCTTTGGGATGAGCGATCACATTTCATTCAATGCAGCAAATTCAGGTCTTAATGTAGCAAAGTATCTACCCTTTGGACCGGTAAAAGATGTGTTGCCTTATTTGTTTAGACGTGCGGAAGAGAACACTTCCGTTGAGGGACAAACCGGACGTGAATTGGGGTTGATTACCGCGGAGCTGGAACGCAGAAAACGAGTTTAGTCTTCCAAACGAATCAAGTCGATGATGTGCACCGTATCAGGACAGTTTTCTAGAACCATTCTATACGGATACGCTTGCCATGAAAAATCTAGTGTGTAACTACCACACGGCTCTTTACGCGGCTCACTTTCTCCAAATTTCACTTTGCCTTCCACCACAGCGTGGTAGTATGCGCTGTCCTTTGCCAGATTAAGATCCGGCCAGTTCAATTGCGTGGAATCTACAACCTTTGTTCTAAACGTCTTTCGAACGCGCGCATCAGGGCCGTAAGCATAATCGAAATCGCGCTCGCCAAAAAAGGCTAACACAATCAATGTGCCCAAGCCTATTCCTAGAATGTAAAAAAGTAATCGCTTGAGAAACGCCATGTCGTTTAGTGAGATTTAGATCAATTAAAGGTTGCCAAATAACAGCGCATCGTTTGAGAAAGGCAAATCAAAATGCTCTCCCAAATGACGTTTTGTCAACAGGCCTTTATACAAATACAATCCCGCACGCATGTTGAGATCGTAATGCAGACAATCTTCTACACCACCCAGTTCTGATAACGTCGATAACATGGGCGCCACAAAATTACTCAAGGCTATGGTGGCCGTATGTCCTACCGCACTGGCCATATTAGGAATGCAGTAATGAATAATACCGTGCTTTTCGTAAGTAGGACTCTCGTGTGAGGTCAGTTCCGAAGATTCAAAACAACCTCCACTGTCTATGCTAATATCAATAATCACACTGTTGGGCTCCATCGCTGAAATGGCATCTTCTGAAACCACCACCGGTGTGCGGCCATTCACCGGACGTAATGCTCCTATTACAAGGTCTGCCTTCTTTAATCTTTTTGCCACGACCAAATCCTGAATCACCTCCGTAATTAAGGCAGGATTCAGCTCTTGTGCTGCACGAAGACGGTTGATGTTGCTGTCCATTAAAACGACCTGGGAACCCATGCCGTGGGCCGCGCGCACGGCCGATAGGCCGGCGACGCCGGCGCCCAACACCACCACTCTGGCGGGTGAAACACCGGGTATAGGACCCATTAATTTTCCTTTACGGGAGCCGTGGGCGCCGTCCGCGAGTAGGCTGGCGCCTACGCGCGCGGCCATTTGACCCGCGATTTCACTCATGGCCATTCGAAGTGCACTTTGGTCTTCCGAATTGCGCACTTCCTCCAGTGCCAAAGCCGTTATTTTTTTATCCGCCAGCGACTTGAAATAGTCTCTATTACGTGTACGAAGTTGCAACGCGCTGACCAAAGTCTGTCGACCTTTCATCATTGTAATTTCAGCTACCGTGGGCGGTGCAACTTTAGCGATAATGGCGCATTGAAAAACCTCCTCAGGCCCTGGAGCTATTGTAGCACCTGCGTTTGCATAGCGTGCATCCGTAAAACCGGCGAGTGTTCCCGCACCCGTCTCAACCACTATTTCATGACCTTGAGCAACTAAAATCTGAACACTCTCCGGAGTAAGTAACAAGCGGTGCTCGTTCATGGCATGCTCCTTAGGCAGGCCTATTTGTAATTGTGCGCTTTTCGCATCTACTACCAAACGTTCCTCCTGGGTTTCCCAAGCCGTTTCTGACCAACTAATGTACTCACTCATGGTTCCATTGTATTTCGTTCACAGCAAGTCGGGGGTAAAACTCAACTGTTCTGTACGCTTCGCTTTCCGCAAGGATGTATACCACACCGCATTCGTACGGTAATAAAGATCGTACATTTCCACCCCACTCAATCCACATGGGGCAACCTTCTTCTAAATATTCTTCTAAGCCCATATCATAGGCCTGCTCTTCATCCTCAATACGATAGGCGTCTAAATGATAGCACTTGCCTTGCGTTCCATGGTATTCCTCAATCAAGGCAAACGTAGGTGAGGATCCCGCCTGATCACTGCCCCAGGCCTGTAAAACAGCATTACATAATGTGGTTTTACCACTGCCCATCGGTGCCTCCAATAGGGTTATCGTGGATGCCTGATGATCCAAAATAAATTGGGCCAATTCGGGTAGGTCTTTCAATTCAACCTTCGAAAAGCGGAAGCCGTTATTTAGCGGTAAGGACTGCATATGGAATAATCAATTCCTCCAAAGATACCCCACCGTGCTGATACGTATTGCGGTAGTACTGCACAAAGTGGTTGTACCGATTGGGATACACATAAAATAGATCGCTCAAAGCAAAGATGCATTCATCTGCAATGTGTTGCTTAGGAAGTCCAATAGCCTTTGGGTCTTTCACTACAAAACTGTGTTTGGACTGGTAGCTCATCCCATTGCCGGTTTTATAACGGAGGTTGGTGGTCAAATGCTTTGTCCCCACAACTTTTGAAGGTCGGTGCACATTAACCGTACCATGATCCGTAGTTAACACCACGGAAAATCCTTGCTGGCTCGCCCATTGCAGCATTTTTAGAAGCGGTGAACCTTCCAGCCAAGTTTTAACCAATCTACGGTAAGCACTATCGTCACTGGCCAATTCCCGTACCACCTCTGTATCTGTCTTCGCATGACTCAGCGCATCCACAAAATTATATACAACGGTGAGCACATCCGCATTCTTATGGTGATGGATCGTATCGTAAAGTTTATTCGCCCCACGAAGGTTGGTGACTTTATGATACACCGATTTTTTCTCACCAAAGCCTAATCTTGCTAATTGAGCCTCCAATAACTCACCTTCAAATTGATTCTTTGAGCCTTCTTCATGCTCCTCCACCCAATACTGAGGTAAGGAGTCTTTAATAGTCGCAGGCATCATACCTGCAAAGAGTGCATTACGCGCATACTGCGTAGCAGAGGGCAAAATGCTGTTGTACAATCCCTCCTCTTTTTGATGAAAATAAGGTGAAAGCAGGGGCTTGATGGCCAGCCACTGGTCGTAACGGAGATTATCCATGACTAAAAAAAACACCTTCTTACCTTGACGCAGTTGCGGTGCAACAACTTTACCCACCAATTCATGGGAAAGCATAGGACGCTCACCTCCAGAAAACCACTGTTCGTAATGGTTGGCTATAAACCGCGCAAACAGTTCATTAGCTTCTTTTTTCTGAGCAGTTAAAACACCCTTTAGGCCTTCTTCCGGGCTTTCATCGAGCTTGAGTTCCCATTGCAAGAGCTTTTTATAAAAATGAGCCCATTCCTCCCACGTACGCAATTGTTGCATGTCTAAAGTCAATCGACCAAACTCCTGCTGGTAGCCTCGTGTAGCTGCTTGAGAAACCAACTGTCTCCCATCTAATATCTTCTTTAAACTCAGTAACACCTGATTCGGATTGACAGGCTTAATGAGGTAATCTGCGATCTTAGAACCAATTGCCATTTCCATGATCTGCTCTTCCTCACTTTTCGTGATCATCACTACCGGCAATTCCGGCAATAGATTCTTTATTTTTTCTAAGGTTTCCAACCCCGATAATCCCGGCATATTTTCGTCGAGAAAGACGGCGTCAAAACCCGTTTCTTGGACCAAATCCAAGGCATCCGCACCATTATTACAGGTCACGACAGAATAGCCTTTGCCCTCCAAAAACAATAAATGTCCTTTGAGCATTTCTATTTCATCATCAACCCATAAAATATTTGGCATAATTCAGCGTTTTAGTCTTGTTAAAAGTAATGCGATTCCTGCCCCAAATAGCCCCTAACCTGTGCTATTTTTACCACACCGGCAAAACCGAGCATTTTGAACAATAAGAACAAAATCATTAACGACCCCATCTACGGGTTTATTACCATAAAAGATCCGCTTATTTACAAGCTGATCAACCACCCCTATTTCCAACGCCTGCGTCGCATCTCGCAATTGGGACTCACCTACCTGGTCTATCCTGGCGCCTACCACACTCGTTTTCATCATGCCATTGGCGCGATGCACCTCATGGGTCGTGCCATTTACACATTGCGTCAAAAAGGACATGAAATTACAGAGGAAGAGGAACAAGGGGTCAAAATTGCCATTCTTCTCCACGATGTAGGCCACGGTCCCTTTTCTCATGCACTTGAACATACTTTAATTCCCGGGGTGAGCCATGAAGCGTTAAGCCTGAAAATCATGGAGGAGCTGAACGTCGTTCACCAAGGGGCGCTCACTTTAGCCATTGATATTTTCACTAATAACTACCAGAAATCCTTCCTACATCAACTCATTTCCTCCCAATTGGACATGGACCGGCTTGATTATTTACGACGCGATTCTTTTTACAGCGGCGTAACAGAAGGCAGTGTAAATAGCGAGCGTTTGCTCACCATGTTGAACATCAAGGATGACCAATTAGTAGTAGATGCAAAGGGGATCTACAGCGTCGAGAAGTTCCTCGTGGCACGTCGTCTTATGTACTGGCAGGTCTACATGCACAAAACGGTTCTGAGTGCAGAATTCATGTTGGTCAACATTTTAAAACGAGCAAAACACCTGGCCAGTCAAGGCATTGCCTTACCGGGGACGATCGCACTTAAACATTTTCTAAACGCCGACTATTCCTGGAATGAGTTCGAGGAAAACCCAACGGTTCTTGAAAAATTTGTTTTGCTCGATGATTACGACGTCATGAGTGCTATAAAAGATTGGACCAACCATTCAGATACCATCTTAAGCGAACTGAGCAAGCGCATTACCGATCGAAATCTTCTGAAGATACGATTGCAGGCAGAACCTTTTGCCCCTGAGGTTTCGGCGCGCATTGGACAGGCCATAAAATCGCAGTACGGCTTCTCGCACGGTGAAGAACAATACATGTACATCGAGGCAAAAGTTAAAAACCATGCCTACAACAATAAAAAAGGGCACATCAATCTGCTCTACAAGGACGGCCATATCAGCGACATCAGCCAAGCAGCAGATCAAATGACCATAAAAGCTTTGAGTGAACCAGTAGAACGGCACTTTATTTGCTTCCCTCGTGAACTCAAAGATTTATTATGAAGCATCATGCGATCACTTTAGGCAATCTCTGCGCAAAACTTGACCTTCACTGTCCACAGGAGCAGGTAAACACCAAAATATCAGGTGTTGCAACACTCGAAGAGGCTACTGCCGGTGATTTATGCTTCTTGAGCAACATGAAGTATGCTGCCCAGGCAGAGAAAACGGCAGCGAGCGCCATTTTTGTGAAGGCCGGAACAGTGATTGATAGCAAAGCAATCTTGATCCCTTGCGACGATCCTTATCTGCGATTTGCCTTGCATTTACGTGGGTTAGAGGCACAATTTAATCCGCGTTCAGGCCAAAGCCCTGACGCCCTCATAAACCCTGAAGCGAAGATTGACCCAACAGCCATTATTGGTACTGCCGCTATAATTGAGGCGGATGTAGAAATTGGTCCGCATACCTACATTGGTACTGGTGCTAAAATTTTGAAAGGCAGTAAAATTGGCGCCCACGTAAACATTGAAGCAGGTGTCGTTATAGGCTCTGAAGGTTTTGGATTCGCCCCGGATGCAGAAGGTAAATACCACCGCATACCGCAATTGGGCAATGTGGTCATAGAAGATTACGTGAGCATTGGTGCCAACAGTACTGTTGACCGCGCTGCCCTTGGATCTACACGCATTGGCGAGGGCACTAAAATTGATAACCTCTGTATGATTGCACATAATGTGGTCATCGGTAAACATAATGTCATTGCGGCTCAAAGCGGTGTCGCAGGATCAACAACCATAGGAAACCATTGTATGATCGGCGGTCAAGTGGGTATAGTAGGCCACCTCTCCATTGGTGATCATGTCAAAATTTACGCCCAGAGTGGTGTAATGAATGATGTTCCATCGAATAAGACTATCTTTGGCTCGCCTGCGCTTGAGCACAGGCACTTCCTGAAATCCTTTGCTGCCTTCAAACGACAAGGCAAATAAATTATGATGCAGAAGACACTTTCTAAAGCAATATCCTTTGAAGGAAATGCGCTTCACACGGGTGAAGTTGTAAAAGTAGATTTGATCCCCAGTGCCGAAAATACAGGCATCGTTTTCATTCGTACTGACCTCGAAAACGCCGAAGTTCCAGCGCTTGCAAAATATGTAAACCGCACGGATCGTCAAACCATCCTACAAAACGGCAATGCCAGTGTAGGAACGGTTGAACACCTCATGGCCAGTCTCTATGCATTAGGTATAGATAACCTACGTATTGAACTCAACGGAAGCGAAGTCCCTATTTTAGACGGCTCTGCAGCACCGCTGGTTGATCTTATTCTTGAAGCGGGTATGGTAGAACAGAGTGTTGAAAAGAACTTCTATATTCTCGAAGAGACGTTCACTTTTAAAGATGAAGACGGTTCAGAAATCATGGCTTTACCCAGCGATGAATTTGAAGTCAGTGCATTGATTGATTACGGTAGCAGTGTTTTAGGCCCGCAACATGCACATTTAGATAAGATGGTCAACTTCCGCGACGACATTGCAAGTGCACGAACATTCTCCTTCCTTCGCGAGCTGGAACCACTGTTGGATGCTGGATTAATAAAAGGTGGAGATCTCAATAACGCCATCGTTTATGTAGATCAAGAGATTGCTCCATCTACCCTTGACAAATTAAAAACTGCTTTTGGTCGCGATGATGTTCAGGTGACCCAGCGTGGTACCCTAAACAATATTGATTTACGATTCTCAAATGAAGCTGCCCGTCACAAACTTTTGGACGTGGTAGGTGATTTGGCTCTTTTAGGACGCCCGTTAAAGGCGCGCATCATTGCTACCAAACCAGGCCACGGTGTGAACGCTGAATTCACGAAAGCTTTGGCTGCTAAAATTCGTAAAGAAGAAAGCCGTCCCAAAGCACCAAAATACGATCCTAATCTGCCTCCAGTAAAAACGGTTGAGGACATTATGGGTCTGATCCCACACCGCTCACCATTTTTGCTGGTCGATAAAATTATTGAACTCACCGAAGACCGTGTGGTTGGTGTAAAAGCCGTTACAATGAACGAACCGTTTTTTGTAGGCCACTTCCCAGGTTCACCCGTAATGCCAGGCGTACTCCAAATAGAAGCCATGGCACAATGCGGTGGAATTTTAGCGTTGAGTTCTGTCCCTGATCCGGAAAATTATTTGACGTTCTTCATGAAATTGGATAACGTGAAATTCAAAGCAAAAGTGGTTCCTGGAGATACGCTCATCTTTGATCTTTCACTGATCACCCCTATTCGTCGCGGAATCGTGCACATGCGCGGTCGTGCTTTTGTAGGAAACACGCTGGTGAGCGAAGCAGAATTAATGGCTCAGATTACAAAATAAATGATCAGTCCCCTCGCCTCTATCCATCCAGACGCTCGTATTGGCGACGACGTTGAAATTGGTCCGTTTACAACCGTTTCAGCGGATGTAGAAATAGGCGCAGGCACTTGGATCGGGCCAAATGTGGTAATCATGAACGGTGCACGAATTGGGTCCAATTGTCGTGTTTTTCCAGGTGCAGTAATTTCAGCAATCCCACAAGATCTAAAATTTCAAGGAGAGCTTACTACTGTTGAGATTGGAGACCGTTCCACTATTCGCGAATGTGTCACCATTAACCGCGGTACCAAAGCCTATGGAAAAACTGTAGTAGGCAAAGATTGTCTTATTATGGCCTACGTGCACATTGCGCACGATTGTATCCTAGGTAACCATGTCATTCTGGTGAACAGCGTTGCCCTTGCAGGTCACGTTGAGATTGGCGATTATGGGATCATCTCTGGACTGTCCGCCGTCCACCAATTTGTAAAAATCGGAGCTCACGTCATGATCGGCGGTGGTGCTATGGTGCGTAAAGATGTCCCTCCATTCATCACGGCAGCCGGTGAACCACTTGCCTATGCAGGTGTAAATAGCGTTGGATTAAAAAGACGCAACTTCTCTCAGGAAGACATCCACGAGATCCAAACCCTGTACCGTACTATGTATCAAAGCGGTATGAATATATCGCAAGCAGCGAATCAAATCAAAGAAACGCATCCGAATCGGCCATTAGCCGATGTCATTCTAAGCTTCATCGAGCAAAGTGATCGCGGACTGATCAGAAAGTAATTCCAACCTCATGATCGTATTAAAAGGATTACAGAAAAAGTTTGGAACACAGCACATTCTACAAGATGTGACATACACCTTTGAAACGGGAACTAAAACCGTCATTTTAGGTTCAAACGGTTCTGGAAAATCCACACTCATCAAAATATTGAGTGGCGCACTTGAAGCCACTGAAAGTGCACCTAGTTTTTCATTTAACGGTACTGCTATCACAGCAAAATCTATCGGCCTGCATGTTGGAATTGCAGCACCCTATGTTGCTTTAAACCCGATGTTTAGCCTAAAAGAATCGCTTGATTTTCACGCAAAATTTTCTCCATTCCCTGAGGGTTTCAAACCGACCTATTGGATTGAAAAGGCCGGACTTTCTGCGCACAGAGAAAAAAGACTCAATACATTCAGCTCCGGGATGTTACAGCGCGTACGTCTTCTCATGGCTATTGCTAATGAGAGACCGCTTTTATTGCTCGATGAACCATTAAGCAATTTAGACACCGATGGGGTCCAATTCTACAACGAATTGATTCAGACCTTTGCACAATCAAAAACCATTATTGTTGGAAGCAACTACCAAAAAGACGAATACACGTTTTGCACCGACGAACTACTTTTAGAGAAACATTACTAAAACCTTGCGCCACCAATTTGCGCTATATTTGACAAAATAAATTTATCATGGCAAGTACTTCAGATATCAAAAACGGCATGTGCATCAACTTCAATGGCCAGCCGTACCAAATCATAGAATTCCTTCACGTAAAACCAGGTAAAGGAGCCGCTTTCGTACGTACGAAAATTAAAAACTTGGAAACCGGTCGTGTTTTAGACAATACGTTTCCTGCAGGTGCGAAGATTGAGACGATTGATATAGAAAATCGTCAATACCAATTCCTCTACAACGACGGATCTGAGTACCACTTCATGAACACGGAAAACTACGAGCAGCTTACCTTCGCTAAAGATCTCATCAACGCACCCGATTTCTTAGTGGACGGCATGATGTGCTACGTGCTATTCCACGCCAGCGAAAACAGAGCTATGGCAGTAGAACTTCCACGTACAGTGAATTTAAAAGTAACGTATTCTGAGCCTACTGTAAAAGGAAATACTTCCTCCAATGCTATGAAAACTGTAACCGTCGAAGGCGGCGCACAAGTAGCTGTCCCTTTATTCATTAAGACGGATGAAGAAATTGTCATCAATACAGAAGACGGTTCTTACAAGGAGCGCGCGAAGTAAATCTGAAGCTCATTCGCAAAAACAGAAAACCACCGCTTGCGGTGGTTTTTTTTGTATCCTACTGAGAGAAATGAATCTAAAAAAGAGTTTCTACGATGGTATAGACCACAATGAACAGGAAGAACAGCCACATTCCTACGGCCAGCTTGCCCCATTTGATGTTTTTACCCTCTTCTAAAACATTGACAATACGTTCCTCCAGTTCTCCCAAACCGAGGGCTTCGTACTTCTCTTGAGACGGTTTTTGGTACGCCAGGATTTCCGGCGTGAGGTAATCACAATCCTCGCCTTCATCATATTCCGACCAATCCTCTTCCCAATGACAGCCATGCTCCCGCTCGAAATTCTGCTTATCCTCGGGGGAAATGGCGCGATCACCAAAGGTCTTCTGTAAGGTAGGAATGATACTTTTGTTCATGGGGTAAAAATAGGCCCCTAGATTAAAGCACTCAATAGATGAAATGCTTTTTTACAAAGTAAGTGGTTTGCCATTCATCATAGCCCGGCAATAGGCTGTTTTGGGTGGGACCTATTCCTTCTATCCAATCCACCTCAGATGTTCTGTAGGGTTCTCGTAAAGAAACTTGAACGGCCTTCGCTTGTTCGCGAGCCTCTGAATCTTCCGATGCAAGCGCCAACTCATAGGTTTATCTACCCGAGAAGGTAAAAAATTTTGGGCTCCAAAATTTAGGATATAAAAAAACCCGCACCAGAGGCGCGGGTTCCTTATGTATAGAATTCAGGTACGAATTACATGTCCCAGAAAATCTTTGCGAAAGTATCGTCACCACCAAACTTAGCGGCAGCAGCAGATACATTAGCATTATTCAATGAGTACTCGTCTAGAGGGTAGCTGTAACGGCTAGGCGTTACAGTTCCAGCTAAGGCAGCAGTCTCCATTGGCAGATCGTATTGACGAACAGCAGCGTATGCTTCAGGAGCATTGCTGTACATCGCGATCCACTTCTGAACACCGATCTGTAAACCTGCAG
>JAHEKP010000017.1 GCA_024638285.1 Cryomorphaceae bacterium
CCGACTATCTTATGCCATCATCAATGGCATTTTTGGCTTAGCCGGAATAAGCTTGATGTTGCTGGTATTTATAGAATGGTGGACCGCTGTTTTGGAGCAGGTGAGTACGATGGGGTAGATTTACTCCGGCGGACAGTTGATGAACTCATCTTGATCAAAGCCGTCGCACATCGCCTGACAAGCATTAGAATAACGTAATATCTTACCATTGCCCTGCACACAAACTGGATCATACTCCATCGTACAAATGCAGCTTGGGTTTGATGGCACCACATTATCCACGGGCTGCCAGCTTGAGCATCCATTTAAACCAAGAGCAACGACTGTAAGTGTAAGGATTCGCTTCATCATTTCTGCATCAAATTTATCTCAATATTAAGGTCAAATTATGTGCCAAAAAAAACCCACGGACCTCCGGCCCGTGGGTTGCGTATTAGTCTTGTAAAAAGCTATTTACTTGCGGCGCTTCTTACGTTTTTTCTTTCCTTCAACTACAGTCATTTCATCAACTAGGTGACCTGCGCCAGCATATTTGTCAATGATAAACAGCGTATAACGGATGTCAACAGAAATACAACGTTGCAACTGGTCCTCGAAGAAGATATCACCAGACATCGCCTCCCAGTTTCCGTCGAACGCAGTTCCAATCAACTCACCATCGCCATTGATCACTGGAGAACCTGAGTTACCACCGGTGATGTCGTTGTTCGAAATGAAGTTCACCACCAAATCACCATTCTCGTCCGCATAGCGGCCGTAGTCTTTAGCGTTGTACAACTCTTTTAAACGGGCTGGCACAATGAATTCATCGTTACTTGGGTCTTCCTTCTGCATAACTCCATCTAGCGTAGTTACATAGTCGTAATGAACAGCATCCTGAGGATCGTAAGAACCCACAACACCCCAAGTCATACGCGGAGTTGAGTTTGCATCAGGTGCGAAGGTCTTCTCAGGAATTGCTTTACGCAAACCGTCTGTAAACAATCGGTACCCTTTTTCCATCTTCTCGTTCACTTCAGTATTTCCTTGTTGGTTTCCAAAGTACGTCATGATAAAACTTGAAGCGACTTTACCACCCATATCTGCTTTGAGTGCGTCAGCATCCATGGTCTCCATCCAAGATTTTAAAGCTTCCATTGAAGCATAAATAGAGTTATCGTAAACCTCATTAGCAAGTACTGTAACGTCACCGTTCATGCTATCGCGAACTTCAGTAAAGATGCTTGGTTGTTGATCAGCAGGTACGTTTTCCATCCACATGCCCCACAATTTTGCAGCAAGGGCTCTATCAACAGCTGCTTGGTATTCTGAAAAATGATCTTCAGCATAAGCAAGCGCTGCTGCTTTATCTGCTTCAAGATCTTCTGAGCTCGAAAGCGCACTTAACATACGTCCTAAACGAAACGCATACAACGGCAAAGAAGCACCACGGATTCCGGCTTCCATAAGATAGACTCCCCCTTTTACAGTGGCATCTGTTGCAGCATAAGCTTCATTTAATAGGTCTAGAGCACCTGTATACGCTTCACGCGATGGGTCTGCTTTCGCCCACTCCATATAACGTGCCTCGATGGCTTCTTTCTTTGCTTTAACACCGTTATTCTTGAGCTGCTCCGTTTGACCGATGAAGTATTTCCAGTAATTGGCGGTAGACGCATAGTTTGATGCTAAAGCAATACGTACTGCATCGTCTGCATCCATTGCTTTTTTCATGATGGCCAATTTTTGCGCACGTATTTCGACCACTGTAGGGTTGTAAAGATTGATCGCTTGTTCAATTCCTGTAGAAGTAAGGAATCGATCCGTAGAACCTGGAAAGCCAAATACCATACTGAAGTCTCCTTCCTTTACACCATTCAGACTCACAGGTAAATGGTGCTTAGGAGTCAAGGCTACATTATCTGAACTTACATCAGAAGGGTTCCCTTCTGCATCTGCATAAATGCGGAACATTGAAAAATCACCAGTGTGACGCGGCCACATCCAGTTATCTGTATCGCCACCGTATTTTCCAACACTGCTTGGCGGTGCACCTACAAGACGTACATCTTTGTAGGTGTTGTAGACGAAAAGGTAAAATTCGTTATTGTGAAAGAAGCTGCGCACATAACCGTTATGAACGGTCCCGTCCGTTGCTTCTTTGGCCAATGCATCACCCACTTCCTTCGCTTTTGCAGCGCGCTCCGCTTCTGACATATCGTCTGTGAGTTCGGCTAAAACTTTATCAGTTACGTCCTCCATGCGTACTAATATAGCCGCGGTTAATCCCGGGTTTGTGCGTTCCTCTTCACGAGTCATCGCCCAAAAACCGTCCGTTAAATAGTCGTTTTCAACGGTAGAATGTGAACGAATCGCATCGTAGCCACAGTGGTGGTTGGTAAGCATCAATCCCTGGTCAGAGATGATTTCGCCCGTACAAAAGCCGCCTAAAGAAACGATGGCGTCTTTTACCGAAGCATTATTGATATCGTACAATTCTTCTGCGGTCAAATTCAAACCGTTTGCTTGCATCTCCGCCATGTTTAGGCGCTTGATCAGCATAGGCAACCACATCCCTTCGTGTGCCGTAGAAACTACAGAACTCAGGACCAAGGCTAGGGTTAGTAGGCCCGAAATAAATCTTTTCATGCGTTGTTATTTCTGTTTGTAAATCAAAAGGAGCGCTGCCCTTTCAGACAGCGCTCCCAAATATAAGAATTTAAGACCTCGTTATAAGCCCAAAGCTTTACGAACATTCCCTTCCATCAGTACTTCTGCCGGATTTTCGAGTGCTTCTTTAATAGCAACTAAAGTACCCACACTTTCACGGCCGTCAATCACGCGGTGGTCGTAGCTCAATGCAACGTACATCATAGGACGAATCACAACCTCACCATCCACAGCAACTGGGCGCTGAATGATATTGTGCATTCCTAGAATAGCACTTTGTGGGGGGTTGATGATTGGTGTTGATAGCATGGACCCAAACACACCACCATTAGTGATGGTAAAGGTTCCGCCAGTCATCTCATCTACAGTGATTTTACCGTCGCGCACTTTCGTAGCGAGGCGACCGATTTCACTTTCTACTCCAGCAAAATCTAGCGTTTCTGCGTTGCGCACAACAGGCACCATCAATCCCTTAGGACCGCTTACTGCCACACTAACATCCACATAATCAAAGCTCACAAGCTCATTACCGTCAATCATACTGTTCGTAGACGGGTACATTTTTAACGCACGCGTTGCAGCAAGCGTAAAGAAGCTCATGAAGCCCAATTTCACGCCGTGTTTCTCAAAAAACTCGTTTTTGTATTCGTTTCGTAGGTCAAAAATAGGTTTCATGTCCACCTCATTGAAAGTGGTTAGCATGGCCGTTTCATTTTTCACAGTAACCAATCTGCTGGCCAATTTGCGGCGAAGACTACTCATCTTCTTACGCGTCTGCGCACGCTCACCTTGATCTGACGAACCCATGGATGCTACGGCATCAATGACATCTGCCTTAGTAATACGTCCGTCTTTACCCGTTCCTGTCGCAACGGATGCGCCCGTTTCGGCCATCATTTTCTTCGCAGCAGGAGATGCGGTACCCGTAGCATAAGTCGTAGCTGTTGGAGCTGCTGGAGCTGCCACAGGCTCTGGGTTTGGCGCGGATGCCGCTGGAGCTGCACTGCCCTCTGGGCGCGCTGCGCTGGTGTCAATCAAACAAACGACTTGACCCACCTCAACGGTGTCGCCTTCTTCTGCTTTTAATGTGATGATTCCCGCCTCTTCTGCAGGTAATTCGAGCGTTGCCTTGTCGGAATCAACCTCAGCAATGGCTTGATCTTTTTCTACATAGTCACCGTCACTTACCAACCAGGTAGCGATTTCAACTTCAGTAATGGATTCGCCTGGTGAAGGCACTTTCATTTCTAACATATCTGATAGACTTAAATGCTAAATACTCGTTCAATAGTTTCTCTTTGACGCTGAACGGCCACTTGATGTGATCCGCTTGCCGTCGCTGCACTTGGCGCTGGACTCACAAGAGTCAACTGCTGGTGCATTTGCCACAACATGTAGGTCCATGCCCCCATGTTCGCTGGTTCTTCTTGCGCCCAAACATGCATCGCTGCATTCGGGTATTTTGCTACTTCCTGCTTGATGGCAAGATCATCGAGCGGGTATAATTGTTCAATTCTAATAATAGCTACGTGATCTGCGCCTTGAGCCTCACGCTCGTCCGCAAGTTCGTAGTAGAGTTTCCCTGAACAAAAGACCACTTTCGTAACTTTTTCTGGAGCGACCGTAGTATCCGACACAATAGGTTGGAATGTACCATGGGCCAATTCCTCCATCGTACTTTGCGCTTTTGGCAAACGCAACAAGCTCTTTGGCGACATCACTACCAATGGACGTCTAAAGTGACGTTTGTGCTGACGGCGCAATAAATGATAGAAATTTGCTGGAGTTGTACAGTTCGCAACAGTCATATTTTCTTGGGCACACATCTGTAAGAATCGCTCCAATCTTGCAGAACTGTGCTCTGCACCTTGCCCTTCGTAACCGTGCGGAAGCAATAAGACCAAACCGTTCTGTACTTTCCACTTATCTTCTGCAGCGGTGAGGAATTGGTCAATCATGATCTGGGCGCCGTTGGCAAAATCACCGAATTGGGCCTCCCAAATGGTTAAGGTATCCGGAGATGCCATAGCATACCCGTAGTCAAATCCCATCACTGCGTATTCACTCAACAAGGAATTATAAATAGCGAAACGGCCTTCTTTTCCTGGATATTCATTGAGAAGATTTACTTCTTCTTCACTGTCCTCCACCTTTAAAATGGCATGACGATGTGAGAAGGTTCCGCGTTCTACATCTTCTCCTGAAATTCGAATGTTATAATCTTCTGCGAGAAGCGAGCCGTAGGCGAGCAATTCACCCATGCCCCAATCTACTGAGTTGCGTTCAAAAACTTGTGCGGCACGATCCCCCATCAAGCGAACGGTTTTCTTTAAGAATTTCTTGCCTTCAGGTAAGGTCGTGATGTACTTCGCAATGTCCTTTAGCTTGTCTAAATCAAACGTCGTATCTACTGGATGTAACATTTCACCAGGCGCTGCACTTGGATAGTCTATCCATTCCTTCTCCATAAAAGGAGTGATCACGTTGCGCTCGATTTTCTTCGCTTCATCAAAGTCGACCTCCAACATGGATTTAAACTCATCTTGCATTTCGCGTACCATTCCCTGTGTAGCAATTCCTTCGCTCATTAACTTCTGCGCGTAAATTTCGCGAGGGTTAGCATGTTTGGAAATGGCTTTATACAACAACGGCTGAGTAAAGCGCGGTTCATCGCCTTCGTTGTGGCCATACTTACGGTAACACAATAAGTCGATGAAAATGTCGCGCTGAAAGCGTTGGCGGTATTCAATAGCAAGACGCATGGCATGTACCAATGCTTCAGGGTCATCCCCGTTTACATGGAGCACTGGTGCTAGAATCACCTTTGCTATATCCGTACAATAGGTAGAAGAACGCGCATCGAGATAATTGGTCGTAAACCCTACCTGATTGTTAATGACAATGTGCAGGGTTCCACCCGTTTTATAACCGTCCAATGTCTCCATTTGAACCGTTTCATATACCACGCCTTGTGCCGCGACCGCGGCGTCACCATGAATCAGTATAGGCAAAACTTTGCCCGATTCCATTCCATAGTCGTTGTTGATTTTTGCGCGAGCAATACCCTCTACAACGGGGTCAACAGCCTCAAGATGGGACGGGTTGGGCGCAATATTCATCAATACCTCAGTGCCGTCAACCGTTGTGTGAACGGTCGTATGGCCTAAATGGTACTTCACATCACCGTCGATGGTCACATCATCAAACGCTTTTCCTTCAAATTCAGAGAAAATCTGTTTACGCGGCTTTCCAAAAACATTCGTAAGGACATTTAAGCGACCGCGGTGGGCCATGCCTAGAACAAATTCCTTCACCCCGTGACGTGCACCATGATTCACCACCTCGTCAAGACCTGGTATCAATGCTTCAGCACCTTCGATAGAAAAACGCTTCTGCCCCACAAATTTTGTGTTTAAGAAGGACTCGAAGCTAACGGCCTGATTTAATTTATGTAGAATTTGCTTTTTCTCTTCAATGGAGAGTTTCGGCTGATTGTCGTCTTTATGGATCCAATTTTTAATCCAGGTACGGCGTTCAGGGTCACGAATGTAGTTGTATTCTACCCCCGTACTTTGGCAATAGATGGCCTCTAAATGCGTGATGATTTCACGCAACTTCGTCGCTCCTGGCAGCCCCAATTCTGTGGCAGCATTAAACGATGTATCCAGATCGTCTTTGCTTAATCCGAAGTTTTCGATGTCTAGCGTAGGTTCGTAACTGCGTCGCATGCGAACCGGGTTTGTCTTGGTGAACAAATGTCCACGAGAGCGATAGCCTTGAATTAAATTCAAAACATGAAACTCTTTGATTACCTCTTCAGGCACACCCGCGCCTTCAAGGTCTTCTTCAGAATAGATTTCTTTTGCAAAATCATATCCCTGGAAGAACGCTCGCCAGCTCGGCTCAATGCCGTCCGGATTTTTGAGGTAGCGCTCGTATTGATCATCAATCAATTGGGCGTGGACGCTTCCTAAAAATGAAAATCTATCCATGTAGATGTATTGGATTTACAATCAAAAGTACAACACAAAACGCGGTCTATAGATTGGAAATTTGCAATATTCCTATAGGCCTCAAGTAATGTGTAGAACGCAAACAATGCCTCCAAAAAAAAGCCCCTAGAAAAGGGGCCTTAAATCAATATTCTTCTTCGTTCCAGAGGAAATCTTCTTCAGACGGATAATCCGGCCAAATTTCTTCGATACTCTCGTAAGTTTCTTCCTCTTCCTCCTCAATAGCTTGTAGGTTCTCTACCACTTCCAACGGAGCTCCCGTGCGGATAGCATAATCAATAAGCTCATCGCGAGTTGCCGGCCACGGCGCGTCACTCAAATACGATGCAAGTTCTAAGGTCCAGTACATAAGTCTTCAACAACTATTAATGTATTATCAGTCGTGCAAAAGTAGTTTTTCTGCTGACTTATGCAACACCTTTGGAAAAAATGTAAGTGCTTAATACTTAGGAGTCCAAATTCTATCCTGCGCACCGTTGGAAAAATCAATCCAGCGGGCCATAACAAAAAGGAAATCTGAAAGTCGGTTTACGAACGTAATGATTTCTACCCCGACCTTAGCTTCATCATTTAATGCCACTACCCTGCGTTCTGCGCGGCGGCAAACGGTGCGCGCGACATGGCAATGAGCACTGTGCGGGTGTGCACCTGGTAAAATGAAACTCTTTAGTTCAGGTAGGATTTCATTCCATTGATCAATTTGACGTTCCAATTGCCCTACTAAGTCATCGTTAAACATAGGCATGGGAAAATCAGGGGTTCCTTCCACTGCAAGATGGGAGCCCATAGCGAAGAGCTCATTTTGAATGGCTTGGGCATAGGGGAACTGATCTGAAGGAAGTGTTGCGGCCAAAACACCTAAGAGACTGTTCATTTCATCAAATGTACCGTAGGCTTCTAACCGTAATTCTGCTTTTGAGACGCGGCTTCCACTCAAAAGAGAAGTCTGACCTTGATCGCCAGTTTTAGTATATATTTTCATGTTTAGTAAGCTCGTTCTGTACGACCCTCAACGTAATACATGAAGCTCTTGTTCACGACGCGGTTTCCTCCCGGAGTAGGGTAATCACCCGTGAAGTACCAATCGCCAGGATGGCCCGGACAACTCAAATGCAAGTCCTCAATAGTTTGATAGAGTACAGATACCTTGGCGTTTACCTCAGGAGGCGTTAATAACTCCGCAATCTTATCACTAATCTCTTGCGCTTCAAAAGGCTCGTAAATCTCTTTTACAAAGTTTTGTACTTCGTGGTCGGCGAGATCTACCTGGGCTTTACATTTTTCGTAGACCTGCTGTATGAGACCTTCTTTGCCGCGCTCTTTAAGCAGGGCAATAGCCGCTCTAAAAGCAACAAAATCTCCCATACGAGCCATATCTATCCCATAACAATCCGGGTAGCGGATCTGAGGTGCAGAAGAAGCAATGACGATGTGTTTCGGACTTAATCGATCAAAAATGCGGAGAATGCTCTGCTTTAAGGTTGTTCCTCGTACGATACTGTCATCAATCGCTACCAGGTGATCCGTTGGCTTCACAGAGCCGTGTGTAATGTCGTAAACATGACTTACCAATTCATCTCTTGAACTATCCTCTGTGATAAACGTGCGCAATTTCACATCTTTCCAAGCTACCTTTTCAACGCGTGGACGCAAATCTAGAATAGATTTCAGCTGTTCGTTTGATGGGTTTTCTAGCGCTGTGATGCGGTCGTACTTTAACGCATTAAAATGGTCTTCCATTCCTTTCACCATTCCGTAAAAGCTCACCTCAGCCGTGTTTGGAATAAACGAGAACACCGTATCCTCAACTTCACCATCTACGAGATCCACAATCCTTGGAATCAGTCTGCGGCCAAGCTCAATGCGTTCGTTATAGATGTCTTTATCGTTTCCGCGAGAAAAATAAATACGCTCAAAGGAACATGCTTTAAATTCAGTTGGCGTTTTAATCTCATCAATAGATACCTCCCCGTGATGCTTCACAATAAGTGCATTCCCTGGGGGCAATTCTGTAATCTGTTCCGATTTTAAATTCAGTGCCGTCTGTATAACTGGACGCTCTGAAGCCACCACAACAATCTCATCATCGTAATAATAGTAGGCCGGGCGAATTCCTGCAGGATCGCGTAACACAAAAGAATCACCGTGTCCGGTCATACCCGCCATCGCGTAGCCGCCATCCCATTTTTTAGAGGCACGGCGCAGGATATCTGCAAGGTCTAATCGGTTCGCTATTTCCGCAGTGGCCTCTTTTTTAGAGTAGCCCTCCGCCTTAAGCTCGTAGTATAAATCGTCGTTGGCCTCATCAAGGAAGTGACCAATTTTTTCCATGATTGTGACCGTATCCGCCTTCTCTTTAGGATGTTGGCCCAATTCAACCAATTCATTAAAGAGTTCGTCAACATTCGTCATGTTGAAGTTTCCCGCAACAATCAAATTTCGAGTCGGCCAGTTGTTTTGCCTCAAGAACGGGTGGCACGCTTCGATGGTGTTCCCGCCGTAGGTTCCGTAACGCAAATGACCTAAGAAAACTTCTCCTGTGAAGGGTAAATTTTCCTTCAACCACGGCACATCTGATAAGCGCGACGCATCTCCAGCAATGCCTTCTGCAATGCGTTTCTGTACCTTACCGAAGATATCTCCAATACTGTTAGTGTCTACAGAGCGGTAACGCGAAATGTAACGTGTACCCGGCGCCATATTCAACTTAATGTTCGCAAGACCGGCCCCGTCTTGACCACGGTTGCGTTGCTTCTCCATGAGGAGGTACATCTTATTGAGGCCGTAAAATGCCGTACCGTATTTTTCAACGTAGTATTCAAGAGGCTTTCTTAGGCGAACGAATGCTATGCCACATTCGTGTTTGATGGGATCACTCATAGGAGGTATTAATGTGGTTCAAAATTACCGAAATTCTCGCAGGTGTACCAAGGATTTTCTAGGGGAGTAAGTGAGATAAATCCATTCCAAGCCATTCGAGTGCGGCGCCATGCAGGAGCTTTCCTTTACGCTCCTCGCTCCACGGCATTCCGTTGATCAGTTTGCCAGGTTCTAATTCGCCGAGCGGGAAAGGATAATCGGTCCCCAATGCGACCCTATTTTCACCCACTAGACCCACTATATATTCCAGCATCTGAGGATCATGCACTAATGAATCAAGCCAAAATTTACCCATGTACTCTTTTGGGGCAATGGCGTTATCTACAGCACAAAGGTCTGGGCGAACGTCGAATCCATGCTGCACACGAGCCAGCGTGGCCGGGAACGATCCACCCCCGTGGGCAAAGGCAACACGCAGCTTTGGAAGGCGCTCAAAAACGCCACCGAAGATCATCGAACAAATGGCCAGCGAACTTTCAGCCGGCATTCCGACCAACCAAGGCAACCAATATTTGGTCATTTTCTCTTTTGCCATCATGTCCCATGGGTGGACAAAAATGGCCATATCTAAATCTTGACATGCCTCAAAAATGGGAAATAACTCTGGTGCATCTAGATTCCAGTCGTTGATGTGTGTTCCAATCTGAATCCCCTTAAGGCCAATTTCTTTACACCGCCGGACTTCTTCAATGGCCAAATCCGGTGCTTGCATTGGCACTGTTCCTAGACCAACAAAACGGGTAGGGTAACGGTCGCATATTTCTGCTATGTGGTCATTTAAAAATTGGGCCACCTCAAGCGTGTCTTTAGGTTTTGCCCAATAACTAAACATCACAGGAACTGTGGACAATACCTGTACATCCACATGATGGTGACCGCATTCTTTCATGCGCGCTTCAGGGCTCCAACAATTGTCTTCCACCTCTCGAAAAAACTCGCCATCTTTCATCATTCGAGCGCTGCAGCTCTTGTGATGATCAAGCGTTATAAATCCTCCATAGCCAAACTTCTCCCTAAAATTCGGGATGTGTTCGGGGAGAATGTGTGTATGGATATCAACCGTAAAATTTCTTGATGTAACCTGACACATACCCTAAACAAATCTTGAATCAACCTCCATCACGTGACCACAATCTTTGCACGTACGGTTAGATTCGCTACCATAATAGTTGCGGAAATGAGGGATGAAATCTTTCTCAATATCTTTCAATTCGAAATACGCTTCGTGCAATTTGCCGTTGCATTCGTCGCAAAACCACAACAAACCATCCGTAAATCCCCGTCCTTCGCGAATGCGTTCAATAACAAGACCGATGCTGCCTTCATGACGAATGGGACTGTGCGGCGTTTTCGCCGGAACGGTCATCATATCGCCCGGACCCAAATGCAGTTCATGCGCCTGACCATCGATTTGTACTTTAACGGTGATGTTGCCTTCTAGCTGGTAAAAGAACTCTTCCGTTTCATTGTAATGGTAATCTTTTCGAGCGTTTGGCCCTGCTACGACCATAACGATGTAGTCGTCCGATTCTGGGGTCAAATTCTTATTCGCCACGGGCGGCTTAAGAAGGTCTCTATTCTCATCCAGCCACTGCTGAAAATTGAAGGGTTTTGGTACTGCCATTTGTGTTTGCTTTGGGACCTCAATTTATGAAATTCAAAACCGATTTCATCCTGCCTCACCCTTCCTTATATTCGTACGGACAGATCACAGCTATGGATTTACAGAATTACATTGGAGGAAAGTTCCTTGAACCCCTTCACAAACAATACCTTACTAATATCAACCCTGCTAATGGAGAAGCCTATGGACGCATCCCTAGGTCGGGAGAAAATGACGTAGCGCTCGCGACAGCAGCGGCACGCGAGGCATTTCCTCACTGGAGTGGACTGCCTGCCTCTGAGCGAAGTGCATGGATGTTAAAGGTTGCGGATGAGATTGAACGACGCTTGCCGGAATTGGCCCTTGCAGAGTCCGTTGATAACGGAAAACCACTTTCTCTAGCCACTGCTGTAGATATCCCTAGGGCTCGAGACAATTTTAAATTTTACGCAACCGCGATCTTACATGATGCCTATGAAACCCACGACATGGGCTCCCATGGATTCAACTATACGCTGCGTCAACCCATAGGTGTCGCCGGATGTATTTCTCCGTGGAATTTACCCCTCTATTTATTTACTTGGAAAATTGCTCCTGCCCTTGCAGCTGGAAATACAGTTGTTGCAAAACCGTCCGAAGTCACCCCAGCCACCGCCTTTTTATTGTGTAAGATTTTAGACGATATCGATTTCCCAGCGGGTGTGCTTAATATAGTACATGGATTAGGTGCAGAAGTTGGAGCAGCCATTGTTGCCCATCAAGACATCCCTATCATTTCTTTCACCGGAGGAACACAAACCGGTAAAGCCATTAGTGCCGTTGCTGCTCCAATGTTTAAAAAATTAAGCCTTGAGCTCGGCGGGAAAAATGCAAACATTGTTTTCGAAGATTGCGATTTCGATGAGGCGGTTAAAACCAGTGTTCGCGCTGCATTCGCTAACCAGGGTCAGATCTGTCTATGCGGGTCACGCATCTATGTACAACGCAGCATCTACGATAAATTCAAAGAAGCTTTTGTCGCTCGCGTCAAAGGCCTTACTGTTGGTGATCCCCTTGAAGAAAGCACCAGAACGGGTGCGGTTGTGAGTAAAGCGCATTTTGAAAAAGTACTTTCACACATTGCAGTCGCTGTAGAAGAAGGCGGCACGCTACTCACTGGCGGAAAATCGGTCCAATTAGAAGGTCGTTGTAAAAACGGCTACTTTATAGAACCGACCGTTTTTGAAAACCTCGACGCTACTTGCCGCACCAATCAAGAAGAAATCTTTGGGCCTGTCGTTACGCTCACTCCTTTCGAAACTGAAGAAGAAGCGCTTTCTATGGCGAACAGCACGGCCTACGGTTTGGCGGCCACTGTTTGGACGACCAACCTACAAGTGGCCCACCGAATGGCTGCTCGTCTGCACGCCGGCATCATTTGGGTGAACTGTTGGCTGCTGCGCGACCTTCGCACACCTTTTGGCGGTGTGAAGCAAAGTGGTGTTGGCCGCGAAGGCGGTTTTGAAGCTCTACGATTCTTTACTGAACCTAAAAACATTTGTATCAAATTATGATTCCACATAAACAGTGGGCAAAAGCCCTCCATCAAAGTGCGCGCAAACAAAAACCCCGCGACCAATTTTCTACTCAACATACCTACACGCTAGACGACGCCTACACGGTTCAGCACGCCCTTATTCAGGAACGAATCCAGGAGGGCCATAGCATTGTTGGTGTGAAAATGGGATTTACCTCCGTCGCTAAAATGAAACAAATGGGCGTCGAAGATATGATTATTGGCCAATTAACGGAGGATATGTGGATCACCGAACAACATCCTTTAGTTCGCTCACAATGCATCCATCCTCGTGCCGAACCTGAAATTGCGTTTCGTCTTTCACAAGATATTACCGCTCCGCTGAGCGTGGATGAAGTTTCATCTGTCGTAGACGGTGTTGCCTCAGCCATTGAAGTCATAGATTCTCGTTACGAAAACTTCAAATTTTCCCTTGAAGATGTAGTCGCGGACAATTGCAGCTCCTGCGGATTCGCCTTAGGTCCATGGTGCGAAGTTCCATTGGGACTTAACGGTTTAGACATGGCTCAAACCTTTGATCATGAACTAGTTGCAGAAGGAACAAGCGATGCCATCCTAGACAATCCATTTGAAGCACTGGCAGCAGCAACGCGACTGGCGCATCAATACGGTTTGCCGCTGAAAAAAGGTATGATTGTTTTGGCCGGCGCCTCAACAGCAGCTCACTTTATAGGAGCAACTAAAAAAGTAGAAGTCACTGTAGATGGGCTAGGAACCGCACATTTTACAGTAGCATAAAAAAACGAGCCACACCGGGGTACGGAGTGGCTCGCTGAACAAAACCATGTCGCATCTTAATGAATTACTCGCTTACACTCAGTTGGGATGCGATTTAATGAATTACAAAATCTGTGCCAAAATCTTAACGAATGCCGTTAAAGTTTCGCAGTAAGACTGAGTAACAGCTGTGAGCGGTTATAACTTAACGGAATTCCGTTCCAATCGCCAGTATGATTCTTGAAATTGCTGTAATACATTAAGTCAATTCCTAATTTCCAAAGGTCCACACCGAGACCCACATTATAGCCAGCCGACGAAGGTGCAAACGTAGATGTAAATGTATTATCTGCTAAGTAATGCTGATAGTGCACACCCGCCTCAGCACGCGCAAACTTTAGCAGCCGCAATCCTGCACTTGTCTCAAACTGAAGTACGTTGTGATCAAAACTCTCATACATGAGTTCCGTTCCGTCATTGCCTGATAGAAACTTTGAGTTCTTTACGTAAAGTGCGCTTGCCCCGATGTAAAGTTGGTTCCCAATAAACTGACGCCCGAAAAATCCTAAATGATATCCGTCGTCCGTTGCATCCCCTTCGAATATAGATTGCGTAGTAGAAAGCGCGTCATTTAATCCTATTCCCGCTAAATCAAAATTCAAACCTGTGCGCAATCCCCAACGACTTTGTGCGCTAACACTAGTTACGAGAGCTGCGAAAGTCACAATCAAAAAGAATTTAGATTTCATAGTACCATATCTTTAGTTTACTCATTCAAGATTACAGCAATCGTGCCAAAGCACCTTCCAAACGTGGATTCAAAATATACAACACTTGCCGCTTGTCTTCCTCCGAACGTTCGCGTAGAAGCACTTCAGCACCCAGCTGCTTTTTCGCCGTGGCATTAAGCTCCTTGATAAATTCACTACGCTTCCTTCTTTGAACTTCCCAAGACGCGGTTTCAATACCCAAAAGCGCATTAAAATCTTCCGTGTTTAATGGACCACTCGAACTTTTTTCAAGTATTTCCCACTGTTGCGAATCAAACATAGCTCCACGCTTAGTAAGGTAACGCCTTCTGAGATATATCGTAAGTAGTATACCAAACAAGGTAAATAGTCCAAACGAAGCAAATAGTAAATTTTGAACACTCCCTCCTTGCTTGAAATACAACGGCTTTATCAGTTTCAATTGCGGAACTTTGGAAGGTACACTTTCAAAGAAATAGCCCAATTTCAGTTTATCTGAAATCTTTGGAATTAACAACCCACTCCCATCAGAATACGCACACGCGAAGCCGTTAGACCTTTTACTGTTTGCTAGATTCGCACCGTTTTCCATGGTTACATCGGCCATCTCATTACCACCCGGGTACAACCAAAATGATCGCAAGGGTGCCATAAGCAGACACGTTGTATCCGACAATGTATGTACCATGTACTTATCGTCTACCTTCATATCTAGATTAGCAGCGCCATAATTCACCCATTGACCTTCAGTAAAATGATATCCGTACATATCATTGTGATGGATCACGTACAAGATGTCGTGCACACGATCAAAGAAGCGTACCTCTGTACCTGTTACATCAATATCAGGGGTTTCAAGGCCGAACGGCGCTTTACTGTAAAGACTCCACTCTTTACGTACATCAGAATAATACGTCAACAAATTGTTTTGAATCCAAAACCCGTAACCTCCGAACGAATACACCGTGTCATTACGAACGAACTGGTAACTATCAAAATTGTACCCATGGTGATACGTCTCGTCAAGGCGATCGATTCTGCGTAACGCTGTATCTAAGCGAAAAACCTTGCCTGTTCCATCAAAAACTGCCTTCAAGCCACCTTTAGTTGGAAACAAATGTCCCTTAACGGCTAATTCGAGGTATTTTGAATCATAATTTAGCGTGTATTTAGGTAGTGTATCTGTGTGATTTTCGTAAAACACAATATTTTCCCCGCTCACTAACGATATTCTTTGTATCGCCTTCTTAGATGGTACTTTCCAAGAAACATAACCATTACTATATACTGATTTACAGCATATTAAACAACATACTATGCTACCCAAAATCCTTAAAGAAATGCATTTTATATACATGTTACACATATGTTTAAACACAAATATAAGATACAAACATATATTCCACCCCATATTTGACTCATCCAATAAACCTTGGCAGCTTGAGTTGCTTATTCAAGAAGCCAAACCAATACACCTTTAGCGAAAACCCGATCCACCAGATGGATCGGGTTTTTTTATATCCCATTTTCTTTTACCCCCTCCAAATAGAGCAGTCGCTCTGTGATCAACAACAATATTACATGAGCGCCCCGTATTTAACAGGGGGTGTTTATCTTATTTATAATCTATTTTTGCTTTTTACCCTAATTTTTTAGGGGTTTGTTGCGAATTACACATACATTTGCGGCAAACGACCCCATAAAATGAAAAAAATCGACGCAATCATTAGAAAATCCAAATTTCACGAGGTCCGTCAAGCACTTCACGGCGTAAACGTTTATTTCTTTAGCTATTGGGATGTGACCGGGGTAGGTCACGAGAAAAAAGAACATTTATACAGAGGAGTTGCCTACAGCTCTTCCGATATCCAAAGGCGTTATTTAAGCATTGTCGTGAATGACGATTTTGTAGAAAAAACAGTGCGTGCCATCCTTGAAGCTGCAAAGACCGGAGAGGTAGGCGACGGTAAAATATTTGTAACACCGGTCGAAGAAGCGTATCGTATTCGTACTGGTGAAAGTGGCGGTCTTACTCTGAAATAACTACATATTCAGCAAATGGAAACCTCACTGACGCTCACCGTAAATAATCTATGGATGATGATATGTACGGCACTTGTGTTTTTTATGCACTTAGGCTTTAGTCTTCTGGAAATTGGACTCACGAGACAGAAAAATACAGTCAACATCCTATTCAAAAATTTTTTTATCATCTGTATAGGCTTAGTCCTGTATGCACTCATTGGATTTAATCTTATGTATCCGGTATCGTTCTGGAATGGTGTAATCCCAGATTATTTTGTTAGCCTCTTCGGCTTAGAAAGTCCTCAAGGCGCACAAGGACTGGATTTATCCTATAATACAGGTTACACGTACTGGACCGATTTCTTATTTCAAGGCATGTTCGCTGCAACTGCCGCTACCATTGTATCCGGTGCAGTGGCAGAACGTGCTAAACTAGGATCATTCTTTACCTTTTCAGTACTGTATGTGGGACTTGCATACCCTCTTGTAGGTTCATGGAAGTGGGGTGGTGGATTTTTAGACCAATGGGGATTCTATGATTTCGCTGGTTCAACCTTAGTTCACTCCGTTGGCGGCTGGGCTGCACTTGTTTACATTGCAAAATTGGGCGCTCGGATTGGCAAGTTTGAAAAAGACGGCAGTGCGCGCGCCATCCCTGGACACAATCTTCCTTTTGCAGCAGCAGGCGTTCTAATTCTATGGCTTGGCTGGTTTGGCTTTAATGGGGGATCCGTACTCAGTGCAGACCCAGCATTGACTTCTCTAGTGCTTACTACGACGTCAATAGCTGCGGCAACAGGTGGTCTTGCAGCTGCCGGTTTCGTACATCTGATTTACAAAAATTTCGATTTAACCATGTTCATGAACGGTATTCTTGGCGGACTCGTGAGTATTACCGCTGGAGCCGATCTTATGAGCATCACCGACGCCATTTTGGTTGGAGCGATCGGAGGGATAGTGGTTGTGCTTGCAGTCTCTTTATTGGATCAATTGAAATTAGACGATCCTGTTGGTGCAGTAGCCGTTCATTTGGGAACAGGAATTTGGGGAACGCTCGCCGTGGGTCTTTTCGGAAGTGCCGCTGGCACACAGCAATTCTTAGTCCAATTGGTCGGCGTACTCCTTGTAGCGGCGTTCTGCTTAACGTTCAGTTATGGCGTTCTTTCCTTGATTAATATACGTTGGGGACTTAGAGTTGATCGGAAAGAAGAGCTCGAAGGACTAGACCAGGCAGAGCATGGTGGTATGTCCGCATATGCTGACTTCAGAATGAATCAACACTAAACCAGTCGCACCCAATTATAAACAGCGTCCTTTAGCACCTATCTAAAGCAAAAAACCAACCTTTTCCGGGCTAGTTATTAGTTTAATCCAATGCAATTTTAAGACCCACGCCTCCCCCTGAGGTGCTCAAAACCACTTTTTCTAACGCCGGAAATTCCTTTCCATGCGTATGGTGGATGTAATACGCTACGGCATCAAAAGCTAGTAAGAAAGATCCTTGAAGTATAAGACTATTGCCGTAGCCTTTGAAGAGATCTTCTCTGTCCAATTGGTTTGGGGCCACTTCTCGCATCCAGATCCCTGTAGCGATGTAGCCCAAATCCAACACATCATTGATCAAGAAAATGGTCTCCGTCTTCTTCTGGGCCTTCAACATTTCGCCTTTATTCATTGGCGCTCCGCCACGGCGTGCCTTTATATAGCCAGGTAATGCCAATCCAATATTCACGGTATTCCACATCACATTCATTTCGTGAAAACGTTTGGACTGTTCGTTCTCACTATTGAGGTAACCTGCACCGCTTAAAGCGAAGTTCGCAACCGCATAGGAACCTAGGCTCAGCATCAGATTTTCATTAATTGAGTTGAACTCCTTTTGGAAATCGGTTACCTGTCCAAAAATGCTTTTGCAAAACAGCAATCCTATAAATAGTAGTGTTTTTCTCTTCATCTATTAACCAACAATATAAAATCATCCATAGTTCGTCTGTAGTACGAACCTAAAGAAAAACAAAAAGCACCCCCGTTTGGAAGTGCTTTTTTAGTGGAGAAGATGGGATTCGAACCCACGACCTCTTGACTGCCAGTCAAACGCTCTAGCCAACTGAGCTACATCCCCAACGAGGGGCAAATATACTTCTCCTTTCGCTACTAATTGCAATATGATAGGACAGAACACTACTTTTCGCCTTGAAATAAACCCTCGCTTAGAGGAATGACGCGTACATTAGTACTCAAGCATCCTAATTGTTATGACGTTTAGAATTCTCATAGGTTTTAGCCTCCTGCTCAGTGTTTTTGAAATGCGGGGCCAATTGGCCATTAATGAGTTCAATTCGCAGCGTGGATTTACAGATGAGCGTGGGAAAAATGTGGACTGGGTGGAGGTGTA
>JAHEKP010000002.1:0-65852 GCA_024638285.1 Cryomorphaceae bacterium
TTCTGATCTGCCGGAGTTAAAGATTGTACTGCTTTAGCTTTATCCTCTTTTTGGTCTTTTTTAAAACGCTTATCAAAAAAGGCCATGCTAACTCCGGTACTAATATTGATTGAGCTTGTAGAAGCCCCAATACTCATGCGTCCGTTAACTACCTCATTAGCTATGGTCGCAATATCACCTACGGTAGTAGTACCAATATAGAATTGAATTATAGGCGTTAATCTTAGCTGTAAGGCGGCATTGATGCGATCGCTGTGAAATTCATCCATTGCCATGTAATAACCACCTTTTAATTGAACGTTACGGCCAAGCCAAAGCATAGTGTTGAATCCTAAATATGTGTAGTCATTCCAAGAATTCTTACGATTTACATAATGAGCACCTAGGTAACTGTATTTCGAGACGTTGTATTTCAAGGCAACATTAGTTACTTGAGGAGTACGGAATGTTAATGATTGCGTAGCATTTACAAGCTCAGTACTAATACCATTTTGGATATTTTCAGTGTAATCTGAGATAGTATTAGCTATAGCACTAGCCAATGTATCTCCCGATGCACTGGTGTAAGAAAATCCATCTATGGTGGCGTTTCCTGAAAGGCTCTTACCAATAGTACTATTAAAATTTAAGTCGCTAGCTCCCAATCCGCTCATTGAAAGTTGAAGATCTAAATGTTCAATGGGGCTATACGTTACGCCAAAACCAATAGTCCCGTTTGATTGGCTTCCTGTGGTAGCAAAGTTCACCAATCCAGCGATATCCCCATTACTTAATAAGGATAGGGGTAAAATAGCGTCAGATGACAATTGGTTTAAGCTATCTAGTGAAGTACCTGCAGTAAAGACCCCAGAAGTAGCTAAAGCAAAATCATAATCTACATTCAGCGCATTCATTCCTGTCGTAGTGTTTTCTGTGCTAGAAATACTAAAGGCATTAGTAGTCAGCTGAGCACCTGCGACGTAGTTATTTAAATGGTAGGTAACACCTACGCGCAACTTCTCTTCGAAGATGGTCCGCTGTATTCCGAAATAAGTGGCGTTAGTCATTTGGAAACGCATAGCTAAAGCATCGAAATTCCCTGAATAATTAAGATCTAAGTTGCCGTTGGCATCTGCCATTCCTTCTTTGATGAAACTCGCAAGATCATTGTCAAGAGTGAATCCAATTCCCACAGATGTGGAGTTTCCCGCAAAAATAAAGTTGTCCCCAAATTTCAAACCTATCTGTAAGGCATCTACTTGAGTCTCATTTTCTATTGTAAATTCATCAGAAGAAAGGTTCTGAATGTTCTGTAAAATATCTGTAGTTGCGAAGAGACTACCAGCAGTTTCACTCATGTTCAGGTCATTCTGAAGCCCAAAATATTGTAAGTGAAATTTAGTCATAGGATCAGCTCCAGGATTTTGAAGAAGATTACCTGGATTAGCAGCTAAACCGAATGTAGTAAAGTCTTGTGCGTTACTTAAAATAGTAACCAAAGCAAAGAATAGTATTAAGGTCTTTTTCATGATAACTATAGTATTATAAGGTAACGTTCACTTTGAACTGGACACCTAGATTTAAATTCAGCGTTGCATCTGTTCTGAGTTTTACTGGATCAGTTCCATTGTTGTAGGTGTCCATAGTCGCCTCAGCAGTAATATGAACTGCTTCTAGCACTGCAGTTGCTTCACTCGCATCAAGTTCCAATTCTGAATCCAAAATATTTGCCGCTACTATGATGCCGTTCGCATCGGGTATCCCACTTTCCATTAGACCAAAATCTTTAACTAGAATGGTATTCCAGTTGGCATCATAGAACGTTAGATTTAACGCAGCATCTAATGGAAGCGTAGTGGTGGTCTGTAATAGTAGTTTTGCAGATTCTAGTGAAGCACCTTCGGGTAGTACATCCGAATTATTTTGATTAGTAGCGAGCGTGTCGTAAAAGCCTAGTCCAGTTGCCGTGAAATAAAAGGGCATCTCCATTAATAAATCTCCAGAAATACTGCTTGTATTTGTCACAAAGTTCTCAGTACCAAACGTTGTTGTGTCATGATTAACGTTAACAGTTCCTCCGTAGGTGATGGAGTCCTTTGGTAACGTAAATACGTCTACGATGCTCGAGTTCGTATTATCAAAGGTTAACGTTCCAGTGGCCGTATTTCCTAAGGTTGTAGGGTAGGGCAACACATAGTTCGGCCCATTTAAACCATAGGCTGTACCGTCCTTAAAGCTATTGAAGTCCAAAACCAGTTGAATGGGTAGACCTATGGAGTTGGTTATCGCCATTGCAATGCTTGGTTCTGCGAAAGAAATTTCACCATCGAAGTTTTCTAAAAAATCTATGGCTAAATCCACAGCTCCTGGATCTATGGTGATTTGTTGAGTTCCAAAGAATCCTCTAATGTGACCAAACTGTAGGTTCGTCATTTCAAAGGTCATGTCCAATGCATCTGAACTATCGATATTTACCATATTCCCGGATCCTACAAGAGTTGCTGCAACGGCAATGGGTAGACGACTGTGGTTCTGGCTAGGATCTTGAGTAAGGTCGAGAATGCTGCCATTTAAATTAATTGATCCTGTTGTCGTGGCACCTGCGGCAATGATGATTGTGGTATCAACTTCTACACCATTTTGATCCGATCCAGGGAAATTCAAATTCAATTCTAAGTTTTCTGCTAGCGTTGAAACGAATTCATAGTCGAAGCTTGCAGTACTGAACATTAATTCTCTCAATTCTTCTGAACCACCAGTACTCAAATCTACATATTGCGTATCAGAACTAATAGGTTGAGTACTAATCTGTGTGATGGCGTTGTAGACTTCTAAATTTGCTGATGATATAGCTAATTCTAGATTATCAGTGGTATCAATAGCAACTAAATTTGTTCCTGAGCCTGGCGATGTGAGTGAAGTGATTTTAAATCCGATATTATTTGGTAAGGTAATGTTTACCAATGATTCTGTATCACTACCGGTTCCTCCATTCGCAGCAATATTATTCATTGAATAAGTCAATAAGGTTGCACCGTTTGAAACATTTACTAGATCTATGCCTATACTAACGGGCACTGGCCAATCGTTTGTTAGACCTAATGTGAGCGTCCCGTTTGAAAACGAAGCACTAGTAAATGTACCAAAGCCACCTCCGCCATACGTTCCGACATTTGATTCGTTCATTTGTGGAAATAGTCCAATGCTGCCGTGTGCGGATGATAATGCGGTTAAACCTGCATCTGAAGCTACTGCACCTAGCGAGATGTCCTGAGTCATCGATACGTTACTTACTGCAACTGTGCCCATTGCAATACTGCTACTCGAAGGAGATTGAGCCGGAATACTTATTAAATCATTCACATCAATTCCGAAAACACTATCCTCTGCTACAATTACCTTGTAGACTGTATTATCATCAAAGATTAACGAACTATCGGGAATGAGCAAATGATCCATTGTTAGACCAATTTCTCCTAATGGTAAGGCAATAATAGGGTCAGCAATTATGTCAATGTTTGTTGGATCCACAACATCTGACTGACAACTACTTAAGGCCATTCCAGTTGTGAGGGCTGAAACTAAGAGCTTTTTCATGATTTGGGTTATTTGTCTGTACAAAGGTACCCAATTACGTCGAGCTGATGAGTCAATAACCTTAGAAAACCTTTAAAAAGCCACGGAGTGCAGAGACTTGCTGAGCCATAATATAGCCAGTGAATAATTGTTGCATCCCTCGTAAAAGCATCAAGATTACTAGAAGTGAATTGTCCGAAATGGATACATCTAATGCGTGAGCAATAAATAAGGCAACAATGAGAGTACTAACAATAATAAACTCTCTGAGATTTTTATTTACACTATCTAGGCGCGCCGCTTTGTAGCGAGCATCGCGCCAGTTGGCTGTGATGGATTGATCCTCCTCTAATTCTGATTGAAGTGCACTTACCTGTTCATGCGCTTGGTCTTGTTGTTTTTTAAGAACCCGCATGGGCACAAGCCACAACAATAAAATGCTTAGAATAATTCCTCCAAACTCCGGAAATAATGCGATGCCCACTCCGGTGAAGAGCATGCCCGGCAACAGTTGTGACCAGCCCACCAGTAAAAAATTGATGCTTTGAACACTTTTGCCAAAAACAGTTTTAAGCTTTTGCCTTTCAGATGGGGTTGAATTCGTTCTGAAATCAGCGAGAAGTTGAATGCGTGTGGATGCATTTATAAATTGGCTATACATACCAACGAATAGACGAAGTAGCAACAGCAGTAGTAGACTAAGCACGTAATGCACCACCTCAATCTTAGTAGCACCAAAGACTATGTATTCAGTACTTAAAAACAACGTTCGTATCAACGGTAGCGAGAGTAAAATGGGTAGTGTTTCTAAAATACCGCTGATGCCTGTAACAGCTAGCACCCATCCCAATGAAGGAATATTTTGTTGCTTACGATAAAAATTTATCGCCAGTGCTATGCCGTTTGAGTGATTCATTCCAAATTAGAATTTTTCACGATTTCAATACCGTAACCACTGACGCCAACCCGCTTGATTGGATTGTTTGTAAGTAAATCAACCTTTCTAATTCCTAAATAATGAATGATTTGTGCGCCTATTCCAAAGTCTCTTGTGTCTTTGGTAAAGCTTGGAGAGGTAGTGTCATTGTCTTTTTTAAACGAACGGATTCTGTTCAATAGTCGGTCACCGTTCGGTTCTTGGTTCATGTAGATAATGGCACCGCGTTTCTTCGCAGCGATACCCTTTAATGCCTTTTCTAGACGTGAACTCTCATTACTCGTAAGTAAATGAAAGATGTCGTTTGCAACGCCGGCGCTGTGAATACGGACCGGAACAACATCATCCAGTTCCCAAGCACCCATGGTGAGTGCCAAGTGTACTTGATGGTTTGTCTTTTGTTCGAATGCGTGCAACGTGAATTCGCCGTGGGGAGTAGTGATTTGGACCTTTTCTTCCAGTTCGATCAAACTTTCTTTAGTCATTCGATAGGCTACAAGGTCTTCAATCGTAATGATTTTAAGATTGTGTTTCACCGCTATTTCTTTCAGTTGCGGTAAACGAGCCATGGTGCCGTCCTCGTTCATTATCTCAACAATAACTCCAGCAGGAGCAAGGCCTGCAAGGCGTGCTAAATCTACAGCCGCTTCGGTATGTCCAACGCGACGTAGGACACCGCCGTCTTTTGCTATGAGTGGAAAGATATGACCTGGTCTGGCCAATTGGTCGGGGGTAATGGCAGGGTCTACCAATGCTTTCACCGTCATGTAGCGATCGTAGGCGCTTATACCAGTAGTACAACCTTCGCCAATACGGTCTATACTCACCGTAAAAGCGGTATTGTTAGGATCAGTATTGTTTGATACCATTGGTGGCAGATCTAATGCTTCTGCGCGCGCACGAAGGATTGGAGTACAAATTAAACCGCGCCCTTCAGTCGCCATGAAATTGATCATTTCAGGAGATACTAATTCCGCAGCCGCGACGAAATCACCTTCGTTTTCGCGGTCCTCATCGTCAACGACAATAACAACTTTGCCTCTGGCAATATCTTCTAAAGCTTCTTCTATAGTATTAAGACTCATGCTGATTTCTCTTAGTGGGTTGCCAAACGCTTGATTTTACTCCTTTTAAATACCGAAGAAAGCCAATAAAAAGCGCTGCATTCATCGCGTAAAAATACATTAAAGGTGTGGCCCAACCGAACGCCAATAGGATTAACTGTGAAATAGGAAGACCAATAAGCACGCCAGCAAAGAGCACCCAATGTGAGGAGGAGAGTCCTGAGATTAGTGCAACCAGGTAAAGATGAGGGGTCAACCAGCGCAATACTTTATGTAAAAAGAATAGAACGCCAAAGGGATAGAGATGCTTAAACAGTAAGGGATAGAATCGGATCAAATTTTGCCAATTCCCTATACTAATACGAATTTTCCTCCTGTATTCTTCTTTTAATGAAGTGCTTACGTCTTCTAGACCAATTGCAGACTCATTGAACAGCACTTTTTGATCGCGCGCAATGAGCTGTACCGTCTGAAAGAAATCCTCCATATAAGTATTAGGCGGTATGGGCTGCCAGTAGGATCTCTTCATACTGTATAAACCACCTTCCATGCCAAAACAAATTCCGTGTTTTCTACTTTCAGCACGACGTATCAAATTTTCAATGGATAGGTAAGCTTTTTCGCTAGTTGTAGTGCTATTTGAGACCCCAGCATCTTCATAAACGAGTGAGCCTGCGACAGCTGTAGCCTTTTGAAGTGAAATAGGGCGAACTAATTCCTCAATGGTTTCCTCTTTGAATAAAATGTTTGCATCAGTGGCAATAATCACCTCAGCAACTGTTCGATCCACTAAGGTATTAATGGTGGCCGATTTACCCGAGCGTGTTTCATTCACGTGCAGATTGAGTCTAGGAAATTCATGCTGCAGTTCTCGTATGATTTCATCCGTCCCGTCAGTACTTAAATCGCTTCCAATCCAAACTGAAACAAGATGAATAGGATAGCGGGTATGGTAGATACTCCGAATTTTAGCTTCAATGATGGAAGCCTCATTGTAGGCTGCGAAAACGATACTTACCGATGGTGGTGTGAATTCGCCCGAGAAGTCCATTGGCCGTCCAGGAAAAGTTAATTGCCACAAAGGGTACACAACATAAGTCAACGCAATCAAGCACAAGGCTGCCAAAGAAATTAACATTAGTAAACTGACCATGCCTTTGCTATATTTTCCTGAATAGATTCTGGACCAAAGCTACTAAGTATATGTTGGTTCGCGTGTTTACCTAGCGTATTTGCTTGATTAGGAGATTTCAAAAGTTCCACGAGCGCATGTGCGAAATCTTCGGCTGAATCCGCAAGTAATACGCCCTGGTTACTTTGGTTGAAAAGGCCTTCAGCGCCGATTGACGTGCTGACCATTGGGATGCCCCATGAAGCATTCATGATCATCTTAATACGGACACCGGACCCTGCTAAAAGAGGCACGATTCCTATTCCATGCGATTTCGCAAATGCCTCAGCATCTGGAACACGACCGTGAACGGTATACCTCTTTACAGCATCACTTTGAAGGTGTTTTGGTGGATTATTTCCGGCAATATGAAACGTTGCGTTTGGAATCTTTTGAAGTACCATAGGCCAAACCGAGGTTAAGAACCAGTTCAATCCTTGACGATTCGGTTCCCAGTCCAGAGCACCCAAGTGAAAACAAGAGAGCGGTGCTAAATGGGTCAAAAGTTTTTGTGGTTGAATGGAAACGGCAATTGTTGTTGTTTTTGAACTGAATCTTTCGAACCACTTTTTGTCCTCATTACTGATACTCCAAACAGAATCAACATTATTAGTTAGTGCCTCTTCAAACTTTTTCAACCGCTTACTTTGAAGTTTTAAATACCACTGTCTTAGCGGGTTTCTATCGGCATCACTGGTGCGTTCCCAGATTTTATGCTCCAAATTATGCGCCCTCAAAGTACAATGTTGAGCAATCCGCTGTACCTCATGTAAATAGTCGCCCATGAAGGCGCCTTCTAACAGGACAAAATCAAAGTGATTCTGCTCAAAACCACGAAGCCAATCGACCATAGGTTTGATATAAAAACGAATGGAATGGTAAGGTGCCCTTGTAAATAGTAGGTTGTTGAAGGCTGATGTAATGGTGGGAGAGGTATTTGCACTGAAAACCTTAAGGTGAATAGCGCGAGATATTTTTTCAGGAAACTCCTCAAGGTTTTTATGGTGTTTCACTGTATTTAAGGCACCATAGGTGATTTCAAAGGTGCGAAGGGCTAATAGATTTTCAAGAAGCCTTGCCATAGCAATAGAGCTTCCGTCTTGAGAAGGATAGGGAACTTTGTTAGAAAGTATAAGAAGCTTCTTCACTAGGGCTTTTTAGAGTTTAATCGGGCTAGTATTTTACTAAACCATTCACCAGATACCAGAGCAGTATCGCTTGAAGCACTTTTAGTTAGCCAAAGAGCTACTGGGGCTAAAATCATAGAAGGCAGCCAAATAGCTAGGGCAGGGTCCATTAATAGTTCTCTGCCCATTTTTTCAAATGTGGTATTTAAGATGTGAAAAATTAAAAATGCTACAGTTGAGATAACCAAAGGCAGACCAATGCCTCCTTTGCGGATAATACTGCCCAATGGAGCACCGATAAAGAACATGATTAATACACTAGCACCCAGCGCAAATTTCTTGTAGTATTCCAAGTAATGGCGCATTCGCGTCTCTCTGCGCCAATTCATTTCGCGTTCCATTTGTTTGAGATAATCCAGATTACTTCGGGCCAATCGAATGGCATTTTGAGAAGCGCGTATTCGCATGCCACTCAGAAGGTTTTTCATAACATTATCGTTGGAAACATTTGAGGATTGTCCGCTTGCAACGTCGATGTAATCAAACTTGTATTTACCCTTAAGGTTTTTGGTAAAATTCTCTTGACGTTCAGCGATCTGTTCGGCAAGGGTATCAGCAGTTTCTTTTAGTTGCAGCGTATTCATCATCATGAAATCTTTACGGCGCGTTTTATATAAATCTGCGTTACTGAAATTGGTCAAAGCAAATCGGAGATAGGCTGTATCAAAAGCACTTCTCGCCCAAGGCATTTTCTGTCGTTCTTCAACTAGTTTGCGATCAATGTCTTCGTAAGTAGCCCCGTTGTGTAATTCGATCTCTAGGTATTGGTCATCTGCCACGGGACGCATGATTCCAGTTGCTGCAGTCAATACTTTTAGATTCCCCTTTTTTGCTTCCTTGTGATCATAGATGTAGATGTCACTGAGTAGCTGCTCACCTTCACCTTCTTTACTGCCTATTTTAATGCTGTAGCCTTGAAAACCATTATAAAAGATGCCCGGTGTTATGTGGAATGCGGGCTTACTTTTAGAAATGTTAATGAGTAGACTCTGGCCTTTTAAATTAGCCACAGGAATTACATTATTGTAGAAGTAAAAGGCTCCAAAAGCGATGGCAATGTTGAGTATAATCAGTGAGCGAATTCCTCTGAAAAGTGAAATTCCAGAGCCTTTCATCGCGGCAAGTTCATAATGTTCACCAAAATTCCCAAATGTGAGTAGCGAAGCAAATAATACGCTGACAGGAAGTGCAAAGGGAACCACGCTCGCCGCCCAGTAAAAGAGCAACTCTAACAACACGTACCATTCGATTCCTTTACCCGCGAGATCATCAACATATTTCCAAACCATTTGCATCAAAAAGAAAAAGACCATGATTCCTAGGGTAGGTATCAATGGTCTGATAAAACTTTTTAAGACATAAAGGTCTAGTTTTTTCATGGGTTCTTAGAGACGATAAAAGCCTTCAAATTCTTTGGAGTTAATATTAAACATCTCTTTATCTAATGGAGTATTAACTTGGTAGGAATCAACACTAAACACTGTTTTTACACCGTTGGTACCGTATTGCGTGTAGTTTTCTAAAAGAAGGCTGTTCACGTCTATTCCAATAAGTATTTCTTTGACCTCTTCACTAGCAACGGGACGAAGCGCTACATATTGTATGGTTTTACCATTTTCTTGCGCTTTTCCAGCCATTTTGTAACTGTATCCGCTTTGGTAATTTTTTAAGATATCTGCGGGACTCAAAGAAGTTTCTTCATCAGAGGCCGTAGTTTCTATCTCTTCATCTTCAGGATAAATTAAATACGCTTTTGATCCGTCAGAAAGAAATTCAAATGCATCTGTCTTTACACGTACTTTCTCTCCTAAAGCAAAGAGTTCGCCTTTAGAAGACCGCTCTTTCATTTGTCCATTACTGGGGGCTCCTATGGTATTTGTAAATGCGATGTGTTGTGTTTCTAGCTGCAGCGTGTGCTCGTAAACATCATTGAGCAAGCTTTTCGCTGTATTGTGCGTTTGTGCTTGCGTAAAAAAGGGTAAAAGAAGTAAAGCGAATAGTTTCATAACGGCGAATTTACGCATCTCCTTTCAATTTCTGTTCCAAAGCGAATTCATCCGGAATTAAAACTTGACGAGCCTTTGAGCCTTCAAAAGGACCGAGGATCCCTGCAGCTTCTAATTGGTCCACAATACGTCCCGCTCTATTGTAGCCCAATTTTAATTTTCTCTGAATCATCGAGGTCGACCCTTGTTGGGTTTGCACAACCAATCGAGCAGCATCTTCGAAAAGCGCATCTCGATCAGAAGGGTCTATATCGTTAATGCCACCGCCTTCTTCGCCTGCATATTCCGGCAACTGGTAGGCCATAGGGTAGGCTTGCTGATTTCCAATAAAATCACAAATTTCTTCGACCTCCGGAGTATCCACGAACGCACATTGTAGTCGCACAAGGTCAGAACCTTGTGAGAAAAGCATATCACCTTTACCAATGAGCTGATCCGCGCCCCCTGCATCTAGAATAGTTCGAGAATCAATTTTAGAGGTTACTCTAAACGCAGCCCTGGCTGGGAAATTAGCTTTAATAATACCCGTAATGACATTAACAGAAGGTCTTTGTGTAGCCACAATCAAATGAATACCAATGGCTCGAGCAAGTTGCGCCAACCGCGCAATAGGCATTTCTACTTCTTTTCCTGCGGTCATGATCAAATCTGCAAATTCGTCAATCACTAGAACGATGTACGGCAAGAATTTATGCCCTTCTTCAGGGTTTAGCTTTCTTGAGATGAATTTAGTGTTGTATTCTTTGATGTTCCGCACCATCGCAGACTTCAGTAGCTCGTAACGGTTATCCATTTCAATACACAATGAATTCAGCGTGTTGATCACCTTCGTGGTATCTGTTATAATGGCTTCGTCTGTATCAGGAAGCACAGCTAGATAATGACGTTCGATTTTATTGTAAAGCGTCAATTCTACCTTCTTTGGATCCACCAAAACAAATTTCAATTGGCTCGGGTGCTTCTTATATAGGAGTGAGGTTAATATCGCATTCAAACCAACCGATTTACCTTGACCAGTAGCACCCGCCATAAGCAGGTGTGGCATTTTGGCTAAATCAAAAATGAAATTTTCATTGGTAATGGTTCGTCCCATAGCGACGGGCAGTTCCATATTGGATTCTTGAAACTTCTTGCTGGCAATCACCTGTCGCATACTTACGACTTGTGGATTTGCATTCGGCACTTCGATACCTATGGTTCCTTTGCCCGGAATAGGTGCGATAATCCGTATGCCAAGGGCAGCTAAACTCAACGCTATATCGTCTTCAAGATTTTTAATCTTCGATATACGAATGCCTGCGGCCGGTACAATTTCGTACAAAGTAACAGTAGGACCTATGGTGGCTTTGATTTCTTTAATCTCAATATTGTAGTTCTTTAAAGTGTCTACAATTCGGTCTTTGTTGGCCTCAATTTCTTCTTTATCAAATGTGATTTTGCCATCACCATACGGTTGCAATAGCTCAATCTTCGGTAATTGGAATTTACTCAAGTCAAGCGTAGGGTCGTATTCACCGAAATCCTTGACTTTCTTATTAATAGACTTTTCGTCTTCAACTGCTTCTTGATGTACCTCTACTACAACATCTAGTGCAGATGTCTGTTCCTTCTTCGGTTCCTTTGGCGTTGTGTTTGTCGCTTCAATTGGCGTTGAAACTAAAACGGGTTCAGGAATGGATTCCTCCTCCGTTGCCATAACCAATTCAATGGGCGACCCTGTGGAATCTTCCTCCGGTTCTGGAGAGTGTACAGTAGAAGCCTCAAGGTCACTTTCTATGGATTGAGTAGTACTTGAATCCATATGTTTCGGCGCGCGCACATTGAACGTGAGCGACCTAATTTTAAAGGTGACAACCACATATAAAATCAAGCCCGTAAAGAGCACAAGTAAAACGCCCATGCGTCCTAAATATAGAGCAAGCTTCAAATAAAGATAAAAGCCTGAGAGTCCAGAGAAAAGGGTAGGATGTTCGTTCGCGTACCAACCAAAGAATATGGAAACTAAAAGTGTTAAGACTAAAAAGTGGTTAAAAAGCGTCCAAGGTTTGATTCGATTTAGCGTGAAGGCATGTTTGAGACCGTAAAGCATTAGCCAAACCGGTACGAACATACCAACTAGCCCAAAGCCTTTAAGAACTAATAGACTTCCTAGTGCGTTACCGAAGCGTCCAAAAACGTTTCCGACATACCCTGGATTCACGAATCCTCCTGTTGAAGTTGTGGACAAACTATAGTCCTGCGCCCAATTTTGGTAGTAGCTAACCATTGCTATACTAACAAAAAAGCCAAACATCACGAGTAAGAGAGCACTGAATATCTTTGTCGTAGGATCACCTGTAATTTCCTTAGTATCAGCAGTTAGCTGCTTGAACTGAACGGAGAACTTAGACGGTTCCTTTGGTATCTTCTTCGTGGATTTTTTCGCCATGGGAGTCGGTGTGTTATACTTTCAAAAATAAGCCTGTAGTCGTTAGTAAACTCGGGCCTTTCGATAGCGTTATCAACACATTAAAGCCTTATTTTTGTCATTCAAACAGATTTTGATGCAAATTCTTCCAGAAATTCATAATGAATACGGCCGCTTAGACACTGTAGTTGTGGGATTAGCTATGCGCATGGGAGGTGTCCCTAAAGTAGAAGAATGCTATGATGCGCGGAGCTTCGAGGCTGTTAATCAAGGGGTTTTTCCTGAGGAAAAATACTGCATGGCGCAATTAAAAGGGTTGATTGAAATCTTAGAGAACAATGGTGTGAAGGTTTTACGTCCATCATTAATTCATTCATTGAACCAGGTATTTGCGAGAGATATTGCCTTCGTGATTGAAGATCAGTACATTATACCAAATGTAATTTCTGACCGCGCAGAAGAACGCAATGCAATGGCCGAACTAGAAGAGACCATTCCATCGGGCAATATTATCATGATGCCCACAGGTTGTTTTGCAGAGGGCGGAGATGTTATTGTGGACAATGACTATGTTTTAGTTGGTGTGAGCGATGACCATACGTTTAATCGCTTTAAAACGGCTCGGACCAACTTCAGAGGAATGGAGTATTTAGCAGATGAATTTCCTGCAAAAGAATTTAAAGGGTTTGAGTTGCATAAGGATGATCGGGACCCTCTAAAAGGATCCTTGCATTTAGATTGTGCCTTTCAGCCTATCGGTGGTGGAGCACTTATCGCACCGCATTTATTTAAAAACGAATCAGATGTGGATTGGTTAGTTGAGCGGTATGGAACATCTAATATTTACCGCTGTTCGCCTGAAGAGGCGTACTACCTTGCTACGAATGTATTTAGTTTTAGCCCAAAGGATGTTATAGTTTCGGCTAAATGCGAGTCCATGCAGCACTGGCTCAAAGAACGAGGATATAATGTACACAGTATTGTGTATGATGAAATAGTAAAAATGGGCGGTTTACTGCGTTGCACAACCATGCCTCTAAAGCGCATATAAATGACACAAAATGCGACGAATACATTGTTGATGGTGCGGCCTGTTGCGTTCGCTTTAAATGAACAAACGGCCGTTGATAATTTTTATCAAAAAAAGGGACCGGTTGACCAGAATGCCCAAGGATTGGCGCTTAAGGAATTTGATGGATTTGTAAAAAATCTACGAGATAAAGGCATTACAGTAGAAGTTTTAGAAGATACGCTGGTACCCCATACTCCAGATAGTATTTTTCCAAACAATTGGATCAGTATGCACCAAGATGGTAGAGTAGCACTGTACCCAATGAAAGCCGAGAATAGACGATTGGAACGTCGTTCCGATATTTTTAAAGAATTACACACTCGCGGTTACGAAATAGCGACAACGGTAGATTATACATCTGCCGAGCAGGAAGAACTATTCCTCGAGGGCACTGGATCTATGGTGTTAGATCACGATTCAAGAATTGCATACATGGCTCGTTCGCAACGGGCTGACGAGGGATTATTCCATGCGTTTTGTGCGGATTTTAAGTACACGCCAGTAGTTTTTACTGCGTATCAAGAAACTCCTGACGGGATTGGTCAGATTTACCATACTAACGTCATGATGTGTGTAACAGATGCGTATGTATTGGTTTGTTTGGATACCATTCACGATTCCAGTGAACGCTTTGAAGTAGCGTCTGCCATTCGAAATAGTGGTAAACAGGTTTTAGAAATAAGCGTGGCACAAAAGAGTAATTTTGCGGGTAATATGTTGCTGGTTAAAGGAACCGCTGATCAATTAATTTTGGTGATGAGCTCAAGTGCTTACAGCGCACTGACTCCAGAACAGATTGATTTTATAGAGCAATACCATACTATCCTTCACAGTGATCTACATACAATTGAAACCCTTGGTGGAGGCAGTGCACGATGCATGTTGGCCGAAATATATTTGACAAAAACGGCATAAATGAGTTTAGAACAACATATTCACACAGCCCTAAATGAGCTCTATAGTGTTCAGGTACAGCCGGAGCTGCAAGAAACGCGAAAAGAATTTGATGGAGATCTGACGCTCGTAGTTTTTCCATTCGTTCGTGCAGCTAAAAAAAAGCCGGAAGAAGTTGCTGAAGAATTAGGGGCTAAGCTTCTTGAAATGAAAGCAGTAGCGGGCTATAATGTAGTAAAAGGATTCCTGAATTTAAGCTTAGACCGTGGGGTGTATGTGGACCAATTCAAAACCTTCGTTTCTGATCCGCATTTTGGTTTGCCAAGCCCTGAATCGAAAGGTGCATACATTGTTGAATACAGCTCGCCAAACACGAATAAACCCCTTCATCTGGGACATATTCGCAACAATCTTCTAGGCTATTCGGTTGCTCAGATTTTAAAGGCAAATGGCGTTTCCGTAACTAAGGTTCAGATTATAAATGACCGAGGCATTCATATTTGTAAGTCCATGTTGGCTTGGCAAGAATATGGAAATGGCGAAACTCCGGATTCTACAGGATTGAAAGGGGATCATTTAGTAGGTAAATATTACGTCAAATTTGACCAGGTTTATAAAGAAGAAATCAAAGCATTAATTGCTGAAGGCAACACTGAAGAGGAAGCTAAGAAATATGCACCTTCATTACTGAAAGCACAAGAGATGCTTTTGAAATGGGAGCAAGGAGATACCGATGTAGTTACGCTTTGGAAAAAGATGAACGATTGGGTGTACAGTGGCTTTAATACTACGTATACCAAATTGGGAGTAGATTTTGATAAGAATTATTATGAAAGCCAGACGTATGTTCTTGGTAAAGACGATGTGGCCAAAGGCCTCGAATCAGGTGTCTTTTACAGGAAAGAAGACGGCTCCGTTTGGATTGATCTTGAGAGCGAAGGATTAGACCACAAGCTCGTATTACGAAGCGACGGTACTAGCGTCTATATGACTCAAGATATTGGAACAGCCATCCAGCGGTTTAAAGACTTCGATGCGAGAGGAATGACTTATGTGGTTGGAAATGAGCAAGATTACCATTTTAAGGTGCTCTTCTTGATTCTTTCAAAACTGGGGTATGCATGGGCGGAGCAACTCCATCATTTGAGTTATGGGATGGTCGATCTGCCCTCAGGAAAAATGAAGAGTAGGGAAGGTACTGTCGTGGATGCTGATGATTTGATAGATGGAATGGTAGCGGATGCAGAAACTATTTCGAAAGAACTCGGCAAATTGGACGGTCTAGAGGTGACGGAGCAAAAGCAACTGTTTACTACTCTAGGATTGGGAGCATTGAAATACTTTATTCTAAAAGTGGACCCCAAAAAGCGCATGTTGTTCAATCCAGCGGAAAGCATAGATTTTAATGGACATACGGGCCCGTTTATTCAGTATGCGTATGCCCGGATACAAAGCCTCCACCGCAAGGCTCCGCAATGTGAAGCTTTAGATTGGACTGCTCTCACTCCGAATGAAGATGAAACGGTAGTTATTAAGGCTCTGTTGCAATTCCCGGAAGTAATTGACCAAGCGGCTCGAAACTTCTCTCCGGCTGTCTTGGCAAATTATACGTATGAATTGGTAAAGAAATACAACGGGTTTTATCAAAACAATAGCATATTAAAGGCAGAAACCGAACAAAGTATTGCCTTCCGTTTGTTGTTGAGTAAGAAAGTAGGCGAAGTAATCAAGGCTTCGATGAATTGCTTGGGTATCCAAGTGCCAAATAGAATGTAAAATGAGTAATGAAGTAAGAGCCTTAGAACCAAATACCGTTTGGAATCACTTTGCAGATTTAAATGAAGTACCTCGTCCTTCGAAAAAGGAAGAGCGCGTGATCCAATTCATGGTGGATTTTGGCCATAGTTTGAACCTACCCACTGAGGTAGACCATATTGGTAACGTGTTTATCCGAAAGCCCGCATCCGCTGGAATGGAGGATAGAACGGCGGTAGTTTTACAAGCGCATCTTGATATGGTACATCAAAAGAATAACGACACCTCGTTTGACTTTGATGCGGAAGGAATTAAAATGTTAGTCGATGGAGATTGGGTAAAGGCACAAGGAACCACATTGGGAGCAGATAATGGTATGGGCGTAGCCTTCATCATGGCTATTTTGTCGTCAGATACCATAGCCCATCCCGCTATTGATGCTCTTTTTACGATCGACGAAGAGACAGGAATGACTGGAGCGCTGGAACTCAAAGGAGGAATGTTAAACGGCAAGATTCTTTTGAATATTGATACAGAAGATGATGACGAACTGACCATTGGTTGCGCAGGAGGAATAGATGTTACCGCTACGCATTCTTTTGAGATGGAGCCGGTGCTAGATGCTGCATTAGCTTATGAGATTACCATTAAGGGATTAAATGGTGGTCATAGTGGTATGGATATTCATAAAGGTTTAGGCAATGCAAATAAGCTCATGAACCGTTTGCTTGATCGTTTAGGCCATGAGGTCCAGTTGGTCCTTTTAGATGGTGGAAGTCTTCGCAATGCTATTCCAAGAGAAAGTGTTGCCCATGTATTGTGGCACGGCAGTGAGGAATCCTTTGAAGCGATTATTACTGAGGTTGGAGAGGAGTTTGTAGATGAACACGCAACAACGGATGCTGATATTGAAATCAGTTGTGAATCTATAGAACGCCCCGCGGCGGCACTATCTGCAGCATCAAGCCAATCTATTATTACTGGAATTTACGCCTGTCCAAACGGAATTTATCGCATGTCACCAGATATAGCGGGCTTAGTGCAAACGTCAAACAACCTCGCTCGAGTAGCGTTAAAGGATGGCGATTTTACCGTCATGTGCCTAACTCGTAGTGCTGTTGAAACAGAGAAGATGGATCTAGCGCGTAGTATTCAGAGAATATTTGAATCTACAGGATGTACAGTAGATCTAAGTGGCGATTACCCAGGTTGGGCACCTAATCCAAAGAGTAACATACTGACAACCATGAGTGGGTTGTACCGTGACCTATTCAAAGCTGAACCAAAAATTCAAGCCTGTCACGCGGGTTTAGAATGTGGAATATTAGGAACCAATTATCCCGAAATGGAACTCATTTCTTTCGGACCAAATATTCGTGGTGCACATTCACCTGATGAGAAATGTCAAATCAGTTCCGTTCAGAAAAGTTGGAGCTTCTTTTTAGCGACTTTAGAAAATATACCAAACGTTTAAGCCCATGTTTGAAAGTTTAAGTGACCGTTTAGAAGGCGCCTTTGACCTACTCAAAGGGAACCATAAAATAACAGAATTAAACATCGCGGACAGCGTCAAGCAGATTCGTAGAGCTCTAGTTGAGGCAGATGTTAGTTTTAAAATAGCAAAAGACTTTACCAATACGGTTAAAGCAAAAGCTGTGGGTCAAGGTGTAATTACTGCGGTTAAGCCAGGCCAGGCTATGGTGAAAATCGTACGTGATGAGATGGCCGAATTGATGGGCGGTCAGGCTGAAGGTTTGAACCTTACTGCATCACCTTCCATTATACTAATGGCAGGTCTTCAAGGTTCTGGGAAGACGACGCATAGCGCGAAATTGGCCAATTACTTATTACGTAAAAAATCACGTAAGCCTTTATTGGTGGCCTGTGATGTCTATAGACCTGCCGCAATCAATCAATTGCAGGTATTAGGAGAGCAACTAGGTATCGAAGTCTATGCTGAAGTTGGAAATCAGGATCCCGTTAGCATTGCGGAGAATGCTGTCAAGCATGCCAAGAGCAAAGGGTATAATACAGTCATCGTTGATACGGCCGGTCGTTTGGCTGTTGATGCGGCGATGATGGATGAAATAGGGCGTATTCACAAAGCTGTAGCTCCTCAAGAAACCCTGTTTGTAGTCGATGCAATGACGGGTCAAGATGCTGTAAACACCGCAAAGGCATTTAACGATGTGCTCGATTTTGAAGGTGTTATACTTACTAAACTTGACGGAGATACTAGAGGTGGTGCAGCGTTGACCATTAAATCGGTAGTCAATAAACCCATTAAGTTTATTGGTACTGGCGAGAAAATGGAAGCTTTAGATGTCTTCTATCCAGACCGTATGGCAGACCGCATCTTAGGAATGGGGGATGTTGTGAGTCTTGTGGAGAAAGCACAGGAACAATTTGATGAGGAGAGTGCTCGGAAAATGAGTAAGAAAATCTCTCAAGATGCCTTTGGTTTCGATGATTTTATGGAGCAAATCCAGCAAATCAAGAAGATGGGGAATATGAAGGATTTAATGGGAATGATTCCGGGTATGGGCAAGGCGTTGAAAGACGTGGATATTGACGACGATGCCTTCAAGCACATTGAAGCAATGATTAATTCCATGACTCCTACAGAACGACAGCAGCCGGATACCATTAACGGATCACGAAGAAAACGCATAGCTTCGGGCTCTGGACGCACCGTGCAGGATGTTAATAACCTATTAAAACAGTTTACAGACATGCGTAAAGTCATGAAGATGATGCAAAGTGGCGGCGGTAAACGTGGAATGATGAATATGATGCGTGGAATGCGCTAAATACTAAACTATGGTAGTTTTAGACGGTAAAGTAACCTCAGCCAAAATCAGACAAGAATTGGCTATAAAGGTCAAAGAATTAAAAGTACAAGGAAAAAAAGTCCCGCATTTGGCAGCAATTCTGGTAGGAGAGGATGGTGCCTCTCGAACCTATGTAAATGCCAAAGTGCGTGATTGCGAAGAAGTCGGCTTTGGTTCAACGTTGATTAAGCTTCCTACAGAAACTACAGAGGCTGAGCTTCTGAAGGCCATTGGTAAACTTAACAATGACGAAGATATTGACGGTTACATTGTACAACTACCTTTACCAAAGCATATTGATGAAACAAAGGTCCTATTAGCTGTAGATCCTAAGAAAGATGTGGACGGTTTTCATCCACAAAATGTTGGCAAGATGACGCTAAATCTCCCAACATACATCCCAGCAACCCCACAAGGAATAGTTGAATTATTACGTCGTTATGAAGTCCCTACTGAAGGGAAAAATTGTGTCGTTATTGGTCGATCACATATCGTTGGTTCGCCCATGTCTATTTTGCTAAGTCAGCACAATTACCCTGGAAATTGTACCGTAACCTTGTGCCACAGTCGTACTCAAAATCTTGAAGAAGTTTGTCGAAATGCAGATATTATCGTTGCTGCTTTAGGTCGTCCTGGATTTGTAACGGCAGATATGGTTAAAGAGGGTGCATGTATCATTGACGTTGGGATCACTCGAATAGACGACAGCACCAAGAAAAACGGTTTTAGATTGCTGGGTGATGTAGATTATGAGGCAGTCGCACCCAAATGTAGCTTTATAACACCTGTGCCAGGCGGAGTGGGTCCTATGACCCGTGCTGCTTTGATGATGAATACAATGAAGGTAACGGAGTTAGGGGATTAAGTGAAGGATATTCAAACGTCAGCAAGTTACCAGCAATCGGATATTAGAGACGGGTTAGTCGTTCCTTTAATGGAAGAATTCTATACTATTCAAGGTGAAGGGTTCCATACTGGAAAGGCCGCTTACTTTATACGAATAGGAGGCTGTGATGTGGGTTGCCACTGGTGTGATGTGAAAGAAAGTTGGAATCCAGATCGTCATCCTCCAACGCCCATCGAGGCTATTGTTGCAAATGCGAAGAAGTACAGTTCAACCGTAGTGGTCACTGGAGGTGAACCGTTGACGTGGAACATGGAACCTTTAGTTTCTGCATTGAAAACACAAGGGATGCAGGTATATGTTGAAACATCCGGTGCTTACAGCCTATCTGGCGATTGGGATTGGATTTGTCTAAGTCCAAAGAAAACAGCAAAGCCTAAGGAAGCTTACTACAGGGCGGCGCATGAATTGAAGGTCATCATTTACAATCAAAATGATTTTAAGTGGGCAGAAGAGCATGCTGCTAAGATGCATGAAGGCTGTCAATTGTTTTTACAACCTGAATGGAGTAAACGCGAAGAAATGATGCCCTATATTGTTGATTATGTGATGGCTAATCCGAAATGGAAGGTGAGCTTACAGACCCATAAATACATGCATATTCCTTAAAGTATGGGGAAGGTACTTTCAATTACAGAAGCAGTTAAAGCGTTATGCAATGGGCAGATAGTGGGTTTGCCCACAGAGACTGTTTATGGTTTAGGGGCAGATGCTTCCTGCGAGTCTGCGGTTGCTGAAGTATTCAAAGCCAAGAACAGACCCAACTTTGACCCACTAATAGTTCACGTTCCTACTTTGGATGCCGTTAGAGAGATCGCAGAGTTATCTAAGGCAGCGGAGCAGCTATTCCTTGCTTTCAGTCCAGGTCCATTAACTGTTGTTTTACCAAAAAAGGAAACGATTCCGGATCTAGTAACCAGTGGACATCCTACTGTTGCAGTTAGGATTCCGGCGCATCCTGTAATGTTAGACGTACTCCATTCTAGTGGTCTTTACATCGCCGCACCTAGCGCAAACCCATTTGGTTTTACTTCCCCTACTTCAGCACAGCACGTATTGGATCAGTTAGGTGCAAAGATTTCCGGCGTAGTAGATGGAGGTCCGTGTAGTGTTGGAATTGAGAGTACCATAGTTGATATGAGTGTTGGTATACCTAAGGTATTGCGCCTAGGAGGAATGGCGTTGGAACAATTGGAACATGTTCTAGGTCCCCTTTCCACACAGTTAAGTTCTTCAAATCCAAATGCCCCTGGCATGCTTAGTTCGCATTACAACCCAGGTATGCCCGTCCAGTTATTCCTGGATAGAGATGCACTCTTGGCTGCTTTAAAGATGAATGGTTCAAAAGACATAGGTGTTCTCTACTGGGGTGAATCTATCGCTCATGGCAGCAGTTTCAACCTAAGTGAGCAATGCAACGACACTGAGGCAGCTTCAAATCTTTTTAAAGGCTTACGCTTACTAGGCCATTCGCAGGTAACTCAAGTGTATGCACATTTATTGCCTGAAAGTGGCCTAGGAAGAGCAGTAAACGATAGGCTTCAACGTGCTGCTAACAAATAAGTTAGAATAAGAGGTAAAGGCACCCTTATTAATCGAAAATCTTTCTACTTTAAGGGTATGAATAAGACCTTTATTTTTATCGCACTTCTTTGCGGGGGTTCACTTTATGCTCAATTGAGCGGAGTTGTTGTTGATCCGCGTGGTGAATCTGTTGTTGGCGCGAGCGTGGTACTATTAAGTCAATCGATGCCTACAACTATTGGGACGGTTACAGATTTCGACGGCAACTGGTCACTAAATATTTATGGAAAGAATGCGGAGGGTGCAGTTGTTCAAGTAAAAAGCATGGGTTATCAGTCCTTAGATTTTAGGACAACAAAAACCACAGGTAACCGTATAACGCTTCAGCCGGATCAAAACCTTCTTAAAGAAGTGAGTGTAGTTCAGCAGCGGCTTAGTGCTCAACAAGAGAAAAGTGCACTTACTGTAGAGAGTATGGATGCACTCGCCATAAAGGAGAGTCCTAGTGTGAGTTTTTATGATCATTTAGGCACCTTAAAAGGTGTTGACTTAACTAGTGCAAGTATTGGGTTTAAAATCATTAATACGAGAGGTTTCAATAGCACGTCTCCAGTACGATCGCTGCAACTTATTGATGGAGTAGACAATCAGAGTCCAGGGTTGAATTTTAGTTTAGGTAATTTTTTAGGTGCACCAGACTTGGATATAGTTACTGTCGATGTTATTGCAGGCGCGAGTACCGCATTTTACGGCCCTAGTGCTTTCAATGGGGTAATTGCCATGCAAACGAAAGATCCGTTTCAATTCACAGGATTGAGCGCAAGCTTGAAGGCTGGAGAGCGTAATCTTACTGAGTTTTCTTTACGTTGGGCGGCAAAAGTAAATGAAAAATTTGCCTACAAAATCAACGTATTCGCACTGAAGGCGGATGATTGGGAGGCGAACAATATGAATCCCACGGAGGTAAGCAGAGATGATGAATTCAACCCTGGCGGTTATGATGCAGTGAATCGCTACGGAGATGAGGATTGGTGGGATGATGGTGGTGATGTTAAATTCTACGCTGGAATGGGTAGGTTTTATCGCCCCGGAATAGAAGAAAAACATCTGGTAGATTACGATACTGAAAATTTGAAGTTGACCACAGCATTGCACTACAAATTGACGGATGAAATTACGGGGATTTATGCATTGAATTTTGGTGCGGGAACTACGGTATACCAAGGTGATAACCGGTATAGCCTTAAGGATATATTGTTCTTGCAGAACCGCATAGAGTTAAGGAATGAAGGGAAGTGGTTTTGGCGAGCCTATTCCACTCATGAAGATGCGGGAAATAGTTACGATGCTTATTTCACTGCTTTGCGAATGCAGGATAGTATTGTTACGAATCAATTTTACAGTAATCAATACCGCACTTTTTGGCAGATTTTTTCAAAACCTCAAGTTCGAGCGCTTCCCGGAGCACCTGCAAACAATCTACCGGTCAATGAATATTTGGACCAAATGAATCTGCTCATTGAGGATAATTTAGACTTCTTCCATGAGCTGCACGATTCAACGAGCAGTACTGTTTTAAATTTTATGGAAGCCGTCTATGGTTTTCCAGTACGCAATTATTTAATCCCTGGTAAAGCAGATTTTGAAAGTTTAAAAAATCATATCACTTCGACGCTATTCACTGAAGGGGGCAGTAGGTTTTACGATAAGTCAGCCTTGTACCATACTCAGGGAGAGCGAACCTTTACTTACGAAAATGGGGCAGTATTGAGAGTTGGTGGGAATTTTCGTTTGTACACTCCAAAATCCGCAGGTACGATATTCTCAGATACAGCAGGTACTGTCATTACCAATAGAGAAGCTGGTCTTTACGGAGGGTGGGAACAATCCTTTATAGACGAACGTCTGAAATTAAGCGCAACAGGAAGAATCGATAAAAATCAAAATTTTAAAGCATTGATTTCTCCTGCAGTTTCATCTGTCTACAAGGCCACTGAGAATCAAACCTTCCGCATAAGTTTTTCAAGCGCCATTCGCAACCCAACGTTGGCCGATCAGTATCTAAACTATAATGTTGGCAGAGCAGTACTTCTAGGCAACTTAGACGGCTTTGATTCTTTGGTGACCTTAGATAATATTGTGGACTATTTGGGCAAACCAGCGAATGAAAGGCTTTCACATGATTTTGGTTATTTCAACGTAGATGCTATACGACCTGAAAAAGTCAAAACAGCGGAAGCGGGTTACAGAGCGACAATTGGAACACGTGTTTTTGTAGATGCTAATTACTACTATAGTGTATACGATGATTTTATAGGCTACATTATTGGAGCTGAGATAGATGAGGGGACTACGGCTATTGACCGATTAAAGTCTTTGCAGGTTTACCGTGTAGCAGCGAATGCAACTGAACAAGTAACGACACAAGGATTTAGCATTGGAATGAACACTTTTGTAGGTGATTACCAAACGCTTACGGGTAATTACAGTTGGAACAAACTCACGTCTGCCGTTACAGACCCTATAGTCCCAGCATTTAATACGCCAGAGCACAAATTTAATCTAGGATGGAACATTCGTAATTATCCATGGAATAATGACGATTCAAAACTGATTGGGGCAGGTGTGAATTACAAATGGGTGCAAGGTTTCGTATTTGAAGGTTCGCCGCAGTTCACCGGTTCCATTCCTTCTTATGGACTCTGCGATGCGCAGGTATCGTTGACACGTATCAAGGAAAAATCGAATAATAAACGTACCATTACTTATAAGTTAGGTGCAAGTAATGTCTTGAATAATAAAGTATATCAAGTATTTGGGGGGCCTTTAGTTGGGAGGTTGGCCTACCTAAGTATTCAAATTAATTAACCTCTCAAAAAGAACATGCCTATGAAAAAGTTTACACTTTTAATCTGCTCGTTGCTCGTATCATCCAGTGTAATTGCACAACGCTACACCACGGAGATATTCAACGACAATGAAATTGCCGTAATGTCCGATGTGAGTTACGGTGTTAATTTCAATCCTTATGTGGATTCAGCAATGCTCGGTGGTACTAACCTACAACCATTACAAGCTGATTTTTACATGCCGTCACCTACGGCAGATACCACGACCAACCGTCCAGTGGTTATTGTTTGGCATACGGGGTCATTCATTCCTAAAGGGTTGAATGGTTCGCCTTTAGGAACCCGTCAGGACAGCGCTGTAGTAGAAATGTGTCGCCGTTTTGCAAAGATGGGATACGTAAGTATAGCAGCGTCATACCGTTTAGGTTGGTTGGCAAATAGCACCAACCTTGACGTACGTCGCGGGAGTAACCTACTCGCAGTGTATTATTCCATTCAAGATGCAAAAGCGCTTGTTCGCTATTTGAATCTTACCCAAATGGGTGCGGGTAATCCTTACGGCATCAACGCAAGCAACACGATTATGGTTGGTCAAGGTTCAGGTGGGTACATTACATTCGCCTATGCTACCATTGACAAGCATTCAGAAGTGACTGCACCAAATAAATTTAAATACCAGGATTCTACAGGAATCTTTGGTCAACCTGTTTTACCTGGTGATTCTTATGTAGATACTTCTATTGTTGGAGATATTGATGGATTCGGTGGTGAAGTTGTGGTTACGGGTCAGAACACTTTAGGTCTGCCAACTATGGATTACAGTTCACCTGGGCGTAACTTTATCAATCACGCAGGTATGCCAGATGATATTTTGATGGCTATAAACATGGGTGGTGCACTAGGTGATGGTGCATGGTTGGAGCAAGGTGATGTTCCTATGTTAAGTATACATAGCAAATACGACTTCTTCGCACCCTATGATACCGGTATGGTTTACGTACCTATAGGACAGCAATTCTTTCCTGTAGTTAGTGTTACTGGTTCATACGGAGCAATCAAGAAGGCAAATGACTTTGGTAATAACGATATCTTCCTAAATGCCAACTACACCGACCAAATCTGGGTAGATCAGCAATCCACTAATCCAAACGGAGAAGAGTGTTTGTACACTGTAGAGATCGCACCTCCGAGTGCGACGATGCCTTGGGTGGTAAACACCGCACCTTGGAATTGGTATGATTCAAATGATCCGTATGCCAGTCAGAATCCAGCGAACCCAAATAATGAGGCTACTTCGCAGGCTTGGATTGATACGGTTATGGCCTTTATCATTCCACGTATGGCAACTGTGCTTCAAGCTGAAGGTGTACCAGCAGGTATTGTTGAGACGTCGCAATCGTTCAAGGTTTATCCAAACCCTGCATCTAATGTCCTGGCCATTAGAGGTGCTAACGGAAGCACATTTACTAGTATAAAGGCGTTCGATATTACAGGTAGAGTAGTTTACGCTTCAGATGCAACTGGTAACAGTTTGAGCATTGATGTATCGAATTGGAACAATGGAATTTATTTGGTGCAAATAGCTACCGAAAATGGTGTCCAAGTCAAACGCATCGTTGTAAACTAAACGATCACGCTGAATGTTAATAGAGTCCTCATACGAACGTATGGGGACTTTTTTTTGCCCTAGCTTTGCTTACCCTTAAAGAAATAATACATGATCAATTTCAATACGCAACTACAAGATCTGGAACAATTGCCCATTAGCGCTTTAGTACGTGCAGCCCGTTATGGCGATGGTGTTTTTGAAACCATTAGAATGCGTGAGGGTAAGCTACTCTTTATTGAAGATCATTATTTTCGATTAATGGCCAGTATGCGAATTCTTCGCATGTCGATACCAATGGAATTTACTCCAGAGTTTATTGTTGATCAATCCCTGCGCCTCGCTGAAGAATGCGGTTTTGAAAATGGCAAGTTGCGATTGCAGATCATTCGAAGTGGTGGAGGTACCTATACGCCCAATAACAATAGCGTAGATTGGTGGATGGAATTGGATCCTTTGGAGCAAAAGGATTATGTCTTAAATGAACAAGGGCTTACTGTTGAACTCTTTAAGGATCATTACGTGCAACCTGGACTACTCTCCACATTAAAAAGTAGTAATGCGCTACCTTACGTATTAGGGAGCATCTATGCTCAAGAGAACGATTATGATGCAGTCCTTTTGGTCAATGACGCAAAGCAATTGGTCGAAGCGAATTATGGAAACGTATTCCTAGTACAGGGGAATACGCTGCGTACAGCCCCCTTAAACGATGGAGCACTACGTGGGGTTTTTAGAAAGAATGTGCTTGAATGGGCAAAAGATGTACAATTGGAATTACAGGAAGCCTCAATCAATCCATTTGACCTTCAAAAGGCGGATGAAGTTTGGATTACCAATACTATTCGGGGTATAGAGTGGGTAGGGCAGTACCGTAAAAAATCTTACCATAATGCGAAAGCAAAAGAAATGATTGCAATGATTAACCGAAAACTGAATGTTTTAGGCGCACTCTAATTCATCCACGGATCCTCTGGAGCATTGGCCCATAGGGCAAACTCACCGCCCAATGTCTTCATATAGATTCTCCATGCCTCACCTGAGAGTGTTAACGGTTCTATTTCAAACGGGGGAGTTAATACGATCCAAGTCCCGTTTTTGATTTCTTCTTCTAGCTGGCCCTCAGCCCAACCACTATAACCTAAGAAAAATTTACAACGGGCTTCTTCAAGTTTTAATTCTCGAGCCGTTTTAATTGCCTCTTGCAAGACGGAATAATCACCACCTAAATACAGGCCGTTTCCTGCAGGTATAGCTCCGTGTAGCGTATCCATCGTATGCAAATAGAAGAGTGCATCTTGTTCCACTGGTCCACCATAATAGATAGGATCTTCACCTGGCAGTTGATTCATAAAATCTTGAGCGAGCAGCGAAGAGTTCTTATTCAAGGTAAATCCGAGCGAACCGTCTTTATCGTGTGTTGTTAGATAAACTACCGATTGCTCAAAAAAGCCATCACCAATAAGCGGTTTAGAAATTAAAAGTGCGCCTTTTTGAGGACGGTTTTTGTTTTGCATTACACTAATTTAGTACTATGGATTTACACAACATACGTGAAGATTATAAGTTCGACTCACTGCTAGAAGCGAATCTACATCAAAACCCGTTCGACCAATTTAAAGATTGGTTTGAGAGCTATCAACATTTAGGGGTAAAAGATGCCAACGCTATGGCCATTGCTACTGTAGGGGAAGATGGAATACCGCAGAATAGAATTGTCTTGCTAAAAGAGGTACGTCAAGATGGATTAGTGTTCTACACTAACTATGCATCAGACAAAGGACAGCAACTTATACAGAACCCAAATATCAGCGCACTCTTTTTTTGGCGTGAACAGGAACGGCAGATTCGCATTACTGGAACTATTAGTAAAATAGATGATCAGGAGAACGAAAGTTATTTTAGTACACGTCCTTATCTCAGTAAGATTGGTGCAGCAGCGTCAGATCAAAGTAGTCCAATCAAAGACAGAATGGCATTAGAGGCTAAATTTGAAGCATTTCAACAACAATATCCTGAGGGTAGTGTAGTTCCCAAACCGGAATCGTGGGGAGGCTTTCTAATCACTCCCAAATCCTTTGAATTCTGGCAAGGCAGGTCAGGTAGACTACATGACCGTATTATCTATACTTCTAAGGATGGAGATTGGCTCACCAAACGTTTACAGCCATAGCGTAAAGGCAAAAAAAAATGCCTTCCAATTGGAAGGCATTTTGATAAGGTATAAGTCTTAAGATTAGAGCTTACCGTTTAGGTCAGCGCCAGCTTTAAACTTAGCTACTTTCTTAGCAGCAATTTTAATAACTGCACCAGTTTGTGGGTTACGACCATCACGAGCTGCACGCTCAGAAACAGAGAAAGAACCGAAACCTACTAAAGAGATACGGCCACCTGAAGCTAGGGTAGAACCTACGTTACCAGTAAATGAGTCTAAAGCTGATTTAGCTTGTGCTTTAGAGATGCCAGCGTCTGCTGCCATTGCGTCGATCAATTGTGCTTTGTTCATTGCAATTAGTTTTTATTAATTAATCATTTTAACGAATGCTTCTCAAATATAGAGGAAAAATGCTTGTATGCAAGTGTTTTCGGGCCTTCAGCTAAAAAAAGTTAATAACTAGCAGAAATTATTCACAATCCCCTTTAAACTAAGATTTAATACTTAGTAATTAAGGGTTAATTCGTCCATTTTCATACCGTTAGCGAAGTCTTTTCCTGTCATCAGACGCTTCCCATTTGGTTTAATTGCTGTGATTTCTATCGTTCCTTGCGAATATTTAAGGAACAAACCGCCCTTTAATCGGTATAAAAGAGGATCCGTGCAACGCGTTTCGTGCGTAGTTATTGACGCATTTATAAATTTATAGGCACCGAAATAGGCCCCAGGAAAAGGACTAAGACCTTTAATTTGTTGAACCAATTCGGAAGGCGACTTCGTAAAGTCTAATAGACAATTGTCTTTATTTAACTTTGGTGCATGTGTGGCAAGTTCACCTTTCTGAGTACTTACAGTACATTGCCCAGTAAATATTGAACGAACGGTATTGACAACTAATGAAGCGCCTAGAGGCATCATTGCGTCATGAAGATCGCCTGCAGTCCATTCATTATGGATTTCCAGTTCTAACTGTTGAATGATTGATCCAGTGTCGATTTGTTCATCAAGGAAGAACGTTGTTACGCCGGTCTTTGATTCACCATTCACTACGGCCCAATTGATGGGTGCTGCACCTCGATACGCAGGTAATAATGAACCGTGAAGATTGAAAGTCCCGAGCGGAGGCATTTTCCATACTTGTTCCGGTAACATTCGAAATGCGACCACTACAAATAAGTCCGCCTTAAACGAAGCCAGTTCTTCAAGGAACACTGAATCTTTTAGTGATGTGGGTTGGAGCACTGGAATACCAAAGTCATTTGCCGCTTTCTTCACGGCACTTTCATTCAGCTTTCTGCCCCGACCCGCTGGTTTATCTGCCACAGTCACTACAGCGACTACGGAGATATTGGCTTGAATCAATGCCTTCAAAGGGGCTACCGCAAATTCTGGCGTCCCCATGTATATTATGCTTTTAACCAAATTTTCTGAGCTCATCTACCGAACAATTTAAATCAAACCAAATATCGTCAATTGTATTTCCTTTGGAGAGGAGCTGTTTTACTCTATGCTCGTCGGGATAATGGTCATGCAAACACCTACTGCATTTGCTGCAAGGTTGCACATTAGTATCCTGGCCAAAGTACTTTGATAATTCAATAAAGATGCATTCCTCGCTATTTAATAATGATAGCATAGCCTTAGCTCTTTCAACTTTACTTTCAAGCCAGCGGTCTAAAAAAGATTTAGGAAAATGAAGGTGCTTCTTATGGGGCCTAGGCTCCATTAGAGTTAAAGAACTACCCGATGTTTCGGGCAGATACTTTATTAAACCTTTCTCTTCTAAGTCAGAAAGTTTATGTTCAAACTGCTGTGGGGTTAGCATGGCCGCCGCCGCACATTTATTGAGGTGAATACGAGCGGGTTGGTCTGTGGCATGCGGATAAAGTCGCAATAATTGTATGAGCAATTCTTCTTCTTGCCGCTCCAATTTCTCCCATTGTAAGGGTTTGCTAATAAATTCTAAAGCGGGCCAAACTTGACTACTTTCTTGAAATTGCCAATAGCCCCTATGCTGAAGTAATTTTATATAAGATAAGGCCACTGGCACACTGATGTTAAAATCATTCGATAAAGCAACGATACTAAAGGGATAAGTAGTGTCCTCACCGGTACCTATCGCAATTTGAAACCTGCTGCAAAATCTGTTATAGAATTCCAGAGCATTTTTAGGATCAGGTAAATCTGTTATTCCCTTCTTTAATCTCGCTACATCCTGCTGATGGAAAAGTAAGTATGCCGAAGCTTCTTGTCCTCCTCGACCACCTCTACCCACTTCTTGGTAATAACCTTCTAACGTGTCGGGTACGTCCCAATGCACAACCCAGTTGACATCGCTTTTATCGATTCCCATACCGAAAGCCGTGGTGCTAACAATTATTTTAAGGTCATTCGAAAGCCAGTCATTCTGTCGCTGTTCCTTTTCATCTGGTAATAAGCCAGCATGATAGAAGTCCGCAGAGTGACCATTGTTCTTAAGTAATGCTGCTAAAGTTTCACAATTGCGTCGAGTTTTAGCATAAATGATTCCTGTACCTTCTAAACGCGACAACAGTCGAAACAGCTGACGTTCTTTATTAGGTGTAAATTTTATGTTCAAATGAAGATTATCTCTACGAATAGAGTCTTCAAAAACCTTCGCATCCGGAATCAACAAAGCCTCTGCCAAATCGTTTTTTACGCGAGGAGTAGCTGATGCCGTTAAGGCCAGAACAGGAACATCAGGCTTCAACGTCCTTAGAATATGAACGTTTAAGTATGATGGTCGAAAGTCGAAGCCCCATTGTGAAATACAATGCGCCTCATCAATAGCTATTAAGCCAATATCCGCATGCTTTATGTATTCTTGAAACAATTCACTATTCAGTCGCTCGGGTGCAACAAAAGCAAACTTATACTGTCCGAACCGTATGTTTCTAAAAGCTTCGTCTAGTTTACGTGGCGTGTAGGAGCCTTTAAAATGATAGCTTTTAATTCCTCTATCCTCAAGGCCTTTTTGTTGGTCACTCATTAAAGCCACTAAAGGGCTAATCACTAAGGTAACACCTGGTAACACTAAACCAGGAACTTGATAACATATAGATTTTCCACCACCTGTGGGCAGCAGACCTATTGTATCATTCCCGCTTAGGACATTATTAATGATATCCTCTTGTAATCCACGAAATCCTGGATAACCCCAATACGTTTTTAGTACATCAAGTGCTTTTTGTTTACTCATAAATGTGCCTCAATAAAGGCGACACGCTCCTCAACACTAACCATGGGAACTTCAATCAAATGATATCCTTTTTCACGGTATGCTCGTTTTAAGTAACCGTCTACTTCGATACAATCCTCTAACGATTCCATGCGCTGTTTGTCCAGACTATGAATCTCAGGCCAAACAGGCAAAAAGAACACTGCATCAAAATGCATTTGCTCCAATTCCTCTGACCATTGTTCTTTCAACTGCGTTTCACCTTTTAAAAGATACGCGTATGCATCGAGGTTAGTACGATCGTAGAAATTAATCTTTCCTAACACGGCGTTTGAATATTGTTGGTTGCGTAGCTGCCATACCACCTCCGTAAAGGCATTTAAGTCTTTCCAAGGCAAAACATCTGTTCCATTGTCCAGACTTTGTTGAATGATCTCTCGCGCCTGTTCATGAAAAACAGGGTGGCCCAATGCCTCCAAAGATGCGCTAAGTGTTGTTTTTCCGGTAGCGGGCGCACCCGTTATTGCAATTCGCTTCGTTTTCAATAGGATTGAGATATCTTCGTAGAACCTCAAAAATACTTCTAATGCGCCGAATTCTTTTTGTCTTGTTGTCACTTATTCTTCTAAGCTTTTCCACATACGGACAAAGTAGAGCAGCAATTCAACAATTTCAAAAAGCCCAAGAAGCGTTCAGGAATGGAGATTCAGACCAAGGTTGGAACCATTTGAATAAAAGTATGAGTAAAGGGAAAGGTGTCTATTACCAGCCGTATATCTATGCTGGAGATCAATCTTTCCGAAACGGCGTGTACAATGCTGCACTTGAGTACTATGCAGAAGCCTTGGCTATTCAAGAGCTTTCAAGCATTTATTTAAAAATGAGTATCGTACATAAATACTTGTTTCAATGGGAGCAAAGCGTTCGTTCAATGGAGCTTTATTTGAATAAGGCAAGATTATCGCGAGATCGATTGGCCATGGCTCAGAATGAATTCGACAATCTAAAGTTTACGCAGAGAGAATACGAGGCATACAAAGCGCAGAACTTTAATTACAATATTCAAAAATTAAGTTTTTCAACAGACGAACTCGAATATTTTCCGACTATTCCGGGAGATTCGGAGTATCTCATTTATACTCATAGAGATATCAGTGGTAGCAGGCCAACAGATGAAAACCTATTTATGGGAACCCTTGATGGAATCGCTCGAAACGGACAGCCTTTAGAAGGAAATTTAAATTCAGTATTGAATGAAGGCGCTGCAAGTATTAGTGCAGATGGCCAATTCATGGTGCTTACGGTCTGTAATCGTCCCGACGGTAAAGGCAAATGCGATTTGTATTACAGTCATTGGAACCCAAATTTTGGTTGGGAAGTTCCTAAGCCATTGCCAGGTAATATCAACACAGGAAGATGGGAGAGTCAGCCCAGTTTAGGACCGGATGGGCAAACGATTTATTTTGTTCGTGGTGAGAACAACGTGAGTGCGGATATGGACATATTCGTATCTACTATGGGAACGGATGGAAATTGGAGTAAAGGAAAAAAATTACCAGAATCGATTAATACTTCGGACCGCGAGAGCAGCCCTTTCATTCATTTTGACGGTAAAACCCTTTATTTTAGATCGGAACGTAGCCCATCTTTAGGCGGCTCTGATTTTTTTAAGTGTACTCGTCTGACCGATTCTACCTGGTCTGAGGCTGTGAATCTAGGATTCCCGTTAAACAGTTTTGGAGATGAATTTTCAATGGTCATCGATAAGTCCGGTAGCTTTGGTTACCTAGCTTCCGATCGGGGGAATGAGATTTTACCGGATTACACTACTATGACCGCACTGGATCTTTACAGATTTGAATTGCCTGAACATTTACAACCCGAAGCCCGCGAGAATTATGATATTGTTATTGTAGATAGCTTGAGTAATAGAGCCATCGGAAATGCTACTGTACAGCTGTACAATGATGAAGGTGTCCAATTTTTCAATGGCATCAGTAGTCAAAACACAGGTATGGTACGACTCATGACGGATGGTTCGCCCATCAGGATTACCGCCTACAAAAAAGGCTATGTTCCTTATTCTGGAGGTATTTCTGGCTTAGATTACATCGCAAGACCACTGCACGGCCCAAAAACTGCATATATAAAGTTGGTGCCTATCAAAACCGGAGGAAGGTTCGCGTTAAAGAATATATTGTTCGAACTGGACGAAAGCACGTTGTTAGTAGAGAGTGAAAAAGAATTGACCTCGCTCCTTAGAATGTTAACGGATGAACCCGAACTACAAGCGACTATTATTGGCCACACGGACAATCAAGGGGCTCGTTCGTACAATCAATGGCTCAGCGAGGCTCGGGCAGAGGCCGTTGTTCAATGGTTGGTGACGCGCGGAATACCCTTGACAAGGTTGCAATCAGAAGGCCGTGGTATGGATGAGCCAATTGCTTCAAACGATACGGAATGGGGTAGAGCACTGAATCGACGAACAGAAGTGCTATTGCGTTAATTCTCGTACTTCGCTTTCCAAAGCGCATGTTGATGAGCGCTGAGCTGCTGTTCCTTAGGGTTGCCAGAAGCCTTCCATAAAGTAGTGCCAGAAATCTCCTTAGGTAAATATTCCTGTTCGACAAAGTTGTTTGGGTAATCGTGCGGATAGAGGTAGCCTTTACCATGGCCTAAATCACGGGCCAATGCACTTGATGCGTTTTTCAAATGGTCTGGAGTTTCTAAATTCCCCGTTTGTTGTACTAATTTTTGAGCTGCACCAATGGCTGCATAGGCACTGCTTGACTTTGGTGAGGTAGCTAGGTAAATCACACACTGGCTTAAAATGATTCTGCTTTCAGGCCAGCCGACGCGTTCAACAGCGCTAAAGGTTTCGTTTGCCAGCATTAAAGCGTTTGGATTAGCTAATCCCACATCCTCTGACGCTGATATGATTAATCGGCGTGCAATAAACTTCACATCTTCGCCACCTTCTATCATACGTGCCAAATAATACACGGCCGCTTGTGGATCTGACCCACGAATAGATTTTATAAACGCGGATATGATATTGTAGTGCTCATCACCTCCCTTGTCGTAACGAATCTGGGCATTTGTAAGTACGCTTTGAGCAAATTCTTCATCGATAGGAACACCTGATTTTCCTTGTTGAAAACAGAGCTCAATAAGATTGTAGAGCTTTCTCGCATCCCCCATACTTTGACGGATGAGGAACTCGTGAGCGGTTATTTTTAACTGTTTTTTTGTTGCGAATTCCGTCCCATTCGCCAGATCGATCATTTTTGACAAGTCCTTTTTCGCATGCGAATTCAAGACATATACCTGCATTCGAGAGAGTAGGGCAGCATTGATTTCAAACGAAGGGTTTTCAGTTGTTGCACCGATCAATGTAATCCAGCCGCGTTCCACAGCATGCAACAGACTGTCTTGTTGTCCTTTATTAAAGCGATGTATTTCGTCTATAAATAAGATAGGGCGTTTGTTGTCAAAGAGATTCTTCTTTTCGGCCGTAGCCAGCACTTCACGAACATCCTTAACACCTGCATTCACTGCGCTCAATTGATATAACGGCGCTTCTAATTCTTTTGCCAAAAGTAAAGCTAAGGTGGTTTTACCTACGCCAGGAGGTCCCCAAAGTACAATAGAAGGCAGCCTTCCTACGTCCAAGCTTTTGCGTAAGGCGCCATTTTGACCTACTAAATGGTCTTGGCCTAAATATTGGTCTAGTGTTTGGGGTCGGAGCTGTTCTGCAAGCGGTTTCATCCACCGAAAGTAACTATCTTTTCGCTATGTCAGGTTGGTCGAAATATGGAATTCACAAAGGGCTGTTTTTATGGCCAACTATTTGGGTTGCCTTTACCGCATTTGTTTATGGCTTAGAACAACTCATGCAGACCAATTTCGCTGCGCTTGGTCTCTATCCCGGCCAACTTTCAGGTGCATGGCACATTCTTACGTTTCCGTTAATCCATGGTGATTTTAATCACTTATTCTCTAACGCCATCAGCTTGTTTTTCGTCGGGACATTATTGCGTTATTCCTTTCCTACAATCTTTGATCGCGTTTGGATGCTTTCATTTCTATTACCGGGAATAGGCCTTTGGTTTATTGGTCGACCCAGTTTTCACATTGGCGCAAGTGCATGGCTTTATGCGCTCGTGAGTTTTATATTTTTCAGTGGAATTCTTAGGTTTCACGTTAAACTGCTGGCGCAAAGCATGCTAATGGTATTTCTCTACGGTTCGTTTGTTTGGGGGGTCTTGCCGCACGATCCTACCATCAGTTGGGAAGGACACCTTAGTGGAGCTGCAGTTGGGTTGATCTTAGCATTTTATTATAGAGCCACGGAACCTATAGCTGCATTACGTGATGAGCCTATACAGCATGAAGAGGTAGCCTGGGAGGACTGGAAAGATCCTTTAGATAGGGAAGTAGACTACGAAGAAGTTAAAGGTGCGCAGCATACACCATTGAAACCACCGTTAAAGCAGCAGTTTCGGTACGAAGACGGCTCTGCCCCAGATGAATGGGTTTGAAACCAGCCCTTTGTGCTCCTGAAATTTCATTCGGCGTAAAGTCGCCTTCAGGACCAATTAGAACAATCAATTGATCATCAGAAGCTGCTTTTGAGAATGCAGTACGCTCAGAATCTTCACAATGTGCAATACAACGCGTTCCTTCCAGATCCATTGCAATAAAGTCATTAAAAGAGGTGAGGGAATCTATTTTAGGCAAACGGCCCTTCAAACTCTGTTTGGCTGCGCTCAATGCCACCTTAAACAATCGGTCTTCTTTGATTACTTTGCGTTCACTGCGGTCGCAGCGTAATGGAATGATGCGTGAAATGCCTAATTCAATAGATTTTTCAAGAAACCATTCAAAGCGATCCATGTTTTTGGTAGGTGCAATAGCAATAGTAAGCTCATATGGCACATTGCCCCAACTACTCTCCGTTACTGTAAATAACCCCTTGACTTCACGTTTTGAAGCGACTTCAATGATTCCGGAATACAAATTCCCGTCCCCTGTAATGAAGTGGATAGTATCACCTGCATTCTTTCTAAGAACACGCACACAATGGTTGATTTCACTCTCGTGTAGGTAAAAAAATTCTGCTGCGATATGTCCATAGAAAAGCTGCAATTAAACGCCTACTTTATCTTTTGTTTTGACAATCGGGCGTTCGATTTGTGTTTCTACAAAGGCAATGATTTGGTCTGCAACATCAACTCCCGTAACACGCTCAACGCCCTCAAAACCGGGTGAACTGTTTACTTCCAATACGAGCGGACCACGCTCGCTTCGAAGCATATCGACTCCTGCAATATTCAAACCCAGTGCCTTAGTGGCTGCGATAGCGGTCTTCTTTTCAATCGATGATAATTTCACTTTCACACCTTCGCCGCCACGGTGCAGATTGGAACGGAATTCACCTTCTTGACCTTGACGTTTGTAAGCAGCAATTACTTTTCCACCAACCACAATAACGCGGATGTCTGAACCTCCGGCCTCTTTGATAAACTCTTGAACAAGAATGTTGGCATTTAATCCATAGAATGCCTCAATAACACTTTTCGCAGCAGTTTTTGTTTCAGCTAAAACGACACCAAGCCCTTGAGTTCCCTCTAGTAATTTGACAATCAGAGGAGGGCCACCAACCGTCTTTATTAAATTTTGGACATCGCGTGGTTGTTTTGCAAAAACCGTTTTAGGTATTCCAATATCATTTTTTGCGAGCACTTGTGTTGCACGCAGCTTATCCCTACTTCGGACTAGTGCCAAAGAGCTGAGCGTTGTGTAAACGTGCTTTACTTCAAATTGGCGAATTATAGAACTGCCATAAAACGTGACAGAAGCACCAATTCTTGGAATTATGGCATCATAATCTACGAGTTCATGGTCACCTAAATACACATTGTTATTGTTGGTTTCCATTCCCACATAGCAGTGGTTGTGATTGATGACATCCACTTCATGTCCGCGTTTCTGTGCGGCTTCTACCAGTCTTGATGTGCTGTAAAGAGATGGGTTGGCGCTTAGTATAGCTAATTTCATTCCTAATTTATTTAGTGACGTCGACGATGAAGCCTAGTTCAAGTAAGTTACGACCTATGAGCATATCATAGGTAAGCTTTGAGCGGTTTGAAAATCCAATTAAGATGGTGTGACTGATTTTACTTAACACTATCTCCGTTTCGATCATCGGGCGTTCTTGTTTTGAACCAAATGAGTTACGCACATTTCGAAGGATGAAATCGTCGAAAATCAACTTTTTACCGGTGTAAAATTCATTGTCCGGGTCAAAGAGAATTACCGCTAGTTTAGGTCCTTCTTCATCTTCATAGACATCTATAAAAGAAGCACTTAAGGCGCAACTAGCAGCTCCAGAGTCTACTCTGGCTGGGAGATTGAAGACACCTAATTCAGGTAAATTGACCTTTGCCGTGGCCCCAACGGTAACTTTGTTTTTCATGGCGCGAATAAAAGACACTTAATTGGTCCACACAATAGCAAAACGAAACTTCACTAAAATTTAATTCTAGCTTGAGCACTAGTGCTTAATGGCGCATTAGCACCTTCAAGGTATTGATAATAACCAGCGATTCCAATCATCGCGGCATTATCCGTAGTATATTGAAAAGGAGGTAGATAGATGGAGAGTGCTTTTTTTGAACCCCATAGGGTCAATGCTTCTCTTAATCCTGTATTAGCACTGACGCCTCCAGCTATTGCAATATTTTTAATGCCAGTGGACTTTTGAGCAGCCATCAGCTTTTTCATTAAGACTTTTATAAGTGCCTGCTGATAGCTTGCACAAATATCATTCAAATGGTCGCTGATAAAATTCGGGTTGATTTTCATTTCTCTCTGTAAGGCATAAAGGAAACTAGTTTTCATTCCAGAGAAACTGAAATTGAAATCGGGTAAATTACTTTCATTAAAAGACATGAAAGTTGGATCTCCTGTAGCACTTAATCGGTCAATATGCGGTCCTCCAGGGTAGGGTAGACCTAAAATTTTAGCCGCTTTATCGAATGCCTCACCCACAGCATCATCAATAGTTTCACCCAATACGGACATGGCATTAGGTGAACGGACTTCAATGAGTTGCGTATGTCCGCCGCTCACTGTTAAACAGAGAAATGGGAATTCGATCGGTCGGGGATGCGCATCGTCAATCAAATGTGCTAAAACATGGGCATGCATGTGATGTACAGGTAGGAGTGGAATAGCTAATGCCAGTGCCATACTCTTTGCAAAAGAGGTGCCGACGAGTAAACTACCTAAAAGACCAGGACCGTTAGTAAAAGCTATGGCATTTAGTTCCTGAGGACCGATATTTGCTACCTTTAACGCACGATCAATGACCGGAACGATATTTTGTTGGTGTGCCCGTGAAGCCAATTCAGGGACCACTCCTCCAAAAGCTTCGTGCACTGCTTGAGAGGCCACCTCATTAGACAATACTTTGGTGCCTAATAAAACTGCTGCACTAGTGTCGTCGCAGGAACTTTCGATCGCTAATATGTAAGGTGCGTTTTGCATGAAGGAGTCAAAAATACAGCAAAGTTCACGTGGACGGGGTAAAAATATCCGGTTAGGCGCCTTGGTGACGTTATTAGCACTTCTTCTTTTGGTCGTAGTTGTTATAACCGCTCCAGGAGTACAGCGAAAATTATGGTTCACTTTCGTGGAGCCACAATTGGAAAAAGTGAATTTACACTCTGAATTTCAGGGATTTAAATACATTTTCCCAAATTCATTTGAAGTGCAACCGCTAAAATTGTTTTCTGATGAGGCTGTCCTGATTAACAGCGAAATCATGGAGGTAACTGAGCTCATGTATTCGAACGGTTGGAAACTTTCAGCATTCGAAGCATCGGGATTAGAAATTAACTTAGCTGCATTAGAGCTCTTTTTAGCAGAGCAGCGGGATTCTACTATTACTCAGGATTTCAGCATAGCGGTGAGTGAACTGCGACTGCCAAAAGTCACTTTGATTGGTGATACTGTGTTATCTGCTATAGCCTTGCAATGCAGTGGTTTGCGCTACAACCGGACGTTGATCATTGATCATTTAGCGCTGGAAGGACAATGGGATACCATTCCATTTCAGTTCCAAGGGGCCAGTATAGGCTACGAGATGGACTCTATTCGTGGTAGTGCACAATTAGATGCACCAAACATCGGCCGAATGAAAGGTGCCGTTTCTGGTACAATGAATGAATTAAGTTTCGATGGCTCAGTAGAGTTTGATCCTAATTTCAATCGTTTACCCACTCAAGTTATAGAATACGATCTTCCACTTTATTTTGATGTCGAAGGGTATTTTCAGGCTTTAGATTCTATTCATAGTACATTCACTTTTAAGAGTTCAACACTATCCGGAGAAATAGTATGCAACGGCTCGCTCACTCAGGAAATGGCGGTTACTATGCAATTGGATGTATTAGAGAACGGCCGTAAGTATTTTCCGTCCACTATCCCGCGTGAATTAGTACCGATTGCATGGAATATAAAGGGATTACTAGTTGATGGTAGCGCCAAGAATGTACATGTAGATGCGCGATCAAATTACGGATTATATGTATTGAATTTCAATGATTTAAACAGCCCTGGTTATATAGATGCTTTAATAAAAAATACCGGTCTTAAAAATTTAAAAGCGCTTACTTTTAAATCTGCTGTTAAACCAAATATTTCTTCCATTCTTACGGAGGATTGGAATGCCACTGGCGTTTTTCCAAGTCTTGAATTTTCCACTCATACCAGCAAGGGGTTAAGTTTTGATTTGCATCACAGCAGTTTTACTGATTCCGTTTGGCTTTCCTGTTTGGATACCCTGCTCGATCTGGAAGGGTATGTGATGAAGGAGAAAGCGGACTATACCATAGACTTCGAGGCCAATGCTGTTGGTTTAGATTTATTTGATCCTTTAGATTCCGGTCAGGTGATTAGTGGACAATTTCACGGAAACTACCGATTCAACACCACAGGAAGTTTAGCAATCAATGAACTTTTACTGCAGCGCCCAAACGATGCAGTTTTCTTACGTTCTCTTCTTGCTGAACACCATCTAGAGCATGAGGTAAGAACACTAAGTATACAAAGCGATGTAGCTAATGGCAGGCTAGTTGGAGCCTGGGAATTCCAATCGCTTCCAAAAATCATGGAGGTAATGATTGCATCTTCATACGACGATGGTACTGTAAAAGTATGGCCAAAAGCTAAGTTGGAAGGGTACCTCAGAGTAGGAGAGGTCAACTGGCTAGCGGATTTACTGCATATACCGCTCGCTGTTGAGCCGGGAAGTACCTTAAAATGGGACTATAACAATAGCGGAAGAAACTGGTCAATTGAAAGTAGTATTCGTTCAGGCGCTTTCGGTCCTTATGCTTTAACGGGTTTAGATCTTACCATGCAACATCAGGGCGCATACTTTGATGCGTTGGTAGCTGTGGATCAAACGCAAATCGCACAAACCGTTGTGCATTCCTTTAAAGCAGAATCGCACGGTAGTGGCAAGGTTAGAGCCGTTCGATTTACAGGAAGTTTGGCAGATAGTATACCCACTGTACTAGCAGGCGCATTTAATTATGTACCCGGTCGTGCTACCTTAGATAATGCCCAGTTCAATATAGGTTTAGATACATTCTCGCTTGCTTCAAATAAACCTATTGAGTGGAATAAGAATTTTATCCAAACCCAAGCATTGGAATTCACCGGGAGCGGAGGAACAATTCATATTGAAGGACGTAGGTCTCTTGCAGATGAATTTAGACATAAGGGAATCCTCAGCGCTGAATTGAAAGCACGTCCTTTAAATTATCTCTTAAGAACACCTGAGGCTGTTCTTGGGGGCGTATACGCTTTGGAATTTCAGTTTAGCGATAATGCAGGAATGGACTGGTCTGCAGCGGCATCCATTACTGAGCTATCCTTAAACGGTACTTCATACGGATCGTTCAAAGGTCACTTGAATTTTGCGCCTTTACATTCTGATGTATTCATTTCAGGTAAACTGTTTGATGAAACCAAGTCTTTGGCACTGGTGCGTGGTCATTACAATACTGGTCGAGATGATCTAGACTTAAGTTTGAGTGTGGATGCATTGAATGTAGCTTCATTAAACCCGTTTTTCCATGAGGCCATAGCTGGTTTAGAGGGCAATTTAGAGGGTGGCGTACAGATTTATGGTCCACTCAACGGTTGGAATGCAAGGGGAGAGGTTTATTGGAGTGATGGAGCTTTAGGAATACCGCTTTTAGGTGCCCAATTTTTGGTTGCTGAAGAGTCGTTGATCTCCGTCTCAGATAAGGGATTTGAATTGGACTCCATCGTGCTGGAATCTAAAGAAGATCAAACTCAGGCAGTAGCTTGGGGAGGCATACAACACAGCCAATTGAAGGATTTTGGTTTAGACATTCGCGTATCTACAGATAGTTTGCTTGCCATGAATAAGGTACGAAATGTAGAAGATATGTTCTACGGTACCGCTGTGGCAGCTGGTGAAATGCATTTGAAAGGACCGGTTGAACAACTGCAATTAACTGTTCAAGCAAGAACGAAAGCGGGTACACTACTTAAAATACCACTGGATAATCCCACCGCAGTTGAATTACCCGGTTTTATTCGGTTTGTGGATGCTGAATTACCACGAGATACGACACGGTCGTTTGAGGGGGTCCGTGATTACTTTGGTGCAGATCTAGGAATAGAGGTGACCCCAGAGGCTAAAATTGAATTGGTTCTGGATGAAGTACTGGGAGATATAATTCGCGCGCAAGGGAGCGGTTCAATGCGATTAAAAATACTAGAGGATGAGAGTGTTGAGCTTTATGGTGTCTACAAAGTTGATGAGGGAGACTACTTATTTACCCTACAAAACATCATTAATAAGCAATTTAAATTATTGCCAGGTGGAACAATCGCATGGAGCGGCGATGTCTATCAAGCAGAGCTCGATCTAAAGGCAGTGTATTCCGTTAATACAGATCTCACAGGACTAGTCACCAGTGCGAACTACAAAAATGAAAAGGTCCCTGTGGATCTGATTATTTCACTTACCGGTCCATTACTCTCTCCGCAAATAGGATTTGCCCTAGACTTACCAGAAAGTCCCGCTTCCTATCAACAGGAACTGAACCGCCATTTTTTAAACGAGGAAGCTCTCCATTATCAGGCCTTTTCGCTTCTGATGTTGGGCGATTTCTTTCAGCAAAACCTGGGTATACAAGAGAGTATAAACTTTGAATCCTCGCTTGGTAATACTACTTCGGAATTATTGGTCAGTGAGTTTGGGAGTTGGTTGGCTGCAGGTATAGGAGATTATGTAACCGTTGATTTTGATTATACCACCGGAGCTAATTCTTTAGCCAATTTCGCCAATCAAGGAGATCATCTAAATCTAGGAGTATCAAAGAATTTCTTCGACGGCAAATTAAAATTGAAATCCTCGTTTGATGTTCCTATCGGACAGGAGCAAGCTTCTACCTTACTACTGGGAGATACAGAGGTATCCTTAGACTTATCTAAAGAAGGTACGGTAGTGCTTAAAGCGTTCAATAGAAGCAATCGAAATGACCCATTGTTACAGAGTACAGGTCCCTACACCCAAGGCGTGGGCATCCAATTCAAAAAGGATTTTGATCGGGTAACTACTGCGCCAAAAACTGATCTTCAATAAGGTCGACAGCCGCCACTAAATCAGCAACATAGTGTGCTGGATTCTCTGTGTGTGGCTTCAAACCATGACCCGTTTTTACACGAATGGTCTCTACGCCAGCGCGAGCACCTGCCTCAATATCTCTAGGGCTATCACCCACAAGATAACTTTTTGTTAAGTCGATATTGAATCGGTCAGCGGCCTCAAGGAGCATGCCAGGCTTTGGCTTACGGCAGCTGCATTCGACCTTGAACTCCTTAACCTCACCTTCATACCCACTGTGGGGGTGATGAGGACAGAAATAAATGGCCTCCACAAACGCACCTTCTTGTCCCAATTCCGTTTCCATTTTTTTATGGATTTCATCCAGGGTAGCGATAGTGCAAAGTCCTCGTGCGATCACACTTTGATTGGTAACCACCACCACTAAAAAGCCCAGCTTATTCAATCTACGAATACTGGCAGCAGCATAGGGGTACAATTCTAGATCCTCTGGTCGATCTATAAGGTCAGTATCGATATTGATTACACCATCCCGATCAAGAAAGACGCAACGTTGCTTCTTATTTAAGTTCCGCGCGGCAACCTTTCCGCTTATTAATGCCTCTTCCACTTTTTCTAATCGGTCCGGCGTGCCCATATCCTTCAGGTATTCAGGTGTATTGTATGCGAACACCGGTAATTTTTCATGTAGGGTAGGGAAAATATTCTTTCCAAAGTCCGCTTTAACCCCAGGTTCCAAATGTTCAAGTACGACAGGATTAAAAACGTATGCCGCTGCATTTACTAGGTTTCTGTAGCGTAGACCTTCTGGATGCGGTTTTGCATAGAATGCAGTAACACGATCTTTCTCATCTACTGCTAGCAAATCGCTATCATAAGGATGGTCGTTCGGGTGTACTACTAAGGTTGCATCTGCGTTTTTATTTTTATGAAAGGCAATCAGTCGACTGAGGTCCATATCCATTAAAACATCTCCATATAGAACTAAGAAGGGTTCTGTTAAATGCGCTTCGATGGCTTTTACGCCACCCACGGTACCTAAGGGTTGTTCTTCGATATAATAATTGATTTCAATCCCAAAATCTTCACCATTAGCGAAATAAGCTTCTATATGCTCATACATGTGATTCACAATGAGCCATACCTTCGAAAAGCCATGCACTTTGAGTAAATCTATTTGGTAGGCTAAAAGCGGCTTACCTAAGACGGGCATCATTGGCTTAGGCACATCTGATCTAATCTCTGCAAGTCGAGTTCCTTTTCCTCCAGCAAGAATTACGGCTGTTTTCATTTTATCATATTTGCCTCAAACCTAAGAAACTACATTGGGCTTTTTTCGAAAGATTCATAAAGTTTCAAAAAGACGATATTTTTTTGGTCAAAGGTGTTGTAGATTTCAAAAACGCTATTACATTTGCAACCCAATCAGGAACACGGTCCGGTAGTTCAGTTGGTTAGAATACAAGCCTGTCACGCTTGGGGTCGCGAGTTCGAGTCTCGTCCGGATCGCCAACAAAAAAAGCCCTAAGAGCATTGCTCTTGGGGCTTTTTCTTTGCACATCATAAAAATGTCGATTATCTTCTCCCTTTAGGTTTCTTGGCCCGGCTCTTATGCAACTCACAATAACGATGATCAGTCAATGCTTCTCGTTCACATTTTGCACCAGTTTTTGTTTTAAAGACGCATTTACGGAATGCCTTGGGTCTAGAAGTGGTGCTTTTGGTTCGTAGGAACGGCAACGCACTTGCTCGATCAGGTAAACACACGGAACAGGGTAAAAGACCTCTATCCAATGCCTGGCGTTCATCAACTTTAATTTGACCGTTTTTTAGGTACCTGCATCCGTCAATATGGTAACGTGCACCTGAAGGATTAATTCCTCTAGTTGAGAAAACCACTATTTCTTCGACCAGAGCTGAATCGATAGCTTCCTGCGCATTAACTTTAATGCTGACTAAACTAAGCAAGACCAATGCCTTTATGATTCTTCGAAACTTCATACGAGCAAAGCTATTCATTCTGTTTTTTGTCTGCGCATTTTTGACAGGATTCTCGCAATCTACAAGTATCGATTTTGATTACCTGCAAGTAATAGAGGCGCCTAAAGGTCCAATTGGCTTCATTGGTACTTCTGCAAACTATCATATTAATGATGGAAGTACTTATTTCGGAATTCGATTAAACAACGCTGCAGTAGGCACTCGCGCTGGGTATTACACCTTTGGTTACCAGTTAGGTAGTAGGTTTATGGTGACTGAGGCACTCAGTCTTCACCCGAAATTAATGTTTACTACAGGAGGCGGCGCAGAGAGCAATGACGGCTCAGGAGGATTTTTAACCTCAGCATTGCTTTTGAACTATGCTCAAGGCCAATTTAACTTGGGTTTAGGCGGACAATACAGCTACGTAAGTACAGGCGTCATCCAAGGATGGAGTCCTATGTTTAGTCTAAGTTTTATGCCGGATTTCAGTCGTAAGCCGTATGAGGTGTCTGAAGCACAGGTGTTTACGAATATCATATATTCCGTTTGGAATGAGCACAATCGAAATACAGGTTTTGTAGGGGTAGGAGGAAGGCTCTTCGCTGACCGAACGTATAAAAGCGTTTATCTCACTGCCGCCGTTACGGATCTAGGTGGATATATGGATGTTTATGGCGGATACGGCGTATATCAAAATATTGGAGATTTTAGAGCATTAGCAGAAATTAACTTAGGCACAGGGGGCGGGGGTCGCGCTCCCGCCGGTGGTGGTGTACTAACAGGGATTCAAGGTGAATTGCAATGGCATACAAGAGGAAAATTTATTGGCTTAAGTTCCGGTCTGCTTAAATGGGTAGATGGACCATTCTACTTTGGCTTTACAGGAGTCCATACAGGAATTGACTTTAACTATACATCGACACAAAACGAGAACGGCTTTTTGCCTATGGATCTGAGTATCGAGAATAGTATTCGTACGTACTTAGGTGAATCTGGCTTCTCAAATCTAGGTGTTGCATTTAGGTTGTTTAAAAAAGGCGTTGTTCAACTCCGGGGCGAGAGTTACTGGGCCTTTACAGACGGTAGGGGTGCTTATGCGGAAGGATTGTTTGGCCTGCGCATCCAACCAAACTATTTGTTCGTAGAAACTCAGGTGGGCGCTGGAGCAGGGGGTGGAATTAACCTATGGGGCGCTGCTGCGCTAGCCTTTGTCAATGCGGGTTTTGAAATACCTGTAAACGATTATTGGGATGTGACAGGCCGCGGTATCTATAACGTATATTCCTCTCAGGCATTTCCTACTTACGGGTGGCAATTGGGCATGACCTTTAATATTCCTTTTAATACCCAATTCTAATGCGCAGGTTGTTGCTCCTCCTTTTCGTTGTAGCCCATCAATACGTTTTGGGTCAGGGGACTTCCATGACTCTTATGTTTGAGCCGTTGGAACCCTCTAATGACATGATGTGGGTGACCCAGCGCTTTGAGTTAGTTAAGGATTATACGAAGACAAAAACCTCTATCTCTGGGGGTTTAGAGACCCAAAGTGCCATTTTGGGTAATTATGGTGGTTTCTATGCCTTCGGATTTACAGGAGGTGTTTATCAATATTTACGTCCATGGGTATTCGCTCATATAGGCGGATCTATAGCCTCAGGAGGTGGTGCAGGTGCCCCGGACGGCGATGGATTAATGTACCGTGGGTTTGCGGGAATGAGTATTAAGAGTAAATACGGGATTGTGGATGTAGCCTACAATCACATTAATTTTCCTTCAGGAGCTATTACCTCGAATCATATATCCATCGGCTACACATATGTATTGCCTTATCGAATAGAATACAGCGGCCACAACAGGTATTATCCAACCTACTTCGAATTAGTCACTGGTCTTTGGTTCTTAGGGCCGGAAGATGCTTCCCGCAACAGTGAACCCGTGCAAAGTGCTTATGCAGGTGTGCGTGTTGGGCAGTATTTGAACACCATTCATACCGTTGGAGCTGAACTGCAACTAGGGGCCGGTGCATTAGGCAACATTGACGGGTATATGAATTATTCCATGGGGTTACGATTCAATACACCTTCACAACGCCTTTTCTTCCGCACCCATCTAGGCTCCGGCGGCGGTGGCGGCGTATACACAGGTGGCGGGATATCTACAATGGTAAGTGCTGGGGCCCAGTTTGGTGGGCACCAATTCAGCGTAGGACAATGGACGGCGCTAAGCGATGAAGCTTCTATTCCCTTCGTTTCCTACAGTCGACATATAGATTTCAAGAGCTCTTTAGGTTTTCATTATGGAGGTGCGGAAAGCACTTATAAAGACTCACGCGAGATAGCCTTAAAAGTGTTGGCAGGAGTGGGACAACAGCGTTCTCCTGGAATAGATAGAAACGGTTATCCTTACAATCCTATGTCAGGTATATCCATGGGGCTAGGCATTGAGGCTTGGAGCAATGAGAACTATTCATTGGATACCTATGGTCATACGTTCTGGGCGGCCAGTGGCGGTTACGGTGCCTATGCAGAGGGGTTGTTCAGTGCAGCCTTTATGAAAAACAGCGAGACTTTTAGATACGGAGTAGACTTAACTTCTGGCATTGCGGGTGGTGGTGGAATAGAGGTGGGTTCTGGCCTGATGATTGCACCTGGAGTACAGGTGGAATGTAAAATTGGCCCCTTATCAAATCTCAAAATGAACCTCAGACAAAAATACTTCCCAGGAGGAACCTACATTCCCGTATATTTTGGTGTGGAACTAATTCAATCCTTGCCTGTTCACTTGTGGTAAGTGCCTAAATTTGTACTATGAAAAAACTCCTACTACTCTTCGCCCTTTTCACAGGTTTTGCTGCTGTGGCACAAGTGAATCACATAGACCATAATGGCATGAAGCAGGGAAAATGGGTGAAAACATATGAGTCCGGTAAGAAACGTTATGAGGGTTATTTTAAAAATAATGTACCCGTTGGAACGTTCACATACTACTTCGAGCGCGAAGGTGGTATTATGTCGGAAATCAATTACCGCGGCGAAACAGGGATAGGATTCGCAAATGCGTTCCACACGAACGGTACGTTGCAGGCGGAAGGATTGTATAGAAATCAATTGCGTGACAGCACTTGGCGTTATTTTGATAAACAAGGTGTTCTCACACAAAGTGAAGCATTTTCTGCGGGTGTCTTAGATGGAGCGCAAGTAACCTATTATGAAAACGGTAAAATTGCTGAGAAGAAAATTTACGAGAAAGGCGCGCTCGAAGGCATTTGGCTCCGAAAATGGGAAGATGGCACGCTGCGCACGAAAGGTTTGTATAAAAACGGTAAGCTGAATGGCGAATGCACCTATTACAATGAGGAAAGTAAACTGGTAGCAAAGGGATCGTATAAAAACGACAAGAAACACGGGACTTGGTTTTATTTCGAAGACAATAGAGTAGAACGTACAGAGGAATACCGTTACGGAGAATTGGAAAGTGAAACCACGTATGACGCTGAAGGAAAAGAGTAAAACTACTGTTGTAGTAGGACTTAGTGGTGGTGTGGATAGTTCGGTCACCGCGTACCTTCTAAAAGAAGAGGGGTACAACGTCATAGGCTTATTCATGCGTAATTGGGTGGATGAATCCGTTACTATTCATGATGAATGCCCTTGGGTAGAAGATAGCAATGATGCTATGCTGGTTGCTGATAAATTAGGTATTCCTTTTCAAGTCATAGATATGAGTGCGCCGTACCAAGAACGTATCGTGGACTACATGTTTAGCGAATACGAACGCGGACGCACGCCAAACCCAGATGTACTGTGTAACCGAGAAATAAAGTTTGATTTGTTCCTAAAGACGGCTATTCAGATTGGTGCAGACTTTGTGGCAACGGGGCATTATGTGCGTAAAGCAATTACTGTATCTAAGGGTAAAGAAGTACACCACCTTTTAAGTGGCTTAGATTCGAACAAGGACCAGAGCTATTTCTTATGTCAGTTGTCTCAAGATCAGTTGGCCAAAGCATTATTTCCTATAGGTCATCTCCAAAAGTCTGAAGTAAGAGAAATTGCGAAATCGGCGGGATTAGTCACTGCAGAAAAGAAGGACTCTCAGGGTCTTTGTTTTATAGGAAAAGTTCGACTGCCTGATTTTCTCCAACAAAAATTAGCCCCGAAACCAGGAACCGTCTGGGAAATACCGCGTGATGCAGATTTTCTTTCAACGCCAAGGACTACTTTATCTGAAAAAGCAGCGCCTTTTGACTTTCATCCTAAGCATGGTTTCAAGAGGGGCAAGCACAATGGCGCACATTATTACACTACTGGACAACGAAAAGGTCTGAATATTGGTGGAAGCCCCTTGCCGCTGTTCGTTTTAGGTGTGAATACAGAATATAACGCCATTTATGTAGGTCAAGGTGAGGATCACCCAGGTTTGTACAGAAAGGCCTTATTTATCAAGAGTTCTGATTTGCACTGGGTCCGAGAAGATTTAAGCGTATCCATTGGCGAATCTTCTTGCTTTGACGTGCGTATTCGCTACCGTCAACCCTTAGTTAAAGCAACTTTACACAGAATAGAAGAAGGTGCATTTTTAGTATTTGATATGCCTGAAAAGGCCATAACACCTGGACAATTTGCGGCTTGGTATGATGGAGAAGAATTGATTGGTTCAGGAACAATATTTGAATGAAGAAAATCATTAGCATAGCAGTACTCCTTTTCCTTATCAGTCCAATTGGATTATTGGGGCAGGTAACAACTTCTGCTTATGCCGTTTATTTCATTCCTAAAACCGTCCATATGGACTCGGTTGACTTCGACACTGTTTTATCCCAAAGAGCTTTGGAAAGACGTACGCGTCAAAGAATACCTTTTTCAAAGGCCGATATTCCTGTGTCAAAAGCGTATGTATCTGCTATTCAGTACGTTGCTAGTTATACAGGAGTGACCAGTAAGTGGTTGAATGTGACTTACGTAGAAGCTACTCCGGGCGAACTTCAACAAATTCAGTCTTTACAGTGCGTAGACCGAGTTGTTCCTTTGAAAGGTGGCATGACTAAACTGGAGACTTCAGAATTACCCTACGGCTATGCAGAAAGTCAAACAAAACAGATCTCTTTGCACAGCCTACACGTTCATTCGGTTAACGGTTATGATGAAAAAGTCGCTTTAGGCGAGGGTATGCTGATCGCAGTACTTGATGCAGGATTCGTTGGAGCGAATACAGTTATCATTAACGACCAATTACAAACAACAGCAACGAAGAACTTCGTTGAAGGTGGCAGTAACGTCTACCAAGGTTCTTCGCATGGTTTTAGCGTGCTGAGCACGATGGCTGCGTATCAGCCTGAAGTGTTTATTGGTACGGCACCGCAAGCAAGTTATGCACTCATTAAAACAGAGAAGGAGCTTAGCGAAACACCGGAAGAGATGATTAATTGGATTGCTGGCGCAGAATATGCCGATTCAATAGGGGCAGATATCATTAATTCTTCTCTTGGTTACAGCACTTTTGACGACCCGGCAGATGATTATTCTGTTACAGACCTTGATGGTAGAACTAGTATCATCTCATTAGGCGCCTTGGCTGCAGCACGTACTGGTATGCTAGTAGTTACAAGCGCAGGGAATGCGGGTGGCAGTAGTTGGGATAAACTCACTTTCCCTGCAGATGCAGACAGTATACTCACCGTCGGAAGTGTGAACCAGTACGGTGTGGCGAGCAGTTTTAGTTCCCGTGGGTATACTTCTGATGGAAGAGTAAAACCCAATGTTTGCGCTAGAGGTGAAGGCGCTGTTGTTTATCGTCCAGATGGCACGGTGGCATATGCAAATGGCACTAGCTTCAGTTCTCCTATAATGGCTGGTGCTGCTGCTTGTCTGTGGAGTACAGCGCCTAATGCAACTGCACAAGAAGTGATAAAGGCTTTAGAAATTAGTGCTTCTCACTATTATCAGCACAACCCACGAATAGGCTATGGAATACCAAATCTTGGCTTTGCACGGCGTTATCTTTCTGCTGTTGTAGAAGGGACGACCCCAGAAATAGTGATTTATCCTAATCCATTTGCTGACTACATTTCTATATTTCTACCAGATGGGGAAGCGTTAGACATTCATTTAGAGTTGAGGGATCTCAACCAGCGTACGGTTGCTGTCGCCACACTAGAATCTAAGCGTTACAAAGCGCTTTGGTCACCTGGCGATAATATCGCAGCGGGAATGTATATCCTGTATATTGAACGGGGAGGCAGCACACAAATGCAACGTGTGATTAAACTGTTGTAATTAGTCTCCGAAGAACCCGCGGAGGATTTGACGCAAGCCCAATACCACAAGACCTATACCGCTCAGCATCAAAACCATAGATAATGCCGTCCAATACCACGCGCCGGATGTTCCTTTTCCTATAAATAGAGCTGGACCTGCGAAAATGAAGGGAAAAGACCAAGCCAGTTTAAATAAGCCTGCAACTATTTGATCTTGATTACTCTTGCTCATTAGAAGATTGTATAGCGTTTACTGCTGCACGCACACTGCCATGCCTTAAAAGCATGTTTTTAGCGTATTCTAGCGTAACCTTAGTAGACTCTGCAATCATTAGAGTACCGCGCTCAACTAGTTTGGCATTGGATAGCTGCATATCTACCATTTTGTTTCCTTCCACTTTACCTAATAAAATCATCGCGCTCGTGGAAATCATATTTAACACCATCTTTTGGGCAGTGCCACTTTTCATTCGAGTAGAACCCGTAACAAATTCAGGCCCTACGACCACTTCAATAGGATGTTCTACAGCTTGTGCCAACGAAGATCCCAAATTACAAGTGATACAAGCGGTAAGTAACCCTTTTTGTCGCGCCTGATTAACTCCGCCAATTACATAAGGAGTAGTCCCACTTGCAGCGATTCCAACAATCGTATCTTTTTTTGAAAGCGAATAAGGAGCCAAATCTTTCCACGCACCTTTCCAATCATCTTCGGCATACTCAACGGCTTTACGAATAGCTGAATCTCCTCCGGCAATAAGTCCAATAACTGTTTCGTGGTTTACTCCAAAGGTTGGCGGGCATTCGCTTGCATCCAATATGCCTAATCTGCCTGATGTTCCGGCACCAATATAGAACAATCGACCGCCCATTTTCATACGATCAACAAGGGCCTCCACAAAAGAACTGATCTCTGAAATCTTATTAGCGACAGCTGCTGCAACTTTAGTGTCCTCTGAATGGATTCCTTGCACCAATTCTAAGGCACTCATATGCTCTAGGCCGTCGTAAAGGGAGTTAGATTCAGTGGTTTTCATGCTAGCTTTTTTAATTTTGCCATGTAAAAGCCATCATTATGATGTGATGGATCTACTGTACGGTCTTCTAACAACTCAAATTGCGCACCGGCTGGATGTGCTAGAAACGCATCGACTTGACGTTTGTTTTCTTTAGGAAGAATACTACAGGTTGCATAAACCATGATGCCACCCATTTTTAATAGGCTAGAATAATCACGGATTATACTAAATTGGACTGATTCCAATCGATCTAAATGCTCTGGCTGCAACTTCCATTTCGTATCCGGCTCTCGCTTAATGACGCCAGACCCAGAACAAGGCACATCAAGAAGCAGATAATCCGCACTGTTTGACAATTCGTCCAGCACACCAGGTTCTTCCCAAGCTCTAGTTTTAACTATACTCAATCCGCTGCGTTGTGTTCGCTTTAATAGTTCACCTAATTTTCTACCTTCTACATCCATCGCGATAAGAGTACCCTTATTTTCCATTAGAGCACCTAAGTGCAATGTTTTACCACCAGCACCAGCACAAGCGTCAATAACCGTGCTGCCTGGCTTTGGATCTAAGAAAGGTGCAATGGACTGAGAACCGGCGTCTTGAACCTCAAATTTACCTGTTTTGAAACCTTCAAGATTATTTAGTCGAGGATGTCCCGCTAATACAAGGGCACTAGGAAAGGTAGGGTGTTCACTCACTTCTAAACCTGCCTGCTGCAATTCAAGCCGTACTTCTTCTTGATTTGATTTGAGTGTATTTACGCGGAGATTAACCGCATTGGGTATGTTCATGGCACAAGCTATGACATCCCATTTCGAACCCAATTGATTCCGGGCTTCTTCGTCAAACCATTTAGCATAGCTTTCTAAAGTTGCGGTTCCACTTAAACCTTTTAAACGCTCTTCAATATTAACGTCGCGAACAGCATCAAATTTTGGCCAATCGGGAAGTTCAAAACCTCTCCAGAGCCAGTATATGCCAAAAAGTTTCTGCAGGTCTTTCCGCTTTGTTGTTGGTTCTTGCGCTAGAAGTCCCCACAATAAGCCCCACCAACGCACTATTTCGTAAGTGTGCTCTGCGACAAAGCTTCGGTCTCGAGATCCCCATTTTTTATTTTGGCGCAACAAACGCTCAACGACCTTGTCCGCATAGAGTCCCTTGCCAAAAGACATTTCCAGCGCTTCTAATACTCCTGCAACCGTATTTGGAAAAAGCTTAGGGGTTCCCATTAAATAGCAGGGTAGGTCTGCGGATCTTTCTCATGCATTACAGCATACAACTGTTCTACGATATCATCGTGAGAGGGTTTAGAGAAGTAATCTCCGTCAGATGCAAAAGCGGGACGATGATCTTTAGAAGTAATGGTGACTGGCGCTCCGTCCAGATATTGATACCCTTTCTGATCCTCCAAAATGTGCTGCATTAAGAACGCTGAGGCGCCACCTCGAACATCTTCATCCAGAATAACTAAAGTATTCGTTTTTGCTAAACTCTCAACTACATCGTGGTTTAGGTCAAAAGGAATAAGTGATTGAATATCAATTAATTCTACACTTATCCCCATAGTTGAAAGTTCTTGTACAGCGGCAACTGCTATCGTACAGTTCGAACCATAAGTAACCAGGGTAATGTCCGTTCCTTCTTGCATGATTTCAACTTCACCAATAGGTACCGTGAATTCACCTAAGTTGGAAGGCAGTGCTTCTTTTCTTCTGTATCCATTTAAACATTCAATAACAATGGCAGGGTTATCTAGCTGCATTAACTTATTGTAGAATCCAGCAGCTTTGGTCATGTTTCTAGGGACGAGCACATACATTCCTTTAATCGTATTGATGATGGTGCCCATAGGGGATCCAGAATGCCAGATACCCTCTAGTCTGTGCCCACGTGTACGAACAATGGTTGGTGCTTTTTGTCCACCCACAGTACGGTAGTGCACTGTCGCTAAATCATCTGACATGATTTGAAGGGCATAGAGCAGATAGTCTAAATATTGGATTTCAGCAATGGGGCGCAAACCGCGCATAGCTAAACCAATACCTTGCCCCATAATAGTGGCCTCGCGGATACCTGCATCTTGGACTCTTGTCTCGCCATATTTAACCTGCATTCCTTCTAGCCCTTGATTGACATCGCCAATTTTACCAGAATCCTCTCCAAAGACCATTGCTTCAGGATACTTTGCGAAGAGCGCATCAAAATTATCTCTAAGCACGATTCGGGCATCAACCTTCTCCTGGGTAGCATACGATGCGGGTATATGATCGAGCAATGCCGCCTCAGATTGTACACTGTATAGATGAGAACTGTAACGTTCGCTTTGAACAGCATTTTCTTTATTCAACCAAGCTTTAAGGGGAGCAACGTCTATTTTACTATCTCCAACAACCATACGCAACGCTTTACGTACTGCTTTAAAAGAATGTGCGACCTCAAGATCTTCATGCGCTTCAAGTTCTTTGATGATATTGGTAATGAAAATACCTTTCTCACCCTGTGTTTGAATAGCCTTTAACAATGGTAAAACTTCATGTTTTAAACCAATAGGATGGCTTTGGTAAATAGTCCAAGCTTCTTTTTTGCCCTCACGAGCAAGCTTTTTAGCTTCTTTTACTATTTCGTCCAATTCTTCTTCGCTGGCCACATCATGGGCCACAATCCATTCACCAAATTTTAAGATACAGTCGTAATCCTTCTCCCATTGTAAACGCTCCGCACTTTTGTAGCGTTCATGCGACCCGGAAGTACTGTGTCCTTGCGGTTGAGTCATTCCTTTTACATGAATCATTACGGGTACGTGCTCTTCACGAGCTACACGCCCGGCATGTAGAAATGTGTTTATTAGTGCAGGATAATCCCAGGCTTCTACTACGAATATGTCATAGCCATTGCCTTTTTCATCCCGCTGAAAACCTTTGAGAATTTCGCTAATATCTTGCTTCGTGGTTTGATATTCAGCACCTACAGATATTCCGTATTCATCGTCCCAGACAGAAATAACCATAGGAACCTGTAATACACCCGCAGCATTTATAGTTTCAAAAAATAGTCCTTCAGAGGTAGATGCATTACCTATGGTTCCCCAAGCGACTTCTTTACCGTTCTGCGAGAATTTCTCACTGCCGTCAAAAGAAACTTCTTTATACACCTTTGAAGCTTGCGCTAATCCTAAAAGTCGTGGCATTTGCCCAGCAGTAGGACTGATGTCAGAGGAGCTGTTATATTGTTCTGTAAGGTTTACCCAATGGCCATTATCATCAAGCGATCTCGTTGCAAAATGGCCGTTCATTTGACGGCCACCTGCCATAGGTTCCTCTTTGATGTCGGTTACGGCATAAAGTGAGGTAAAGAAGCGTTTAGCATCCATTTCTCCCAAAGCCATCATAAAGGTTTGGTCTCTGTAATACCCACTTCTGAAATCACCTTTTTCAAAGGCCTTCGCCCATGCGATCTGGGCCAATTCTTTTCCAGCACCAAAAATTCCAAACTTAGCCTTTCCAGTAAGTACTTCGCGACGCCCCATAAGTGAGCATTCCCGGGAAAGAACGGCAATCTTATAATCTTGGAGTACTTCGGTTTTGTACTCCTGGTAACTGATCTCTTTTTTCTGCTTTTCTGTCATGCGATAGGGTTGAGTTAAACTCTACACAAATATACGACAGAATTGGTGCTACATTAGACGCTTAAAAACAAACAGAACGAACAAGGTAATTACAATAAATAGTAAGACTTGAATTCCGCCACTTCGGTAATGAATCTTGTGTAATTGCAGGTCCTTGCGGTAGCTAACAAAGAGGTAAATGAGAAAAGAGATCGCGAAAATAGCCGCGAAAATCCAATGCCCTGTGGTAATGTTTTCCATAGTGTAAATTTACAATGCAATCGTTCATAAAAAGCACAGTATGCAAAAACAGCTAAAACATGTGGAAAAGTTCCATGACACTTTTGGAATTACTAATAAATACGAGCCAACAGCAACAACCTCAAAAGACATTATTGAATTGAGACATAGGCTTATGGCGGAAGAAAACGAAGAGTACCTTGAGGCAGCCTTAAATAGTGACACAGTAGAAGTTGCTGATGCCCTAGGTGATATGATGTACATTTTATGTGGAACTATTCTAAGTCACGGTATGCAACACATTATTGAAGAAGTTTTCGATGAGATTCAGGCAAGTAATATGAGTAAACTAGGGGAGGATGGGAAACCTATTTACAGGGCAGATGGAAAAGTCATGAAAGGCCCTGCATATTTTAGACCGAACATAAAAGCGATTCTCGAACGTTCTTAGTTAGGAGCAGTCGGTGCGGATTTTTTCGGCCGTAGCTCAAAAGACGGTTGACAGCCTGGCAGCCATTCAGGAACAGCTGAAGTCTTGGGAGTATAAATTGCTTCTACATCTCGTGCCATCTTAATGCGCTCCAAGGCCTCATTGTTGAATGTAATCTTCATCCACGAGCAACTGCTTTTGTTCGAACCTTCGATACGACCGGAATTACTTACATTGTGAAGTAGTGCTTGGGTATTCCCATCAATACGAACATTTCTTAAGGTATTGTCTGTAAAACTACCTTCTAATACCGTCCCGGTGGTTTGATCAAAAAACAACGAATCCTTCGTCTTCGTCGTGATGGTTACTTTGTTGATCATAAATAAACTGTCCAATCTATTCGCATCTAGTTTCAATGCTGTTGAGTCTGCACCAAATTCACTGGAACCACTCCACAAGGTAGGAGAAGGGTACAATGCCAATTCTTCAGCTGCTTCATGAAATAGAAAATTAGGACTGATACCCTGAAAATCATAACTAAAAAAGGATGTCTGACCAAACAAGTGAACGATTTTTGATGAATCCGCTATCGAACGTATCCTTAAGCTATCACCTCTTGCGTAGATGGTATCTTGTTCCATGCTCTGCTCATAGAACACTGGATAATAAGCATCTACGTATACGGGATTCTTTTTATAGTCGATAAAAGTACTGCTAAGTACAAAACCTTCAGTAGAATCGGCCACCGTGGCGTTACCATGCAAGGTTCCATCTTCAGTTCTCAAAAAGTAATACAAGCTATCCGCTTCAATATAACGGTTCGGTGCCTTCATTACAGCACCTCCATACAATTCTAGTAGTGTAGCATCTGCTGAATACGTCCCTTTAGAACAAAACAATTCCGTGCTGTCCCTTACGAGCTTTGTTGGACCTGCAAAAGAATAACTATTTCTATTTGGATAGTATAATAAGGTATCTGTATTCATTTGAAATGCCGAATCCACAGCTAAGACATTGCCTCGCAACCGAACCACTTCGTATTCCGTGTTGTAATTACCGACATTAGAGGTAATACGTAAATTTTTACGCTCTAAGGTTGATCTAGTTAGATAATAGGCCGTGGAAGTGTTTCTGTCGTATTTCAACACACTTGTCGCCAATTTTGAAGATGGCGTTTTAAGCACCACCCGCTCAGAAATGGTGAACGTCCTTTCATCCCCAAGATACGTTAGTTGCTCCCCGGTGATGAGAACGGTGTCGGCTTGTCTTACTCTGACATTTCCGAAAGCTTCAAAAGTATTCTGGGGACGATACAAAACCGCAGAATCGCAATACATTAACGCTACGTCCTGCTTTAGAGTCACATTACCTTTCAAATAATACGTCTGCGCACCATTATCTCCTTTGATAAAGTCAGTAGTATCGCTTCGTATTATTTGAATTTTCGTTTGACTCCACCCCGATTGAGGGGTAGAGAAAAAAAGGGCCACACAAATTAGTATGGCCTTTTTCATTAATCTCTTAGAATCGTTTGAGCGCGATCGGGACCTACACTTACTAGTGTGATTGGAACACCAACTTCTGCTTCAATAAATGCGATATAGTCTTTAAAGCTTTGCGGGAAAACTTCTTCTGAGGTCATCTGCATTAAATCTTCATCCCAGCCAGGAAGTTCTGTGAAAATGGGCTCAATGAGATCCTCGTGCAGTTTGTATGGCAAGTGCTTAACAACCGCTCCTTTGTACTTATATGCCGTACAAATTTTGATAGGTCCTACGCCACTTAAAACGTCCGCTTTCATCATCATTAGCTCAGTAACGCCATTTACGTTGATAGCGTATTTTAATGCGGGTAAATCTAACCAACCGCATCTTCTAGGACGTCCAGTAGTTGCACCGAACTCATGGCCATTTGTTTGTATCGTTGCGCCTACTTCATCAAATAATTCTGTAGGGAAGGGGCCAGAACCTACACGCGTACAATACGCTTTGAAAATACCATAGACGTTTTTAATTTTGTTTGGTGCAATACCCATACCTGTACAAGCTCCCGCACATGTTGTATTTGAGGAGGTTACAAAGGGATAAGTACCAAAATCAATGTCAAGTAAAGTACCTTGTGCACCCTCCGCCAATATTGTCTGACCTTCTGCTATAGCATCGTGGAAGTACGGTTCACTATCTATGATGTCGAGAGAACGGAGGTATTCTACTGCAGCAAACCAGTTCGGTTCAAGCGCACCTAAATCGTATTCAAATCCTTCGTAACCCGCTAGTAGTTGTTTGTGTTTATCTACTAAGGCATTGTAGAGTTCACTAAAATTATCCAACTGAATATCGCCAACACGCAATCCGTTACGCCCTGTTTTGTCCATATAGGTTGGGCCAATTCCTTTTAATGTAGAACCGATTTTTTTCTTTCCCTTTGCGGCCTCACTAGCCGCATCAAGCAATCGATGTGTAGGCAAAATCAAGTGTGCCTTGCGGCTAATTTTTAATCGGCTTAGTACGTGCGGCTCTTGATCAATCAGCTTGTCCAATTCAACCTTAAAAATGACTGGATCTATAACTACGCCGTTACCCACAACATTCATAACATTCTCATGAAAAACGCCAGAGGGTATGGTATGAAGTACGTGCTTCTTGCCTTCAAATTCTAAAGTATGACCCGCGTTGGGGCCACCTTGAAAGCGAGCGATAATATTGTATTTACGCGTCAATACATCGACTATTTTTCCTTTTCCTTCGTCTCCCCATTGGAGACCTAAAAGCACATCTACTGCCATAATTAATTGTTGCTCGACTCTTTTCTTTTTGCGTAGAAATAAAGACTGTGGCTTTCTACTTCTACACCGAAAATTTCTTCGATGGTTTGTTTAATGTTTTGAATGCGTGGATCACAAAATTCGAATACTTCACCCGTATCCGTTAATATGACATGATCGTGTTGTTTGTTGAAATACGACTTCTCATAAAAACTTTGATTTTGACCAAACTGATGCTTGCGAACCAATCCACACGTCAAAAGTAACTCAATGGTATTGTAAAGAGTTGCTCGAGAAACGCGGTAATTCTTGTCTTTCATATTAAGGTATAAGGTTTCCACGTCAAAGTGGTCTTCGTTTTCGTAGACCTCCTTTAAAATAGCAAACCGCTCTGGAGTTTTGCGTTGATTATGCTCTTCCAAATAGCGGCCAAATACGTCTTTTACCTTATTGTATGCTTCTTGTGTACTCATGAGAAGTAAAACGCTAAAATACGTCGTATCAATTGAATTTACCTACACGAGACACACTACTAATGCCCTCTAAATTCTTGATATTGTTAATAGTGTCCGTTAAGCCCAATTTATCCGCGACTTCAATGGTCAATTTCCCTGTGAATAACCCGTCGTCAACGCTGAAAGCAATGGCCTTTATGTTGATACTAAGCTCGTTCGATACAACTTTCGTTACATCATTTACGATACCAATTCTATCCATTCCTTTTATTAATAGATTAATGGTTGAGAAGGCACCTTTCTTGTCTACCCATTTCGCTTTCAATGTTCTATTCGCAAATCTACTTTGCAGTAAAACCGCATTAGGGCAATCATCACGGTGTACTTTTAATCCATCAGCGGTAGTCACAAACCCAAAAACTCTATCGCCTGGTAATGGATTGCAGCACTTCGCGAGCGTGTAATCCATCTCGTGTTCATCGGTATCGAACACAAGCATTAAATGGTCCGTAGCCAGTTTAGCTGATTTTTCGTCTAGTTTCGTCTTCGCGTAGTTGCTCTTTACTATGCGCTGCTTGAAATAATTTACTAAACCTGATGTTTCTCGCGCATATTCCCTGAGTTTGCCGTTATCAATAACACCAAGCCCTACTTTATAGTACAACTCCTCTGGGTTTTTTAACCCAAAGAAATTAACGAGTTTATGTTTATTGCTATGGGTCGCCTTTAGTTTAAGCACCTTTAGTTTGCGTTCAAGGATGAATTGGCCTTGGCCAATAATCAACTGCTTTTCCTTCTTCAAACTTTGCTTAATCCGCTGTTTGGCTTTGCCTGTTTTTACAAAGCTCAGCCAATCTTCCTTAGGCTCTTGTTTCACAGAGGTCAACACTTCTATTTGATCACCAGATTTAAGTGGCGTACTCAAAGGAATGAGTTTACCGTTGACCTTTGTACCCAAACAATGGGCGCCTACCTCCGTGTGTATATCAAAGGCAAAATCTAGTGCCGTGGCTCCTTTTGGTAAGGTCAGCATCTCACCTTTGGGCGTAAACACGAAAATTTCAGATGAAAAGAGATTCATCTTAAAGTTATCAATAAAGTCTTCGCTATCGTTTTCAGGATCATCTAGAAACTCTCGTATACGAAGCAACCAACGGTCCAATTGATTACTGCCCGAACTATCCTCCTTGTATTTCCAGTGCGCGGCGAAACCGTTTTCAGCGATATCATCCATACGCCTGGTTCTGATCTGTACTTCGACCCAATGTCCTTCTGGACCCATTACGGTAGTATGAAGGGATTCGTATCCATTACTTTTTGGTGCACTGATCCAGTCTCTTAGACGCGCTGGATTAGGGTTGAAATTCTCAGTAACAATGGAGTAGGCTTGCCAACAGATCGCTTTCTCTCGTTCTTTATCTGCTTCAAGAATAATTCGAATCGCGTATTTGTCATATACTTCTTCAAAGCGCACTTTTTGGTTCTTCATTTTACGCCGAATAGAGTAAATACTTTTAGTACGCTTCTTAATTTCAAAGTTGAGATTAGCATATGAGAGTTCTTCCGAAACCTTTCTCTCAAATTTATTTAAATATTCAAAATCCTTTCTCTGAAGGGTTTCCATATGGTCTTTGATTTCCTCAAACACCTCAGGTTCAGTGTACTTTAAGGATATGTCCTCTAATTCAGTCTTGATACTAAATAATCCCAATCGATGCGCAAGGGGCGCGTAGATAAACAACGTTTCCGATGCTATTTTGAGTTGTTTATGCGCCGGCATACCCGACATGGTGCGCATATTATGTAATCGGTCCGCTAGCTTTATGAGTATGACTCTTACATCATCTGAAATAGTGAGCAGCATCTTTCGGTAATTCTCAAGCTGCATACTGCTTTCCATGCCAACCACCCCAGAAATCTTAGTCAAACCGTCTATAAGTCGAGCGATACTGGGATTAAACATGTTTTCGATATCAACAAGCGTATAGTCTGAATCTTCAACAACATCATGCATCAAAGCAGTTGCAATACTTGTTGGTCCTAAACCTATTTCGGTTGCAACAATCTGAGCAACAGCTAAAGGATGAGTGATGTAAGGCTCGCCACTTTTACGGTGAACCCCCTTGTGCGCGTCTTTAGCTAAGGAAAAAGCGCGCTGTATTAATTTTTGATCAGACGCATCAGTTTTATACTCAATACTGTTTAACAGTTCATTGAATATTCCCTCTACTAGTTTTCTATCCTTATCGTCGTTAGCCGTCATACGGATTTAATCTATCAAAAAAATCGCTGGTCGTTTGTGTAATTCTGGCAAATCTAGACTCCATTGTGCTACTGTTTGGGTCTGAATCATCTCCGTATCTAAGGTAATATCTGCAGCAATACAAAGTTTAGTCTCTGGATGTAAGGTGGCGACCAATTCCTCTAACAGTTTACCGTTTCGATAGGGCGTCTCCATAAAGATTTGAGTTATCCCATCACGAATGTCTTTTTGCATTGCCTGAAAGACTCTTTTTCGAATGGGTTTGTCGTGCGGTAAATAACCTCTGAAAGTAAACTGCTGACCGTTAAACCCACTTGCCATTAAAGCAAGAAGTATTGAAGAAGGACCCACGCATGGGCGTACCTGTATTCCTTTTCTATGCGCAATACTGACAATAGTAGCACCTGGATCCGCAACACACGGAACACCTGCTTCAGATAAGATACCAATAGAATGCCCTTTTTTAATAGGATCTAAAAAATGAGGAAGATCAAGCGGATCAGTCTGCTTATCTAGTATTTCAAGCCTTAATTCACGCTGATTCTTTTCAGGCAATAAATGCTTGATGTAGGCGCGGGCTGTTTTTTCATTTTCAACAATGAAATACGTCAGGTTATCTATAATATTGACGACATCTTTGGGTATGATGCTGTCAAAATTATCTTGACCTAAAGTATTAGGCAATAAGTAAATAGCAGCCATTAGTGCGTTTTTAAAAAAGATTGAATAGCCTCGTCAAGAAGTGCATAAACTTCCGTAAATCCCTGCTGTCCACCGGTATACGGATCGGGTACTTGACGATTTTCACCTGGATAGGATTCATTTAAAATGAGCCGTACTTTTTGTTTAGCTGCTTGAGACGGGGCCAATTGGATAAGATTTGAATAGTTAGAACTGTCCATTGCAAAAAGGATATCAAAGTCTTCAAAATCTGCTATAGTCACCGTTCGTGAACGTTGTTGGTCAATGTTAATACCACGCTCTTTAGCAGTTAAAATACTTCTTGTATCCGGACGCTCGTCAGCATGCCATCCAGAGGTGCCGGCAGAATCTATGACCCAATCATTAGGCGCATACTTCTCAAGTATACCTTGAGCTAGGGGAGAACGGCATATATTGCCCAAACAAACCATGAGGATTTTCATAAATAAAAAAGTCAGTACCCGAAGATACTGACTCTAAAACATTCGTTAAACTGTTTTTTATGCGAGTGTTAGGCGTTTTTGTAAATCGTCCACATAGGTACGGAAACGCTTGTCTGTTTCCTTTAAATTATTCACGGTTCTGCATGCATGAAGCACAGTCGCATGGTCTTTATTTCCACATTGCTGTCCAATGCTCGCTAGACTGTTTTTTGTGAGTTGTTTAGAAAAATACATACTCAACTGTCTTGCTTGAACTATTTCACGTTTTCGCGTCTTTGATTTCAGTAATTCTAGAGGCATATCGAAATAATCACAAACGACCTTTTGTATAAAATCGATAGAAATCTCACGAGTAGTGCTTTTTACAAATTTATCGACCATGGATTTCACTAACTCCATTGTGATTTGCTTCTTATTCAAACTACTTTGTGCGAGTATACTGATCAGCGCACCTTCGAGCTCTCTTATATTTGAGTTTATGGAATAAGCAATGTATTCAATAATGTCTTGTTCTATCTCAATACCATCATTATAGAGCTTCTTGCCTAATATCGCAACACGAGTCTCTAGTCCGGGCTTTTGGAGATCTGCACTTAAGCCCCATTTGAATCGACTCAATAGACGCTGTTCCATACCTTGTAACTCCACGGGAGCACGGTCAGAAGTCAAAATGATTTGCTTACCGTTTTGATGAAGGTGGTTGAATATCTCAAAAAATACATCCTGTGTTTTCTCTTTACCAGAGAAACTTTGCACATCATCAATAACCAAAACATCAATCATTTGATAGAAGTGCACGAAGTCGTTCTTGGTATTGTTACGTATACTATCTATGAACTGTTGCGTAAATTTTTCTGCACTTACATACAGTACAGTTTTTTCCGGATAGTTGTCTTTGATTTCAACTCCTATAGCATGTGCCAAATGGGTTTTTCCTAAACCGACTCCTCCATAAAGCATGAGTGGGTTAAAAGACGTCCCGCCAGGATTTTTACTTACGGCATAACCTGCAGATCTTGCAAGTCTGTTGCAATCTCCTTCAATGAAGTTTTCGAAGCTATAGTTCGGATTTAATTGCGAATCAATGTTAAGCTTTTGTAAGCCTGGGATCACAAAGGGATTTTTAATTTCCTTGTCGTTCCCAATCTTCATTGGCATATTTACGCTTTGACGCGGGTGCTTTTTACGACCGCTGCTAGGCAACTTCATCGTGGGCGCTTGTGCATTACCGTAAGCGTTTTCAAGCACAATGCTGTATACCAATTTTGCGTCTTGACCTAGTGATTTTGTTATGGCAGCCTTCAACAATTGTATATAGTGCTCTTCGAGGTATTCGTAGAAGAACTTTGAAGGTACTTGGACAGTAATGATATTCGACTGAAGTTTTACTGGTTTTATAGGTTCAAACCAGGTGTTGTAGCACTGGTCATCAACGTTGTCTTGAATAAATTGTAAGGCTTCATTCCAGACATCATTAACGCTTTTCTCCATGGTCAAAAATTCTCTTACCTCAAGGCTGTTCAAACTTGAGGTCGTGTTGTGTGTATTAGTAAACTTTTCGGGCGGCAATCGAAGAGTAAATTCATCTTGTTGACTGCATAGCAAATGTGTTCATAAATTCTCATTGAAAAAAATTTATTTGCTATTGTGTTAATAAAAAGATTTACTTAAGGGGCGTCTTAACTACTTGATAAACAGCGCATAGTATAAACGCCCAAATTTTTTGAGTATAAATTACCATCCACTCACTTAATTGTTCAAAAATCTCAAAATTGAACATTGAACACTACCCTTAAGCAACCAGAGTACAGCTAAATTAGTGGCTATGAAACAAGTACAAATCAAAGATACACATACCTTCCGACCTAGATACTCTGAGACGGATCAAATGGGTGTAGTGTATTATGGAAATTATGCTGCTTATTTTGAGGTTGGCCGGGTTGAATTATTACGCAAATTAGGAATTTCTTACGCGCAACTTGAAGCAAATGGAACGATGTTGCCCGTAGTTCATATGAGCATCGATTTTAAGCGAGGTGCGAAATATGATGAAGAAGTCTCATTGGAGACATCCGTAATAGAACATCCAACTAGGAAGATATCATTTTACCACACCCTTCGAGATGCTACAGGTAATACACTGGTAACAGGGAAGGTAGTCCTTGTATTTGTAGATAAAATCTCGTTTAAACCAAAGAGCTGCCCTGTAGAATTGGCAACGCTATTTTCTAAATGGTCTTAATTAAGACGCGCTCGCCGGTAGAATAGATAATCTCTAATAATAGTCCGGAAGTGCCCTTAGGAAGTTCCAATCGCCCTAAAGAGGCTTGAGACCATAGTAGTTGTCCGGACCAATTGTAACAGTGAATCAACGCAGGTTTACCTTCCTTTGTTTTAAGAACAGTTCCGGATTCGGTGTGTACCACGTGTTCCATTAAAGCGTTGGCGGAGGATTCGTCCAATGTATTCGCCGTAAGAATGTTCTTCGGAGCGCCAAAGGCCAATGTAAGGTCATTGTAGTGCGAGCCATTATAAAGTAAAGAATCGGCCCAAAGGAAGTTTTGCGCGATTTGCCTAAAAGTTTGGTTAGGCATTAAAGAATGAACGCCTTCCAAAATAATTTTATCCGCAACGCTTCCACCTACATTTGGAAACGTACTAAATTCTAACATCGCACTGGACATTAGATCTGTGTGTTGATAGATGGAGCTAAAAACGAGCTGATTGTAGTTCTTTACGCCATCATAAGAAACACTTCTACCGTTCCAAAATTCATTATTGCCGTCCCAATCAAAAACTCGCGTGCTCGATATACCCATGCGCCTGCCGTGTCGTTCTGCTAAATAATCTCCAAAAGCTTCATCAAAACTTCTTCGCTGCATACCTAAATTTGTCCCTGG